>JBEPVO010000015.1:0-30174 GCA_041690975.1 Alphaproteobacteria bacterium
TCTTTATTTCGTGTCCGGCGGTCACTTCATTTCCGGCTTTCCAAGCCGGGCCTCAAATCATTGGAGCGGGTGAAGGGAATCGAACCCTCGTCATCAGCTTGGAAGGCTGTTGCTCTACCATTGAGCTACACCCGCCTTATTCGACTTCCTTCGTCTTTGCGCGCCATCGGACGATGGTGGAGGGGGTTGGATTCGAACCAACGTAGGCGTAGCCAACGGATTTACAGTCCGTCCCCTTTAGCCACTCGGGCACCCCTCCAATTACCAATTTTCCAACTGGAACAACGGGTTAAACCCAGTCACCGGCCGGCGCGCAAGCCTCATCCGTTCGGTCCGGACGAGCGAAAATAGTGCCTCCAAAAGGTTGGCTGCGGATCGCGGGTTATTGGTCAATCAGGTCTGGGTGTCAAGGGCTTAGATACCGCGAAAAAGGCGGAATACGGCCTTTCCCAGACAGCCCGCTTGCCGCCCCCCATTACTACTCTATAAGGCCCGTCATGCGCCCCAAGGATTTCCGCAAAGACCGCCGCCCCACCCCTGGCCGAGGGCCTTCATCCCCGGCCCCAAGGACGCCCAACCGGCGGCCGGAACGGGCGGAAAACTGGCTTTATGGCCTCCATGCCGTCCAGGCCGCCCTGGCCAACCCCAACCGCAAGAGCCACCGCATCGTTCTGACGGCCCGTGCCGCCGAGGTCCTGGGCGAAAAGCTCCTCGACCGGGTCCGGGTGGAACCGGCCGATGCCGATGCGATTTCCAAGCTGCTGCCGCCTGGCGCGGTCCATCAGGGCGTCGCCTTGTCCTGCGATCCCCTACCCACCAGCGATCTGGATGAAGTCCTCGCCCGAGAACCCGATGGGCGCCGCCGGATCATCCTGGTGCTGGACCAGCTTTCCGACCCGCACAATGTCGGCGCCATCCTTCGTACCGCCGCCGCTTTTGGCGTGACCGCTGTTGTCGTTCAGGATCGTCACGCCCCGCCCCACTCCGGCGCGTTGGCCAAGGCGGCTTCAGGCGCCTTGGAAATCCTGCCTTATGTTGAAGTGGTGAATGTCGCCCGCGCGCTGGATCGCCTGGCCGAAGCCGGTTTCTGGCGTGTTGCTCTGGAGGGTGACGGGGAGCAGACCCTCGCCCAGGCCACATCTGGCGGCGACATCGCATTGGTGATGGGTTCCGAAGGCGACGGCATCCGCCGCCTGGTGCGCGAGCGCTGCGACAGCACCGCATTCATTCCGATCGACAAGGCGATGGAGAGCTTGAACGTCTCCAACGCCGCTGCCATCGCGCTTTACGAAATCAGGCGCTCCTAAAACGAATACACCGGCTTTCTTCCCCCGCATGGCGAAGCCATTGGCGGGGGAGTTCGATAGCGACAGCGTATCGAACGGCGCTAGCGGGCTTGCCCGCGTGGCAGACAGATGGGGGAACTTTCCAATGACATGGCGGTTATCTAGCCAACGTCAACGGGAGAGACACATGCGCTCCGTGCTTCTTTGGGCAATCGGCATTCCGTTGCCGATCATCATCATTCTCTGGCTGGTAACCGGTCACGCTTGATTCTTGAGAACCGCGCTGGGGGTCAATCCAACGCGGCAACGACGTCGCGGCCGGAGAAACTCTCGATATCGATCAGCACGCGAAACCCATTCACCATCGCGATTTGCCCTTTGGCATCGCGCATCACCTCGCCACGGTTGCTCATCGTCTCATTGTCTTCATCGTAAGCGAAGCGCGGCACCTGGCCCCGATAATCCGACCGGACCATCGTATAAAGAAGCGCCGCATTCTGTGCGGAAATGTGAATGCAGCCCGCGCTGGCACGCCTGCCGAGCCGATTGACCGTGGATGATGTCGTTGCGTGCACGGCAACGCCAGTTGGAACGCCGTTATGTTCCGAGTTCAAAAACATCGCGTAGGGCATCGCGCCGTCCCAGGCGCGCGATCTGTAATCGCGATACATGCGGCCCGGATCGAACTGATAGAATCCTGTCGGCGTCACCGTGAACGTGCGATGGCCAAGCGGCGATGTTTCATATTTCTCACGGCCGGTCGAAGCCACCCAATCATAAGCCAGTGCCAGCTTCCCATCCGGCGACTTCTTGAAGACATAGAGCCGTTGCGCCGCCGGGCCATGCGCGGCGGTGCTCACGAACAGGAAGAGATCGAAATTGCGGCGCAGGTCCGGAGTCAGGCTTTGTTCCAGCCGCGACTGCACCAAATCGTGCGCGGAGATGTTCGCGGATTTCTTGGTGTCCGGAATTTCCGCAATACCCCTCTGGCCTGGCGCCTCAATTTCGGACAAATCCGGCGCGATCGTCAGCTCCGGCGCCAGAGTAAGAAGCGGTTGATCAACCAGTCGTGCCTGAGCTGCGGGTGGCGCATCAACATGTGCATAGGCCGACTCGTCATTCAGCGCAGGCGGTGCCAGTGCAATGGTCTGCGTCCCCGGCGGCGGGGGATCGAAAAAGGTCTCATCCTGGCTGCGTGCAAAAGCCAGTAACGGCTGCATCACGCTCTGATCGGTCTGGTTCGAAACTGCTTCAGTCGCGGCATCCAGGACTTCGCGCAACTTCGCCTGGTCCGCCGTCGTGATGCCAAGCGCAAAAGCCGACGCGATGGCGAAGTAGCAAAATCCCAGGATGCGAAGGGTTGACATGAACGCCGGACGGAAGAGACCTGGTTTTTATAGCCAAGCCGCGCAGCGCTGTCTCGCTTTGGCACAGATGAGGTTAAGGGGTTTGTTAACCGTATTTTTCGAACAAAATAAAGCCGTTTTCAAACCGCGGCGAACTTGCCCGACTTGGCCCAGCCGCGCGGAACGATGCGGCCGGCCTGGGAGCGCTCGCCTTTCCACTCTTTAAGGTCCGGGGCCGGGAAGCTGCGATTATTTTCATCCATCAAGCCTTCCTTCCAGACGAAAGCGACTGCATCCAGCAAAGTGCCGTCCTTGTAGCGCTGCAGATACACACCCTGCCCCCGCGCCATCTCCGGCACTTCGGATAGCGCGAAGATAAGCAGCTTGCGGTTCTCACCCACCACCGCGACATGATCGCCCTCGAGCGGCCGCGCCACTATGGCTTCGATCCCCGGCTTCACATTCATCACCCGCTTGCCATTCTTGGTCATAGCGATGGCATCATCTTCGGCAGTGACGAACCCATGACCCGAGGTGGCGGCAAGCAACAGCTTGCGGCCCGGAACATGCACGAACATGGCTGCGACGTCGGCATCGGGCGGCAAATCTATAAAGCTGCGGATCGCTTCGCCATTGCCGCGACCGCCCGGCAGCTTGCTGCAATCCAGGGTGAAAAAACGCCCATCAGTCGCCAGCATCATCAACTTGTCGGTGGTCTGGGCATGGATCCAGAAGCGGCGGCGGTCGCCTTCGCGATATTTCACCGCATCGCCTTCTTCCTGATGCCCCTTCGCGGCTCGCAGCCAAAGTTTCTGGGAACAAACGATGGTGATGGGTTCTTTTTCCACCGCGCTCGCCAGTTCGACGGCTTCTTCAGCCAGGGCCGACAGCTCCGCCACATCGCGTGCGCCAGCGATTTCGGTGCGGCGCTTGCCCAGCTTGGTCTTGGCGCCGAACTTGGCGTCCATTTCCTTGACTTCTTCGATCAAGCGCTGAGATTTGAGCTTTTCCGACCCCAGAAGCTTTGTCAGTTCCTTTTGCTCACGGGTGAGTTCGGCATGCTCGCCCCGAATCTCGATTTCCTCCAGCTTGCGCAAAGCGCGCAGCCGCATGTTGAGGATGGCTTCGGCCTGGTTCTCGTTCAGGTCGAATGCTTTCATCAGCTTCGGCTTGGGTTCGTCCTCCGAACGAATGATCTTGATCACCTTGTCGAGGTTCAGATAAGCGGCGAGATAGCCTTCCAGAACCTCCAGGCGCGTCGCAATCTTCTCCAATCGATGGTTGGAGCGACGCTCCAGCACATCGCGGCGGTGATCGATGAATGCCTGGAGCGCCTGCTTCAGACTCATCACACGCGGCACCTGTCCCTTGTCCAGGACATTGAGGTTCAGCGAAATGCGCACTTCCAGGTCGCTGTGGCGGAACAATTGTTCCATCAGCATATTGGCATCGACCGTGCGATTTTTGGGCGACAGGACGACGCGAATGTCTTCGGCGCTTTCGTCGTGAACGTCATCCAGCAGAGGAAGCTTCTTCAGGTCCAGCAATTCGGCGATGCGCTCGATCAGCTTGGCCTTCTGGACCTGGTAGGGAATTTCCGTGATGACGATCTGATAGACGCCGCGGGCGCCTTCTTCCTTTTCCCACCGCGCCCGCAAGCGAAACCCGCCGCGTCCGGTCTTGTAGGCTTCGGCGATAGCTGCCTGATCCTCCACGACGATGCCGCCAGTGGGGAAATCCGGTCCCTTGACGAATTTCAGCAGGCTGCGGTCCTGAGCGTCCGGATTTTCGATCAAAGTCACGATGGCGCTGCAGAGTTCGCCCAGATTGTGCGGCGGGATGGAGGTCGCCATGCCGACCGCGATACCCGATGAGCCATTGGCCAGCAGATTGGGAAAAGCGGCCGGCAGAACGACGGGTTCTTCTTCCTCGCCATCATAGGTGGCTCGGAAGTCCACCGCGTTTTCGTCCAGGCCTTCCAGCAGCGCCTGCGCCACTTCCGTGAGACGGCTTTCGGTGTAACGCATGGCCGCAGCGTTATCGCCGTCGACATTGCCGAAATTGCCTTGCCCTTCGATCAGCGGATAGCGAAGCGCGAAATCCTGCGCCAGGCGTACCAGCGCCTCATAGATCGCCAGATCGCCATGCGGGTGATATTTGCCGATCACGTCGCCCACGACGCGGGCGCATTTCTTGAACCCGGCAGCCGGGTTCAATCCCAAAAGGCGCATGGCGTGCATCAGCCGGCGGTGCACCGGCTTCAGCCCGTCACGAACATCCGGCAAGGCGCGCTGGGTGATGGTGGACAGTGCGTAGGCCAAATAGCGTTCAGCCAGCGCCTGCGCCAGCGGCTCGGAACGGATATCGTCTGGCTTTACCTGGGTGCCCATGTTGAAGCTCTTACTCGATTCGTCCGGCGCCACACCGCGGCGATTTCTTGATGGCTGTCCGCGGGCGCGTCCAGCCGACGTGCCCATGCAGGCGGTTCTAATCTGATTCGGTTAGGCCGCCAGCGCATCCAGCTATTTTGATTGGCTGTCCGCGAGCGCGTCCAGCCGGTACCGCGCTTGTGGCATTTCGCGGCCATTGGGTGCCAGAACACGCTCCAGCAGAAAATGCCCCGTCAGTTTCAATCCGGCCCGCGTCGCCGCCATATCCGGCGCCGGCGATGCGCCCAGCAGGAACTGCGGCAAGGTCAGCAATCGCGCCGCATAATCCGCCCCCGCGCTTTGCGACACAGCCCGCCCGGTGCGCGGCGAAACATAAATCAGATCCCGGACCGATCCGGTGGCCGCACATTGCGAAAGATCCAGACCGAACCCCAATGCATCCAGCAGACCAGATTCCCAACGCACATAGAGGGGCCCCCAATGGGAAAAGTCATCCGCCATCATGGCATCGAGAAGAATCTCCGCCACATTATGCAGAGCCGCATGCACCTGATGCTCCGGCAGCGCCACGCCCGCGACAGCGCAAAACGCGTTAAGGCCGGTCAGGCTTTCACGGCTTTCCATCAAAGCGCCGGCGCGGGCGCGTGCCAGTTCCACAGTATAGCTTCCCAATTGCTCAGGCAGCCGTGCTCGCCAGGTCAGTGACAGGCTGTTTCCCGGTTGCAGGGCGGCGCGCACCTTGCTGCCTCGCACCAAACCCTGATGGCGGCCATGCTCACGCGTCAGCACATCGGCAATGATGCCGGTCTCGCCATAAGCGCGCGAAGACAAGACGATGCCGCTGTCAGTCCATTCCATATTATGGCCCCCATCTGTCCGCCACGCGGGCAAGCCCGCTAGCGGACATCTCCCCCCGCCAGTGGCTCCGCCACGCGGGGGAAGAAAGCCTGTGCTTTCCTATTCTTCCGGAAACTCTAATCCGATTTCACGGTAATGTTCGCGATTATCCGCCCAATCCGCGCGCACCTTGACGAACAGGAACAGGTGCACTCGCCGGTCGAACAGCTCTTCCATTTCCTTGCGGGCGAGCTCGCCGATGATCTTGGCGGTCTGACCACCTTTTCCTAGCACGATACCTTTCTGGCCGTCGCGCTGAACGAAAATCACCTGATCGATGCGGACCGAACCATCCTCGCGCTCTTCCCACTTCTCCGTCTCGACCGCGCTGGCATAAGGCAACTCATCATGCAGGCGGTGATAGATTTTCTCGCGCGTGATCTCGGCCGCCAGCAGGCGCATCGGAATATCGGCGGCCTGATCTTCGGGATAAAGCCAGTGACCTTCCGGCATGCGCGCCGCCACCCAGCTTGCAACATCGCTGACGCCATCGCCCTTCAAAGCCGAAAGCAGGAACGCATCTTCAAACACCCCTTCGGCGCGAAACCGCTCCATCAACGGCAGCAGGTCGGTGCGCTTCATGCCGTCGATCTTGTTGAGGACCAAGGCGATCGTCTTGCGTTTGCCTTCCTTCAATCCGGCCAGGATCGCGTTGGTATCGCGTGCGCCCGGCGAATTGGGATTGGCGGCAAGATCGGCGGCATCAACCACCAGGAGAATGGCGTCGGCATCTTCGGCGCCTGCCCAGGCCGCACCGACCATGGCGCGGTCCAACCGGCGGCGAGGCCGGAAGATACCTGGCGTGTCCACAAAGACGATCTGGGTTTCACCCGCCATCGCCACACCGCGCACCGTCATGCGGGTGGTCTGAACTTTGGGGCTGACAATGGCCACCTTCGAGCCCACCAGTGCGTTGGTGAGTGTGGATTTTCCGGCATTGGGCGCGCCGATGATGGCGCAAAAACCGCAACGTGACGTCATGAGATGACCCGCGCGAGCAACTTGGTTGCCGCGTCCTGTTCTGCTTCGCGCTTGGAACCGCCCTCGCCGCTTTGCGGCGCCTCGCCTTCCACCAATGCTTCCATCACAAAATGCGGCGCATGCGCCGGTCCGGAGCGATCCATTTCACGGTAGGCGGGCGTGGGCAGGCCGCGGCCCTGGGCCCATTCCTGCAGCCTTGTCTTGGCATCGCGCATCTCCGCGCCCTGCCCCGGATCGTCGAACATCTGCGCCCAATAGCGCGCCACGAAACTTCGCGCCGCCGCCATGCCGCCGTCCAGATACAAAGCCGCGATCACCGCCTCGCAGACATCACTGAGAATGGCCGCCCTGGCGCGGGCGCTATCGAACCCCGCGCTAGCAAGCTTGATAAAGTCCGGCAGTCCGATGGCCTCGGCAACGCGGGCGCAGGCTTCCGCCCGCACCAGGGCATGGAAGCGAATCGTCAAGGCGCCTTCGCTTTCGCTGGCATGACGGGCATGCAACGTCTCAGCCACTATGAGGCCCAGGACCCGGTCGCCCAAAAATTCCAACCGCTCATTCGAGAGCGTCGCGGTGGCGCTGGCATGGGTGAGCGCACGCTTCAGCAGTTCGCGATCGGAAAAGCGATGACCGAGTTTTTCTTCGAGCGGGCCGAGGTCGCGCAAAACGCTCAGTGGATCGGCGTCAGCAGGCGCGTATACCGGATGGCGAAGGGCCATTTCCAGACTTCCCAGAAGCGCGCGCTGCCGTTGGTGGAGAAAAACCGAAACTCCGCCTTGCCTTCAAGATTTTCGGCGGGGACATAACCGACTTCGGTGCGGCTGTCGGCGGAATTATCGCGATTGTCACCCATCATGAAATAATGGCCGGCCGGCACCGTGTAGATGTCTGTATTGTCGGCGGGACCTTCTGGATCGCGGTCCAGGGTCAAATAGCTTTTACCGCCGGGCAAGGTCTCACGATATTGCGGGACGTGATGTTCCTCGCCGTCGATGGTCTCGACGTAATCGGCTTCGCGAACCTTGGGAACCGGTGCGCCGTTCAACCAAAGCACACCGTCCTTCATCTGGATCGTGTCGCCGGGCATCCCGATCAGCCGCTTGATGAAGTCGGTGGTATTGTCCTGGGGGAATTTGAAGACGATGACGTCGCCCCGCTCAGGCGAGCGGCTCAGCACACGGCCATGCACGCTGTCCCCGAACGGCCACCCGCCGAACGGAAATGTATAGCGGCTGTAGCCATAGGCGAATTTCTCGACGAACAGATAATCGCCGATCAGCAAAGTGCCTTCCATCGAGGCCGACGGAATGTTGAAGGGCTGGAACAGGAACGTGCGGATCACGATGGCGATCAGCCCCGCATAGATCACGGTCTTGGCCAACTCGGTCCAGGATTCGCCCTGCTTTATCTGGGCAGCCTGCTTGCTCTGGGTGGGGGTGTCGGCCATGAGTTCCGGTTGCTTGAAGGATCGCGGGACAGAAACGGTTCCCCGCCCGCCCTGTCAAGGATTTCCTTGTTAATTCTCTTTGAGCGACGAGATGATGACGATGGCCTGGGCCAATGGAAAATCGTCGGTGATGGACAGGTCGATCTGCGCGACATGGCCGGGCGGCGTCATCGCCTGAAGCCTGGCTAGCGCCCCGCCGGTCAGCTTCATGGTTGGCTTGCCAGACGGCAGGTTAACCACCCCCATGTCGCGCCAGAAGACCCCATGACTGAGGCCCGTGCCCAAAGCCTTGGCGCAGGCCTCTTTGGCAGCAAAACGCTTGGCATAAGAAGCGGCGCGATTGGCCCGCCCCTCGGATTTGGCTTGCTCGACGTCCGTATAGATCCGGGCGATGAATCGTTCGCCATGCTTTTCGAGCGTCTTCTCGATGCGGCGGATGTCGATCAGATCACTGCCAAGGCCCAGGATCATGCGCGCGCATCATCCATCAGGCGCCGCATTTTCTGAATCGAGTCGCTGAGGCCGGTGAAGATCGCCTCCCCGATCAGGAAATGACCAATATTGAGTTCGCGGATATGCGGAATCGCCGCGACCGGTTTCACATTCTCGAATGTGAGCCCATGACCGGCGTGAATCTCCAGACCCAGATCGGCGCCGAACTCGGCCGCGTTACTGATATGCTTCAACAACTTTTCCTGCGCCGCGCCAGAGGCATTGGCATAGGCGCCGGTATGCAGCTCCACCACCGGGGCGCCCAGCTCGCGCGACGCGTCCAATTGCTTACGATCCGGTTCGATGAACATCGATACCCGGATGCCAGCCGCGCGCAACGCGCTGACTATCGGCTTCAGCCGGGCAAATTGGCCGACCACATCGATGCCGCCTTCGGTGGTGCGTTCCTCGCGTTTCTCCGGCACGATGCAGGCGGCGTGCGGCCGCGCCTTGAGCGCTATCGCCAGCATTTCATCCGTGGCAGCCATCTCGAGATTGAGCGGAATTTCCAGATCGCTCGACAGCCGTGCGATGTCCTCATCGGAAATATGACGGCGATCTTCGCGCAGATGCGCGGTGATGCCGTCTGCGCCCGCCGCCTGTGCGATCAGCGCGGCACGGATAGGGTCGGGCGTCGGCCCTCCCCGTGCGTTGCGCACGGTGGCGACGTGATCGATGTTGACGCCCAGACGAAGGGATTTCACACCCATCTCCCTATCAAGCCAGTCTTCTCATTAGGAAAGCCCCCGGCTTCCCGGCTTTACTGCCGGAATGTTACGTAAGTGCGGCGGCAGTTTGTCGGCGGGCCAAGCCTGGACTTTCCATTCCGCCAGCGCGATCAACGGCACGCCGACCTTGGCCTTGCCCGCCGAGCGGTCGATCAGACAGCAGGCGGCAACCACCTTGGCGCCGGTCGCTTTGATCGCGGCAATGCATTCGCGCGAGGACACGCCGGTCGAAATAATGTCTTCCACCATCAGAACCTTCTGGCCCTTTTTCAGTGTGAAGTTGCGGCGTAACTGGAAGGTGCCGTCCACCCGCTCGACATACATGGCGGGAAGACCAAGCTGGCGGCCCATCTCATAGCCCGGAACGATGCCGCCCACCGCCGGCGAAACGATGGCCGTGATCTCGTCCTTGACCTCTTTCTTCACTTTGACAGCCAGAGCCTTGCAGAGCTTGGCGGTGCGTTTGGCGTCCTGGAACACCAGAGCCTTTTGCAGAAATTTATCGGAGTGAAGTCCGCTCGACAGAATGAAATGACCTTCGAGCAAGGCGCCCGATTTCTTGAATTCGTTCAACACCTGATCGACGTTCACGATAACGGCCCTTCATGACTTGTCGAAGCATCCGCCTCGCGCACACGATCAACCGATTCGACCGCGTTATTCACCCGTAGCGCACCCACGATATTCTGCAAATGCCCGACATCCCGCACTTCGATATCCATCATAAATTCAAAGAATAATGGATTACGGCCGGTTACCTTCATGTTGAAAATATTGCCGCCATTGGCGGCGATCACGGTCATCACAGCCGCCAGGCTGCCCGGCTCGTTTTTCACCCTGACGGCGACGCGCCCGACAGAGGGACCGCTTTCGGCCGCGTTATGGCCCCAGCTGACATCCAGCCAGTCGTCCATGTTCTGCGCCTTGTCGAGTTCGGCGCAATCGATGGTGTGGACATTAACACCCTCGCCCGGGGTCATCAGCCCCACGATGCGATCGCCCGGCAGCGGATGGCAGCAAGGTGCCAGATTATAGGCGATGCCTTCGGTCAGGCCGCGAATGGAGATCGGCTTGGCAGCTTGTGTGGTGGGACCGCCCTGTTTGATGCGAGTCTTGTCGGATCGCTTGAGTTCGGGGAATACCGCCGCCAGCACTTCATGGCCGCGCAGCACGCCGCGCCCCACATCGGCATAGACATCTTCCGCCTTGGACAGGCGCAGCTTCTTGGCCACTTCACCGATGGCCTTTTCGCTCAGCTCCGCGCCCTGCTCGGCAAAGGTCTTTTCCAGAATCTTCTGCCCCAGCTTGACGTGCTCACCGCGCTGGGCATGACGCAAATAACGGCGGATCTCGGCCCGCGCCCGCCCGGTGACCACGAACTGTTCCCACAAAGGCGACGGAGCCTGTTCCTTGGTGGAGATGATTTCCACTTGATCGCCATTGCGCAGCGGTGTGTGCAGAGGCACATGGCCGCCATTCACTTTCGCGCCCACCGCCGTGTGACCCAGATCGGTGTGGACCGCATAGGCGAAATCGATCGGTGTGGCGCCGCGCGGCAGCGAGATCAGGCTTCCCTTGGGCGTGAAGCAGAAGACCTGGTCGGCATACATATTGAGGCGTGAATTCTCCAACACCTCTTCGGCGCTGTCGCCCCGCTCCAGTAGATCAACCATGTCGCGCAACCAGCCATAGGCGACGCCTTCATCGCCCTGCGCCGGCACATGCTCGCGATAGCGCCAATGCGCCGCGACGCCGCGCTCGGCCACATCATGCATATCTTGCGTACGAATTTGAATTTCCACCCGCTGTTTTTCCGGCCCCATCACCGTGGTGTGGATCGAACGATAACCGTTGGTCTTGGGTGTGGAAATGAAATCCTTGAAACGTTCCGGGACCATCTGCCAGCTGGTATGGATGATACCCAGCGCCCGGTAGCAATCGGTGATGTCGCGCACAATGACGCGGAAGCCGAAAATGTCCGACAGCTGTTCAAAATTGAGCTTCTTGGTTTGCAGCTTGCGCCAGATCGAAAATGGCCGCTTGCCTCGGCCATAGACCCAGGCATCCAGATCATGCTCGGCCAGCTTGCGCTTGAGTTGGTCGGCGATGCGCCCAACCCGGTCGCCGCCCACCATGTCCAGACGGGCGAAATGGGTGACGATGGAATTGCGGGCATGCGGATCCAGTTCCGCGAACGCCAGGTCTTCCAGTTCCTCGCGCATATTCTGCATGCCGATGCGCCCGGCCAGCGGGGCATAGATATCCACCGTCTCCTGCGCGATGCGGCGGCGCTTTTCCGGCTTGTCGATGTAGCCCAGGGTTCGCATGTTGTGCAGCCGGTCGGCCAATTTCACCAGAAGCACGCGAATGTCGCTGGTGATCGCCAGCATCAGTTTGCGGAAATTTTCCGCCTGCTTGGTGCGCTCGGAAAAAAGTTCGAGCTGGGACAGTTTGGTAACGCCATCGACCAGGCCGGCAATCTCTTCTCCGAAATTCTTCTTCACATCGTCATAGGTGACGAGCGTGTCTTCGATCGTGTCGTGCAGCAGCGCGGTGACGATGGTGGGGACATCGAGTTTGAGCTCGGTAAGGATCGCCGCCACTTCCAGGGGGTGGGCGAAATACGGATCGCCCGAAGCGCGGAACTGCTTGCCATGGGCGGTCATGGCATAGACATAGGCCTTATTGAGAATGGCCTCGTCGGCACCGGGATCGTAGGCGGTGACCCGCTCGACCAGATCGGTCTGCCGCATCAACCGCCGGCGCCCGCGCGGCAAACCCGCTGCGGGGACGGAAGGAGCGTTCGCGGCCTTTACAGGAACCGCGCTGGGGACGGACGGGGCACTCATGCACCCATTATATAGGAAGTTCGCGGCGCCCGCCCCAACAACCCGGCCTAGAAGGCTGGAATTTCAGGATTTGGGACGGGGATGTGACGGTAAGACCGCGCGGGATCGCCGCTTGCTTGTGCTCGCGGCGTTCGCCACTCGAAACGGTCCACTGGACCGTTTCGTCCGCGCCCGTACGCTGTCGCTACGGGCCGGTCGTGGCTTACTCTTCGTAGTCGGCTTCGGGCTCGGGCTGGGGTTCTGCCCGGCGCTGGGCTTCGGTGGTCAGCGCACGCAGCAGCTCTTCTTCGGTGACCTGGCGATGCGACGGATCTTCGCGGTCGTCGGCTTCCGGACGCGACTCTTCCGGCTCGTCCACTTCGGCATGCTTCTGAAGCGAGCGGATATAGTCTTCCCTGACCTCTTCCGGCTTTAGCGACTTGGCCGCGATCTCGCGCAGCGCCACGACCGGGTTTTTGTCGCGATCACGCTCCAGCAACGGTTCGGCGCCGCCAGACAATTGGCGGGCCCGAAAACCCGCCGCCAGCACCAGATCAAACCGGTTGGGAATCTTGTCAACGCAATCTTCGACAGTCACGCGCGCCATGGAATTCCTTTTTATTCAACAAGTTACCGGAAATTCTGAAGATAGAATCTCGAGATGGTAACGGGGATATCAGCCGAGCCACATACAGAAAAACCCCTAATACGGCAAGAAGATAGAAGTCTGGCCGCAAATCCCTAGGAAAGAGCCGCCAAAAGGGCTTTGACCGGCAGGCCCGTAACCGGGTGCCGCCAGCCCGGCGCCACCTCCATTAAGGGTTCCAGGACGAAACGCCGGTCTGCCAGCCGGGGGTGCGGAAGCTCCACCGCGCCCTGCTCGACCCGGCCTCGATAGTCGATCAGGTCCAGATCCAGGCTCCGCGGCGCATTCGCTACGGAACGCTTGCGGCCGAAGGCAGTTTCCACTTCGTGCAAAAGTCCCAGCAGAGCAACGGGTTGAAGATCGGTCTCGATACCAGCCACGGCATTGACGAAGGGCGGATCGGAGGGGTCCGGCCAGGCCTTGGTCCGGTGGAAGGTGGAAATCTTGAGGATTTGAACGCCGCGTTCCTCAAGCGCCGCCAAAGCGGCCTTCAGGGTGAACTCCGGCGGCCCGGCTGCGGATGGAATATTGGCGCCTAGCGCGATGAAGATTTGGGGCGTTTTGCCCAGCGGATCGTCGAGATCCGGCTTATTGGAGGCCATAATGCTTTTTTATCCGTCCGAAAAACTCGCTTTGTTCATCGACGGCGCCAATCTGTATGGCGCGGCGAAAGGCCTTCAGTTCGATATCGACTATAAGCGCTTGCTGGAATTGTTCGCGCGCAAAGGCACTCTCGTGCGCGCCTTCTATTATACCGCGGTGGCGGAGGACCAGGAATTCTCCCCGCTTCGCCCGCTGGTGGACTGGCTGGACTATAATGGCTTCTCGGTGGTGACCAAGCCGCTGAAGGAATTCACCGACGCCCAGGGCCGCCGCCGGGTCAAAGGCAATATGGACATCGAACTGGCCATCGACGTGATGGAGATGTCGGCCTGCGTCGATCATGTGGTGATCTTTTCTGGCGATGGCGACTTTCGTCGCCTGGTCGAAGCGGTGCAGCGGCGGGGACGTCGGGTTTCGGTGGTTTCCACCATCCGCACCCAGCCACCCATGGTCTCGGATGAGCTACGTCGCCAGGCCGACAATTTCATCGAGCTCGACGATCTGAAGAGCCAGATCGCGCGCGAAGGCGGCAAGGCGCCGCAATTTGCACCCGCCGTCTGAATCCGTTTAAGCCGGGCGCATGAAAGCGCCCCTGGAACCGCCCCATAACTGCCCGCTCTGCCCCCGGCTGGCGGCGTTCCGCGCGGACAATCGCAAAAAGCATCCGGACTGGTTCAATGCCCCGGTTCCCTGTTTCGGGCCCCGCACGGCTCAGCTGGCGATCGCGGGCCTGGCGCCCGGCCTGCAGGGGGCCAACCGCACCGGCCGGCCCTTCACCGGCGACTGGGCCGGCGACCTGCTCTACGCCACTCTGCTGAAAATGAAGTTGGCGAAAGGCGTCTATGACGAGCGCATCGACGACACGCTGGAGCTGGTCGATTGCCGCATTGTCAACTCGGTGCGCTGCGTGCCGCCCCAGAACAAGCCCGAACCGTCGGAAATCAAGACCTGCCGCCAGTTCCTGATCAGCGAATTGGAGACGATGCCAAACGTGAATACCATCTTGGCTTTGGGGAAGATCGCCCATGACAGCGTGCTGAAGACCCTTGATGCCCGCATCGCCACGCACCCCTTCAAGCATGGCGCAGTCTATCAGATCGGCAAATTCCGGTTGATCTCGAGCTATCACTGCTCGCGCTACAACACCAACACCGGTGTACTGACGACGAAAATGTTCGAGGATGTGGTGGCCAAAGCCAAGGCGCTAGCCGCGATCGCGTAACAGCCTGGCCTTGTCGCGCTGCCAGTCGCGCTGCTTGTCGCTTTCGCGCTTGTCGTGAAGCTTTTTACCCTTGGCAATGCCCAGCTCCAGCTTGGCGGTGCCCTTGGCATTGAAATACATCTTGAGCGGTATCAGCGTCATGCCTTCGCGCTGGGCCGCGATCGCCAGCTTGGCGATCTCATGCTTGCGCATCAGCAGCTTGCGGGTCCGCTTGGGCTCGTGATTGAAGCGGCTGGCCTGGGTGTATTCCGGAATATAGGCATTGACCCAGAAAAGCTCGCCATCCTTCGCATGGGCATAGCTCTCGCCGATGGTGGTCTTGCCATTGCGAAGGCTCTTGACCTCCGAACCCGTCAGAATGATCCCCGCCTCCACGACGCTGTCGATCGCATAGGCGTACCGTGCCTTGCGATTTTCGGCGATCATCTTGGTGCCGTCATCTTTCTTCTTGGGCATCAGACGCTAAGGCCGCAGCCCTTCATCGCAGCCTTGACCTGGGCGCGGCCACTCTCCGTCAACTCGATCAGCGGCAACCGCACTTCCGGCGTACAATGCCCCAGCAGCGAAGCGCCAAACTTGGCACCTGCGGGCGACGGCTCGCAGAACATCGCGTCATGCAGCGGCATCAGCTTGTCGTGAAGTTCGCGGGCGCGGTCGAAATTACCCCGCAGGCAGGTGTCCTGGAATTCGGCGCAGAGTTTGGGCGCCACATTCGCGGTCACCGAAATGCAGCCATGACCGCCATGTGCCATATAGCCCAGCGCGGTGCCATCCTCGCCCGAGATCAGACGCCAGCCCTTGCGGCAGGCGTTGCGCTCCCGCGTGGGGCGCATCAGGTTGGCGGTGGCGTCCTTGACGCCCATGATGGCAGGCATCTCCGACAGGCGCGCCATGGTCTCGACACTGATCTCCACAATGGCGCGGCCGGGGATGTTGTAGAGCAAGATCGGGATATCGACCGCTTCGGCCAGCGCCTTGAAATGGCGGTACTGCCCTTCCTGCGACGGCTTGTTGTAATAGCCCGTGACGGAGAGCACAGCGTCGGCGCCCACTTCCTTGGCATGGCGGTGCAGCGAGATCGCCTCTTCCGTCGAGTTGGAGCCCGCGCCGGCAATCACCGGCACCCGGCCCGCGGCTTCCTCGACGCAGATCTGAATCACCCGGATATGTTCTTCATGGCTGAGGGTGGGCGATTCGCCCGTGGTGCCGCAGGGCACCAGGCCCTGGCTGCCCTGTTCGATCTGCCAGGAGACAAACTTTCGGAACGCCGCTTCGTCGACCTTGCCGTTCTTCATCGGCGTGATCAGGGCGGGGATGGATCCTTTGATGCGTTCGCGAATACTGGTCATGCGTTCAAGTTCCGTCTTTGTGTCCGTCTCATTTCGGCCTGCTTTCCATTATGGCCTTGGACGGCAGCAACCGTCTAAGCTGAACTTACAGATTCAACAAGCGCATCCGCCATGGCTTTGAAGCATATCGGCATCGCCGTCGTCGCTCTTCTGGCCGGGAGCTGGCTGGCGGTAAGCCGCGCCCAGGCGCCCGGTCCGGATGTCCCTGCGCGGGCAGGCAACCTGCATGTCCTCTCGGCGGCCGATCACGATATTTTCGCCCACGCCTTCGCATTGGCTAACCGATCCGACTGGGCCGGCGCCATGGCGCTTGGCAATCAGGGCCAGGACACGACCGCGCGCCAGCTTCTGCAATGGCGCTACGCACTGGACCGCGACAGCGGCGCCAAATTCGCCGATGTCGATGCGGCGTTGAAGATGGCCAGCAACTGGCCGCTTCGCGGCACACTTTATGTCCGTGCCGAAGCCGATATCACGCCAGACATAACACCCGCGCAAATCCTGCAATGGTTTGGGACGCGCGCGCCTTCTTCGCCGATCGGGCGCATCCGCCTGGGCGAAGCGACGATCGCCAATGGCGACAAGACCCGCGGCGGCGCCCTGATCCGGCAGGGTTGGAGCGAGAGCAGTTTCGATGATTTCACCGAGGCCGGCATTCTTGCCCAGGACGGCAGTTATCTGACGCCGGAGTCCGATCGCACCCGCTTGGATGGCATGTTATGGCGGGGCGAACTCACCGCTGCCCGTCGCCAGATCGCGCGCGTAGATTCCAAAACTGCCGCCCTGGCGCAGGCGCGCATGGCGTTGGCGTCGGGTCTGCCCAAAGCCAAGTCGGCATTGGCAAAGGTATCCGGTTCGGACGACCCCGCTTTGTTGTACGATTGGTCGCGCGCCTTGCGGGCCGAAAACAAGGATGCACAAGCCCACGCCATGCTGCTGCGGGTGGAGCCCGCCGCACTGGCCAAAGACCACACCCAGCGTTGGTGGAACGAGGTGGCGATCCAGGTACGGGACGCCTTGACCACCGGCAATCCTCGCCTGGCGCTGGAGCTGGTGGATCACGCGCAGCTTCCCGTCAGCGACCAGTACGCCGAGCAGCAATTCCTGGCGGGGTTCATCTCCCTGCGTTTCCTCAAAGAGCCGGCGCGGGCGCTTGGATATTTTCAGCGCCTGGGCGCCAATGTCACGCGGCCAATCAGCAAGTCGCGGGCTGAATATTGGCAAGGCCGCACCCATGAAGCGCTGGGCGATGCGGCAAGCGCCTATAGCCATTACCGCTTCGCCGCCGCTTATTCCGATACCTTCTATGGCCAGCTTGCAATCGCACGCACCGAAACCAATCCGATCCTGCATCTGGGCGACACGACGGTCGAGCCCATCGCCAAAGCCGCGATCGAAAGCGATACATTGATGCCCCAGATCCGGGTGCTGGCCGAGTTAGGCCAAGCGAATGATCTTCGCCTGTTCGCCGCACGGTCAGCAGAAATGTACCCGGCGCCCAGCCACCTGAAACAATTCCTGCAAACCGTAAGCGACTGGGGCTATCCCGAGATCGCCGTCCGCCTTGCCAAGACCTCCAGCTACACCGGCACGCCAATGCTGGGCTTCGCCTATCCCGTGCTGCCGCTGCCGCCTTACGTGGCCCAGGGCAGCGCACCGCCGCCTTCTATCATCCATGCCCTGATCCGCCAGGAGACCGAGTTCAATGCTCAGGCGATTTCCAGCGCCGGGGCGCGGGGCCTGATGCAGGTGATGCTGACGGCAGCCAAGACCGCGGCGCGGGCGGGCGGCCTGCCCTATCGCCCGAATGAGCTTCTCACCGACACCAACTACAATATGCAGCTGGGGATGATCGAATTCGCGCGCCACTATGCCAGCTGGGACAACTCGCTGGTGCTGGCGATAGCGGCCTACAATGCGGGGCCAGGAAATGTGCGCAAATGGGTTTCCGCCAACAAGGATCCCAGCAATGGCAGCATTGATGCGATCGACTGGATCGAACAGATCCCGTTCGGCGAGACCCGCAACTATGTGCAGCGCGTGCTGGAAAATATGGAAGTCTATAAAAACCGGCTGGCAGGACGGGATATGCCCCTGACGATCCTCACGGATGTCTATGGGCCGGCGGCGGTCCCGGATGTGGCCGCGCTGAGCGCGCCCGTCGCACTTCGCACCAGGGCGAACTGATGCGCGAAGGCTATTGGAAGATCTTGAGCCACTCGCGGGCCAGCTTCTGGGCCTGGGCGATCTGGCCGGCGTTCATTTCGCCCGCGATCTGGTTGCGCCAGTTCTTGGCCACATCGCTGCCGCGCATGGCCGCGAGATTGAACCATTTGTGCGCGGCAACGTAATCCTGCACCACGCCCTGTCCGGTCGAATAGGCCAATCCGAGATTGTAGAGCGCTTCGGCACGGCCCGTCAGGGCATCGCGCTCATACTGCGCCAGTGAATCCACATCGATACACGCCACGTCAGTCCCCTCCCCATACCCGCACGAAACGGAATTCCGTTTTGCGTGGGGTTATGGTGAAGCGAGAGAAACTAATACGCGGTAAATTCCCGTTAGCCTTATCGTTTACAGGTCATTAGGGATGGGAAATAAAGTCTGAATTTCACAGCACGCCCCAGCTTTCTTCCCCCGCATGGCGAAGCCATTGGCGGGGGAAGATGTCTGCTAGCGGGCTTGCCCGCGTGGCAGACAGATGGGGGAAATCAACGGGCTCTTTGCCCGAACAGGACCTTCTTCTGCTCGTCCGTCATGGGCTTGCGCAGTTCGGCGCCCAGGGCATGGCCGCGCTTGACCGCCGGCCGAGCACCCATGCGCTCATTCCAGGCTTTGAGATTGGGGAATTCATCCAGCGGCTGGAAATTGACCGCCGCGATCACCCAGCCCCAGCAGGCGATGTCAGCAATGGAATAAGTGCCCGCCAGGAACTTGCGGGTCGCCAGGCGCTTGTCCATCACCCCGAACAGACGATGGACTTCATCGCTATAGCGCTTCTTGGCGTAGGTCAGGTCTTCCTGAGAGTAGGTGAGAAAATGGAACGCTTGGCCCGCCATCGGGCCCAGGCCACCGACCTGCCAGAACAGCCATTCCTCGACCTGGACCTTGCCGCGCTCGTCGGCGGGGTAAAGCTTGCCGCTCTTGCGCCCCAGATACTGAAGGATCGCACCGGATTCGAAGATGGCAATCGGCTTCCCGCCCGGCCCATCCGGATCGACGATCGCGGGCATGCGGTTATTGGGCGATATCTTGAGGAACGCCGGCTCGAATTGCTCACCCTTCCCGATATTCACGGGCTTCATCACATAGGGGATCTTCATTTCCTCCAGGGCGATGGAGATCTTCCAGCCATTGGGGGTGGGCCAGTAGTAAAGCTCGATCGGCTTCGCCGCCTTCTTGGCGGGCTTGGTTTTGGTGGCTTTTTTGGCTGGTTTCTTCTTTACGCGACGTGCGGCCATGACAAACTCCGATTGCGGTTCGGAGACATGCTGTCATTTTTTTGGGGACGAGCCTAGCGCGAGGCCGGTCATGACAGACCAGGCTGGGTCTTCGATTGTAAACATTTGATCTCGGCAGACACTGAGACGTTTTGCGGAGTACCCCAAAACGGGCTTGGCCGCGGTACCCGGTGGCGCTGAGCGCCTGGATACCGCGGCCATAACCTTTGCCATCGGAACGTCCCCGAAGGGACGAAACGTGGGCGTCAGATTGACCTTAGGTCAATCTGATTTATTTCTTCTTCTTCTTCTTCGCGGCCTTCTTCTTCACGGCCTTCTTGGCTTTCTTCTTCACGGCCTTCTTTTTCGCAGTAACAGGCATGTTCGACTCCTCTTTCATTGTTCGGGTCCAGCGACGCTCGGCCGCCCCCCAAAACACGAACAATATGAAAGACTTGCATTTGAAAATGCAACTCCGCCTTGACTTTTGAAAAACGGTAATTTCGTTGAAATGCATAAAAACCCCAATTTCATTGGGTTATATGCAACACTCTGTACACGGACGTTTTTCCGGCGTTTGTCAAGGTGATTTGGCGGGTTTGCGCATTTTTGCACGAATCACCCTTCGTCGGGCAAATTGAGTCGCAGCTTGAGCGCGGCATTAACCGCCGCCGGATTCGCTTTTCCACCCGTCTGCTTCATCACCTGACCGACAAACCAGGCGGCGAGTTTGGGTTTGGCCTTCACCTCTTCCACTTTTTGTGAGTTGGCGGCGATCACCGCTTCGATGGCGGCATCGATCGCGCCGGTATCAGTCACCTGACGCAATCCGCGCGCCTCGACGACGGCGCGCGGGTCGCCGCCTTCACTCCAGATGATGTCGAGCAGGTCTTTGGCGATCTTTCCCGAGATGGTCTTGTCCGAAATCATCGCCACGATGGCATTGTTGGCCGCCGCACTGACCGGCGACTGCACAATGGACAGGCCATCGCGATTGAGACGGCCCAATATCTCGTTGTTCAACCAGTTGGCGGCAGCCTTGGCGTCTACGCCCTTGGCAAGTTCCTCGTAATAGTCTGCCAGCTCGCGTTCGGCGACCAGCACCGACGCGTCATAGGCGGAAAGTCCTAGCCCGATGAAGCGCGCCTTCTTTTCGTCGGGCAATTCCGGCAAGGACTTTTCGATTTCCGCCACCCAAGCGGCATCCAACTCCAGCGGCAGTAGATCCGGATCCGGAAAATAGCGATAGTCATGCGCTTCTTCCTTGGAACGCATCGACCGCGTTTCGCCCTGACGGCTGTCATACAGCCGCGTTTCCTGGCGAATGGAGCTGCCGCCCTCGATGATCTCGATCTGGCGGCGCGCCTCATACTCCACCGCCTGGGCGATGAACCGCATGGAGTTGACGTTCTTGATCTCGCAGCGCGTGCCCAACGCACCACCGGGCTTGCGCACCGAGACATTGACGTCGGCCCGCATCGAGCCTTCGTCCATATTGCCGTCGCAGGTGCCCAGATAGCGCACGATGGCGCGCAATTTTCTGAGGAAAGCTGCGGCTTCTTCGGACGAGCGCATGTCGGGCCTGGTGACGATCTCCATCAGGGCAATGCCGGATCGATTGAGATCGACATAGGAATTGTCGGGATGCTGGTCGTGCAGACTTTTGCCCGCATCCTGTTCCAGGTGCAGCCGCTCGATCCCCACCAGCCGGCTTTCGCCGTCCTTGAGGTCAATCGTGACTTCGCCCTCGCCCACGATGGGGTTCTTGAACTGGCTGATCTGATAGCCCTGGGGCAGATCGGGATAGAAGTAGTTCTTGCGATCGAAGATGCTGGAAAGATTGATCTTCGCCTTCAGGCCAAGCCCGGTGCGGACTGCTTGCTCGATGCATTTCTCGTTGATCACCGGCAGCATGCCCGGCATGCCGGCATCGACGAAGGAGACCTGGGAATTCGGCTCGGCGCCGAATTCAGTCGAGGCGCCGGAGAACAGCTTGGACTTGGAGAGAACCTGGGCATGAACTTCCAGGCCGATCACGACTTCCCAGTCGCCTGTCTCTCCCTTGATCAGTTTGGACGGCATCGATTTGGATGCTGGCGCGCTCATGCGGACCTCCACCAGTTGGCGGGTTTGTGCCGGAAATCGGCCGCCTGCTCGATCGCCAGACCGGCGCGCAGCACCGTGCCCTCGTCGAACGCCTTGCCGATCAGCTGAAGTCCCAGCGGCAAGCCATTGTCGGTAAGCCCGGCCGGAACCGAAAGGCCCGGCAACCCAGCCAGATTGACCGTCACCGTGAAGACGTCGTTCAGGTACATCGACACCGGATCCGAAGTTTTTTCGCCCACACCGAAGGCCGGTCCCGGCGTCGCGGGCGTCAGAAGGACATCGCAGCTCTCAAAGGCCTTGTCGAAATCGCGCTTGATCAAGGTGCGCAATTTCTGGGCCCGGGCGTAATAGGCATCATAATAGCCTGCCGACAGCACATAAGTACCGATCAAAATGCGGCGCTGCACTTCGGCGCCGAACCCTTCGGCCCGGCTCTTCTCATAAAGCTCGGTGATGTCGTGGATGCTGCCGCTGGTGCGATGGCCGAAGCGCACGCCGTCATAACGGGCCAGGTTCGACGAAGCTTCCGCGGGGGCCACTATGTAATAAGTGGGCAGCGCATATTTGGTGTGGGGCAAGGAAACTTCGACGATCTCCGCACCCTGGGCCTTCAGCCAGGCCGCGCCCTTGTCCCACAAGCCGCCGATATCAGCCGGCACGCCGTCGATGCGATATTCCTTCGGAATGCCGACACGCAGTCCCTTGATGCCACCTTCCAGCAGCGTCTCATAATTGGGAACGGGCACGTCAACGCTGGTGGAATCCTTGGGGTCCACGCTTGCCATGCTGCCCAGCATGATCGCAGCGTCCCGCACGGTCTTAGTCATCGGCCCGGCCTGATCCAGCGACGAGGCAAACGCCACGATGCCGAAGCGCGAGCAGCGGCCATAGGTCGGCTTGATGCCAACGGTGCCAGTGACGGCAGCCGGCTGGCGGATCGAGCCGCCGGTGTCGGTGCCGGTGGCGGCCAAGCACAGATCGCCCGCCACGGCGGCAGCCGAACCACCGGACGAGCCGCCCGGCACCAAATTGACGTTGCTGTTCGTGGCCCGCCAGGGATTGAACACCGGGCCGGCGGCAGAGGTTTCGTTGGACGACCCCATGGCGAACTCGTCCATGTTGGTCTTGCCCAGCATCACCGCGCCAGCATTCCAGAGGTTCTGAGTCACAGTCGATTCATAAGGCGGCACGAAATTGCCCAGGATCCGGCTGCCCGCTGTGGTCTTCACGCCTTTGGTGCAGAACAGATCCTTGATCGCCAGCGGCAGGCCTTCAAGCGCACCACCCTCGCCTTTTGCCAGACGGGTGTCGGATGCCGCCGCCATCGCCATGGCCCGGTCCGGCGTCTCAGTGACGAAAGCGTTCAAGCCGCGCGACTGTTCGACCGAACGGACCAGCGCGGCGGTCAACTCGGTGGAGGAAAGTTTCCTGGCCTTCAGCGCATCGCGCGCTTCGGCCAGGGTCATCGAAATCGGATCGCTCATACGGGCACGCTTATGGAAAGAGGCTTCTCGAAGAACGCCGTGTAAGGCGATGGGGTATAGTCCAGGACCGGGCCGCATGCGCGAAAGCCGTCGCGTTGATAGACACGCAACGCGGCATCGAAATTGCTTCCGGTTTCCAGCACCAGCGAGGTCAAGCCTTCGCTGCGCGCCAGGGCTTCGATCTCCGACAGGATGCGCCCGCCGATGCCCCGGCCCTGCTGGTCCGGCATTGTGTACATGCGTTTGACTTCGCCGATACCGTCCGGATGACGGCGCAGCGCACCCATCGCGACGGCGTCGCCGTTTTCGCGGGCGACAAACACTGTCATCTCCGGTCCGGCCATCTGTTCGACCGTCAGGTGATGGGTGAATTCGCGCGGAGTCAGTTCCAGTGAGGTCTGGTTGAGCGCAGCTACCAGGCGCCGCACGTCATCGGACAAAGGCGTTTCAACGGAAATGACGAGACTCATTCCACCACCTTGGGAACCACAAAGAATGTGTCTTCCCGCTCGGGCGCGTTCTGCATCAAGGCATCCGCGACGCCGCCATCGGTCACCACGTCCTGGCGCCACTTCAGTTTCTGGGCAACCACCGACGTCATGGCGGGCACGCCTTCGACATCGACTTCGTTCAGCATTTCCACCCACTGGAAAATGCCGTTCAGTTCCCCGGCCATAGGCTCCAGCCGAGCCTCCGGCACTGCCAGACGGGCGAGCCTGGCGATGCGCCGCACGGTGTCCTTATCGACGGACATTTGGGCCTCCCGATCTGTTAGAAAAACGCCGGACTTGCTAGCAATCAGGGGCCGGACTGGCAAGCGCGCCGGGCGACAGGCCGCATCGGCAAAAAAGAAGGCAGGGATTTGCATGGCGGTTGTGGAATTGGACCGCCTGACCCTTGCCCCCAGCAATCGGCTGCTGGGGCTGGATCTAGGGGAAAAAACCATCGGCCTGGCCCTTTCCGACCGGCTGCTGATGGTGGCCACCCCGATGGAAACCCTGAAAAGAGGCAAATTCGCTGCCGATGCCGCCCGCCTGGACATTATAATAAGTGAACAGGGCATTGGTGGACTGGTGGTGGGCCTGCCCCTGAACATGGACGGCTCTGACGGACCCTCTGCCCAGTCGGCCCGGGCCTTTGGCCGCAACTGGGTGAACCGCAGCGCTCTTCCCCTCGTATTCTGGGACGAGCGGCTCTCGACCATGGCGGTGACCCGCACCCTGCTGGATGCCGATGCTTCCCGCAAACGGCGCGGCGAAGTGGTGGACAAGATGGCGGCGGCTTACATTCTCCAGGGCGCTTTGGACCGGTTGCGCCATCTCAAATTGTCGGCCTCATGAAAGACGATAGCGCGCCCGCCAAATTCGGCTGGCTCCCACCGGGATTGCGGCCGCGCGTCGCAATGACCTGGCGGCAGGAGCGCGTTTTCCTGCTCGTGGGCGCGGCCGCGCTGTTCGCGGGCTATGACACCAATATCTTCGGGCTGGCAATTCCGCAGATCCAGGCCAGTTTCCACATCCCCGAAAACCAGGTGGCGTTGACGATCGCCTATTTCCGGCTGGCGGCGATATTCGCGCTGCTGATCTGCGCCTCCGCAGATCTGGTGGGACGGCGGCGTCTGTTGCTGATCACCATCATCGGTCAGGCCATCGCAACCTTGGCGACAGCCTTCGCCGACAATTATGCGCAATTCGTCTGGGCGCAATTCTGCACCCGCGTCTTCGGATATGCCGAAGAAATGCTGTGCTTCGTAGTGATCGCCGAAGAAGTCGCCGCCGCGGCCCGCGGCTGGGCCAGCGGCACTTTGAGCGCGATGAATTATACCGGTGCGGGCGTCGCATCGCTGGTTTTCGCCGCCGTCAATATTCTGCCGTTCGGCTGGCGTGCCATCTATGTGATCGGCGCCGTTCCCCTGGTGCTGGTCGCCTATCTGCGCCGCCGCCTTCCCGAGACCCAGCGGTTTGAAATGCTGGAAGGCTTGAAAAGCACCCGATCAAGGCTGGCCGAAAGTCTTGCGCTTCTGCGCGAACTGGCCCGGCAATATCCCGGCCGCATCGCCGCCATCCTGATGGCCGTCGCCGCGTTCGGTTTCGGCATCTCCGCCGCGACGGTGCTGTCGTCGAAATATCTTCAGACGACCCATGGCTACACACCAGGCCAGATCACCATGCTGTTCATTCCCGGCGGCCTGATCGGTCTGGTCTTGACCATCCTGACGGGAAAGCTCAGCGACCGCATCGGCCGCAAGCCGGTCACCATCGCGATCATCGCCTTTGCGGCTATCGCGTTCGCGTTGTTCTATTCACCTGTGCCCGGCGTGCTGTTGCCGCCCCTCTGGGTCCTGTCTTTCTTCGGCTTCTTCGCCGGAGACGCCATGCTGGCGGGCTTCGCGATGGAAATCGTGCCGACGCGGTATCGCGCCACCGTCTCGGGCCTGCGATACCTGGTGGAGATGTTGGCCGGAGCGGCAGCGCTGGCGCTGGAAGGCCTGCTCTATGATCATTTCCACGGTCACGGACCGGCGATCCAGGTCCTGCTGGTGGCTGTGCCCATAACTCTGGGCGCGATCCTGTTTCTGCCCGAACCGGCAGGAAAAACCCTGGAAGAAATGGCTGCTTAACCGAGACGGAAAAGGCATATTGCCGCCACGGGAATCCCTCTCTATACACCGGACTTTAATGACATCACCCAGCCTTCCCCCGATCCTGAAGACAAGCCATTTGCTTGGGATTGAAGGCCTTTCCGCGCTGGAAGTGACGGCGCTGCTCGACCTTGGCGAAAGCTATGTGGCGCAGAGCCGGGCGCCCAACAAGAAAGCGGCGGTGCTCAAAGGCCGAACCCTCATCAATCTTTTCTTTGAAGCCTCCACCCGTACCCAATCCAGCTTTGAGCTGGCCGGCAAAAGGCTGGGCGCCGATGTGCTCAACATGTCGGTCAAGACCTCGTCGGTCTCCAAGGGCGAGACCCTGATCGATACCGCCACCACCCTGAACGCCATGCGCCCCGATATTTTGGTGGTGCGGCACCAGGATTCCGGCGCCGCCGAACTCCTGTCGCGCAAACTGGATTGCAGTGTGATCAATGCCGGGGATGGCGCGCACGAACATCCCACCCAGGCCTTGCTGGATGCGCTCACCATCCGACGTCGGCTCGGCCGCATCGAAGGCCTGACTGTGGCGATCTGCGGCGATATCCTGCATTCGCGGGTGGCTCGTTCCAATATCCGCCTTTTGGCGATGCTGGGCGCGCAGGTTCGCCTGATCGCGCCGCGCACGTTGCTTCCCTGCGAAGCCGAACGCTTCGGCGTGGAAATCTTCACCGACATGAAGAAAGGCCTGGCCGGGGTCGATATCGTGATGATGCTGCGCCTGCAGCTGGAGCGGATGACGGGCGCCTTCGTGCCCTCGACGCGGGAATATTTCCGATTCTATGGCCTGGATCGTGAAAAGCTGCGACATGCTAAGCCGGGCGCACTCGTTATGCATCCCGGTCCCATGAACCGGGGCGTAGAGATTGCCTCCGACATCGCCGACGATCTGGAAATCAGCGTCATCGCCGAACAGGTCGAGATGGGTGTCGCCATCCGCATGGCGGTGCTGGATGCGCTGGCCAGGGGGATGCCATGACAGCCCCGAACGGAAAAACCGGCCGCCTCGCTTTCCGCAACGCCCGGCTGATCGATCCGGCTTGCGGCCTGGACGTGAAGGGCGGCCTTCTGGTCGAGAATGGACGGATCGCAGATATCGGCCCGCGGCTGTTCAATGATGCCGAACCGCGCGATCCGGAAATCATTGATTGCCGCGGCCTGGTGCTCACGCCCGGCCTGATCGATTGCCGTGTCTTCACGGGCGAGCCGGGCAGCGAGCATCGCGAGTCTTTGGCGTCCGCCAGTGACGCAGCGGCAGCGGGCGGCGTCACCACTATCGTCACCATGCCCAACACCAATCCGGTGATCGACGAACCATCGCTGGTGGATTTCATCCGCCGCCGCGCCCAGGCGACCGCCAAGGTTCACGTCGCGCCGATGGCCGCCCTGACCCAGCATCTGGCCGGCGAGACCATGACGGAAATCGGCCTGTTGAAAGAGGCCGGCGCCGTCGCCTTCACCGATGGCGACCGCACCGTGGCCAATGCACGGGTGATGCGGCGCGCATTGTCGTATGCCGCCACCTTCGACGCATTGGTGGTGGGCCATGCGGAAGATCCCGAGTTGGTGGAGGGCGCCGCCACGACCGAAAGCGAATTCGCCACCCGCCTGGGCTTGCCTGCGGCACCGGCGCTGGCCGAAGCCATCATCGTGGAACGCGATATCCGCCTGGTCGAGTTGACCGGTGCTCGCTACCATTTCGGACAGATCTCGACCCGCGCTGCGCTGGAGGTGATCGCCGCCGCCAAGCGCCGGGGCCTTCCCATCACCTGCGGCGTCTCTGCCCACCACCTGCTGCTGAACGAGCTGGATGTCGGCGCCTATTACACCTTCCGCAAAGTGAAGCCACCGCTGCGTTCCGAAGCGGACCGCGCCGCCATGGTCGAAGGCGTCGCCAACGGCACCATCGATGTGATCGTGTCCAGCCATGAGCCGCAAGGCGCCGACACCAAGCGCCTGACCTTCGCGTCAGCCGCTTTTGGGGCGGTTGGACTGGAAACCTTGCTGCCTGCAGCGCTCAGTCTGCATCACGATGGCGACGCTGAGCTGATCAAGATATTGGCGGCGTTGACGTCAACCCCTGCCCGGCTCCTGGGTCTTGCCGCCGGCACCCTGGCCAAGGGCGCACCCGCCGATCTGGCCCTGCTCGACATCGAAGAACCCTTTGTCGTGGACCAGCGCGCATTGCATTCGCGAGCCCGTAACACCGCTTTCGAGGGCCGTAAATTCCAGGGCCGCGCCCAGATGACCTTTGTCGATGGCGAATGTGTCTTCTCGCGGATCGGGGACGGCGCAAAGACCGGTCAATAGATTTGCGGCCGAAAGTTCCCTATCGTGGCGGACCATGATCGGTCTTGTTTCCCTTCCCTTCACCCTCGAAGCATTGATCCTTGGATATCTTCTGGGGTCGATCCCGTTCGGCTTGTTCTTCGCCTTTGCATCCGGCGCGGGCGATGTGCGCAAGATCGGTTCGGGCAATATCGGCGCCACCAATGTGCTGCGCACGGGCAAGAAGTGGGCAGCGGTCGCGACCTTGCTGTGCGATGGCCTCAAAGGCGCGGTGGCCGTCCTGATCGCCCGGGCGTTCCTGCCGCAGGGGTGCGAGATTTTCGCCGGCCTCGCTGCCGTGTTGGGTCATATCTTTCCCATCTGGCTGCACTTCAAGGGCGGTAAAGGCGTGGCGACGTTTCTGGGTGTCACCATGGCGCTCTACTGGCCGGTGGGCCTCCTGGCCGCCGGGACATGGCTGCTGGCGGCGCTGATCTGGCGTATCTCGTCGCTGTCGGCGCTGATCGCCATCGCCTTGTCGCCGGTTTATTTCTATCTGTCCGGCCATCACGCATATGCGCCGCTTGCCGTTCTGCTCGCGGCACTGATCTTCTTCATGCATCGCGAAAACATCCGCCGGCTGCTTCGCGGCGATGAGCCGCGCATTGGGTCCAAAGGTAAGAAATGATCCTGACGGATTCCGAGCGGCTGGCCTGGTTGCGCCTGGCGCGCACCAACGCGATCGGCCCCGCTACTTTCGCAAACTTGATCGCTCGGTTCGGAAGCGCCTCTATCGCCTTGAAGGAAGTGCCGCGCATGGCGCAGCGCGGGGGAGCCCGAAATTTCGTGCTACCAGCGGAAGGCGAAGCCGAGCGTGAACTGGCCGGCCTGCAAAAGCTTAGCGGACGCCTTATCGCCGCCTGTGAGCCGGATTTCCCGCCCGGGTTGGCCGCGCTTGATCAACCGCCGCCCATCATCTCCGTGATCGGCAATGTCCACCTGCTGCAGAAGAACATGATCGCGGTGGTCGGTGCCCGTAACGCCTCGGCCCTGGCGCGAAAATTCACGCAGATGTTGTCGCGCGATCTGGGCCAGGCCGGTTTGGTCATCGCGTCGGGCCTGGCGCGCGGTATCGATTCCGCGGCGCATGAAGCCGGGCTCGAGCATGGCACGGTCGCGGTGGTGGCGGGCGGCGTCGATATTATCTATCCACCCGAGAATGAGGCGCTCTATCACGCCATTGCGAAGCAAGGCGCCGTCATTTCCGAAATGCGGTTGGGCGAAGCGCCCCAGGCTCGCCACTTCCCCCGCCGCAATCGGTTGATCTCAGGCCTGTCGCGCGGCGTCATCGTGGTGGAAGCCGCAGAACGCTCCGGTTCGCTGATCACGGCGAATTACGCGCTGGAACAGGGCCGCGAGATTTTCGCGGTTCCCGGCTCGCCACTTGATCCGCGCGCCAAAGGCCCCAATCGCCTGATCCGGGACGGCGCCGCACTGATCGAAAACGCCGAAGATGTGCTGGCGACGTTACGGCCTATCCTGGGCGGCGGCTTTGGTGAACCGAACAGCGGCGCGCCGATTCCGCCAGCGGATTTCCGTTCGCTGGACGCGGAAGCCGATCGCCTGCGCAGCCGGATCGAGGAAGCGCTTGGGGTCGCGCCGGTCGGCATCGATGACATTATCCGTCAGACCGGTGCGCCGCCGGCCGTGGTCCTGACCGTGATTCTGGAGCTGGAATTGGCGGGACGGTGTCGTCGCCATCCCGGCAACCGGGTCAGTTGGGACCACCCGCCGGAAAGCTGAGCCCGGCGCCCCAACAACTTGGTTGCGTCCTGGGGTCTCAAAATAATTCCTCCCGAAAGTCCCCAGGAGCCGTCTTTCGCCCCGCCCCGCGGATATCAGAGAGGTTTTCCCGTATGTTTTCGTCGAAAACTTTTCGGTGCGCAGCAGCAAGAAAACACAACTTATAGCTTTATATCTTGGTAACATTAGCGGATTGTTCAACCAAAAGCT
>JBEPVO010000016.1:0-29914 GCA_041690975.1 Alphaproteobacteria bacterium
GCGGCGGGATCGGCTTCGCGCGCCGCGTGAAAGGCCAGATCGAGATAAGCGGGGCCGAAAATATCCAGCCAGAAACAGGGCCGCCAGCCGCTCGCGCCTTCATCGGGCGGCACCAGCGCCTCGTTGACCACGTCGTGGGAATGCATGCGCCCGCGATAGCGCCGCGCCAAGGCGGATACATAATTGGTCAGCAACCGCGCATCGCGTCGGGTGCGCACAGTTTCTTCCAACCAGGGCGGGTTGGCATAATGCCAGACCAGGGGATGGCCGCGCATCTGCAGGCCGTGCGCCTGCGCGAAACTCATCAAACCGTCGCAGCCGGAAAAATCATAAGCGCCCGGCAAAGGCTCGACGACGTCGCGCTTCATTTCATATTCTGGAACCAGGATCGCGGCTTGCTGCGGCAGCAGAGCGGTGAAGTCCGCATCCTTCAATTCGTACGTGGCGGCGGCGCTGCCGAATAGAATCCCTTTGGCGGCGGCCAACGCGCGCAGGGATGGTGTTTGCGCAAAAGCGGGCGCTGCCAGCGCCGCCGCACCGGAGATCAACGCCGCGCGCCGGGTTATCATACTGGTTTGGGGGTATTCGGGACGCGTTCCGGCGCTTTGCGCAGCCAGCCGATCACGACATCGGCGATGGCGCGATAGCTGTTCGCATTCAGGAAAACCTGCAGGAAAACAATCACGCTGAGACGCGGCCGGTAACAGCCATGCGCCAGCGCCGTCAGATAGAGGCGCAGGGCTTCCATCTTGTGCCCGTTATGCGCCAGCATCTTGGCATACGGCCAGCCGCGGCCGCCGTGCCAGGTTTTGGCCGTGATATACGGCTTCATTTGCGCCAGCCAGGCGCCGAATTCGTCCGCCTTGTTGCGCGCCGAAGCGCGGCTGGGATCGTCATGATCGTTCCAGATCGCGCCGGGCTCTTCCAGCATCCGGAAGGTGCAGCCTTCCAAGGCCAGGCGAATGGCAAAATCGACATCCTCGGCGGCGCGTAGTTTCGGGTGATAGCGAACACGCTGCGCCATCTCGCGTTCGACCACTATGGTGATGGTGGGCACGAAGCCGCGCTCGCACAGAACATATTCGCCCATGTCTTCGTCGGCACGAATGCCGCGCGGCGGTTTGAGCATGGTGCGGCCATCACCGCGATCGACCAGGATGCGGGCATAGCCGACGACTTTTTGTGTGCCGCCTAGCAATGTCTTCATGCTTTGCAGATGATGGGGCAGGAAGGTGTCGTCGGAATCCAGCGGCGCGATGAAGCGGCCTTGCGCGGCATTGATGCCGGTGTTGCGGGCGGTGCCGCCGCCCTGGTTTTCCTGGCGCACGAAACGAATGCGCGGATCGCCCATGGCTTCGATCACGGCGCGGGGATTGTCGCTGGAGCCGTCATCGACCACGATGATCTCGAAATCCTGGCAGGTCTGGGCCAGCACGGATCGCAGCGCGGCGCCCAGCACGGACGCGCGGTTGAACACCGGCACGATCACGGAAAAGAACGGCGTGGCCATGGCCCGCGAGTCTAGGGGCGCAGGGTTAAGGAATTATCGCGGGTTTTGAGGCTCGCCAGCATCACCAGAAAGGCAAACCAGATGCTGTTGTCGCTTTCCAGAAAGTCGGTCTCCAGGAAATTGTGCAGCAGCACAAAGACGAAGATCGCGAACAGCAAAGCCTTGAAGCCCGTACGGGCCGACTCCAGCGGCCAGAAGCGCAACAAAGGATCCACCACCATGCTGAGTAGCGCCAATGCCAGACCGACACCCCCGGTGGTGACCAGAATTTGCAGGTAGCCGTTATGGCTGTCGGCAATGGTTTCCACCCAGTTGCCCCGCGCGTAATTGTGAAGTGGCGACAGGGCGCCGGTGTGGGCGATGGTGCCGAAGCCCGCGCCCAGCAGGGGATGATCGCGCATATAGGCCAGGATGGCCTGCCAGATTTCGGTGCGGCCGGTGAAACTGGCGGGATCGGTCAGAAGCCGGACCGCCAAATCCCAGTTCAGCACAAGAATGAGCGTCGCGATTGCCGCCATCAGGATCGTGCCGCAAAGAAAAATTGCGCGGCTGAGACTGTCGCGCCAGGAAACGCGATAAAGCAGTCCCGCTGCCAGCGCCACGGGAAACAGCGCCATCGAGGTCTTGGAACGGGTCATCACCAGAAAGCTCAGCGCCGCCGCCGCGACCAGCCAGCCGATCCAGTTGCCGCGACCGTTGCGGCTGAACAGAAACAGCAGCGCGGTCAGTACGCAGACCGCGCCCGCTGTATTCTTCTGTCCATAAAGGCCGCGCCAATCGCCGATCAGGCTGGGATCGACTTCCCCCGGCAGGTGTATCGCCGTCGGGATCAAGGGAATGGACAGCCAGTTCACCGCCAAGACGATGGCCAGCACGATGCGCCACAGCAGAAAGGCGCGCTGGCCGCCCAGCAAATCCACACTCGATATGGTCGATATCACCACAATGGTGGCCAGGGCGGCGCGCCGCAATGTCACGTCCGGCACGCCAGACCAGCCGATGGAAAAGAAGCACCAGGCCAGCATCGCGATCAGCGCCAGGGGCACGACACGAAAGACATTCCATCCCCGCTGCAGGGTGGACGCGAACAGGACGGGAAAAAGAATGGCCAGGAAAACGATCTGTCGCAGCGAGTCACCTGGCGCGGGCGCGGCGGCATTGACCGAGGTGGGCGAGACCGGGGGCGCAAACGGGCTCAGCCCCACGAACATCATCAGAAGCAGCGCGATGAAGGCGATTTCGGCGATCACACTGCGCGAAAATTCGCGCGGTGGGGCATAACTTAAGGCAAAACTGTCATTCGCCATGGACCAGGGCATATTCGTTGTAGCGCACGCCCATCATCGCCGTCAGTTTGCCCGCCGCTCTGCTGAATGTGACAAGCGGCGCGCGCCGGTGATTCGGGCTCAGGCCGAGGATGATGGCCAGCGGCAGCGACAACAAGAGTGCGCCCGCGATTTTCAGGCTTTCCACCGCTATGGTCGTGAAGCCCTGCCGGTATTTGAGCAGCACCCGCATGTCGGAATTGCCATTGGAATAGGCACGCCGCATCACCCAGCCCAGATCGTGGCGCAGTGATGCGGTCTCGCCCAGGGCCCGGGCGTCGTCCGCCCAGCCGAACCGATATCCCGCCCGCTTCAGGCGCATGAAGAATTCCAGGTCCTCGCCGCCAGTGAGTGCGAAGGCAGGATCGAACCAGGGCGCCGCTGTTTGTTCCAGCACCTGGCGGCAAATCAAAAGATTGCCTGCGCCTTGCAGCATGTCGACGGGGCCGGTGGGATGGCGAATATCGGGAACCGGCTCCGGACCAGCCTTGTCCCGAACGAACAGGATCGAGCCTTGAAGCACATCGGCGCCGGTTTGCACCTGTGTTTCGAGAAACCGCGCGATCCAATCGGGGACGGGCCACTCGTCATCGTCGATCATGGCGATGAATTGCGCGTCGCTCTTCAAGGCTTCGGACACCAGCCGGTTGCGCGCTGGGGCGATGCCGCGCATGGGTTCGATGACGGCTTTGAGCGGCCAGCGATAGGGAGTGGTCAGGCCTTCGCACAGATCGAAGCCTTGATGCGCTTCGGCGTCATTGTCGGCGACAAGTACGGAGATCTCGGCATCGGTGTCGAGCGCGGCAATGGCGTCCAGAAGCCTGGCCAGGCTGTTGGGCCGCTTGCAGGTGGGAATGGCGATGACGACGCGCTCAACCATGACGCGCCTGCCAGTCGGCCATCTTCCGGTTCAGCATCACCAGGATGACGATCTCGCCGGTGAGAACGCCGAGCAGGGATGCAATTGGTCCCAAGGCGAGCAGGAATGCCAAGGTCAGAAGGATGGAGATCGCACTGGTAGTGACGCCGATGTTCACCAGCGCCTTCAATTCTCCAGCCGCCTGCATGAAGGTCGCGGGCGGCGTGCGGAAGCTTCGGACCAGCATGATGGCGGCCGTGATCAAACTCACCAGCAACACATCGGATTGGGCGTAAGTTTTCTTCAGCAGCAGCTGGGGCTCCCACACCAGGATCGCTGCCGCCAGCAACACCGTGACCAGCCAAATCGCCAGAAGCGCAACGCGGAAGTCTCGCAGCAGCCGAGCGCGCTTGACGCCATCCTTGGCCGCGATGGCGCGGGTCATGGCCGGACGCTCCACATCGGGCAGGGCGCTTTGCACTAGCGAGGCCGGGCGCATCAAGATCTGTCCCACCGCCAGAAGCGCGAAAGGACCGGGTCCGGAGATGAACGTCACCAGATAGGCATGCGCATTGACAGTCAGTTCGGTCAGGATGACGCCTGTCAGCGACCAGCGCGTGACGTCGCGGAAGATGCTGCGATAGTCGCGCAGATGACCCTGTGTGATGGCCGCGATCTGCTGGCGAAGGAAGGAAGCACCGAAGGGCAGCAGGCCGATCAACGCCGCTGCCAACAATAGCGCCGCACCCAGAAGGAATGTGACGTGATGGCCGAACACCATCGCACCCAACCCCGACAGCAATGCGGCCGCATAGCCCATGTCCGACGCGATGGCGGTGCCGGTGCGTCCATTGACGAATGCAAAGCAGCGCGCGAACCAGCGCATGGTGAAGAGCGCGCCATAGCCCGCCAGCAACAGTGCGGGCATCATCGATGCCTGCGCGGCGATCAGAAAGCCGAACACGACGGCCCCCGCCAGCATCGTCAGAAACAGATTCATCTTCAGGCACGTTGCTTCGATCCGCGCGCGCGTTTGCGCTGGCGCACCCAAAGCATTGTTTACCGGCAAGACCAAAAGCGCGGCGATGATGCTCATGCAGAACGGCACGATCACCAGCACGAAGGAGAAAAGCCCGAACTCGGATGCCGGCAGGCTGCGGACGAACAGCAGCGATGCCAGAAAATGGGCGCCCGATGTTGCAACGGGACCGGAAGTCGAAAATCCATAGCGCCAAGCGGTGGCAAGCCAGCCTGGGGCGCGCGGGCTGAGCGCAAGCGCCGGATTCAGGGGCTGGGCCATATCATGTCCCTTCAAGCCGCGGTTCGGACCGGCGTGATCAGGGCGGGCGCAGATGCGCCCGGTGGCAAAGTGTTCGTACGCGTCAGAAGATAGAAGAGCGCCAGCGGATTGGTCACCGCGTAGCGCCAGAACAGTCTTTTGGGCTCGCGCCATACCCGATGCAGCCACTCCAGGCCAATTTCCTGCATCCAGCGGGGCGCGCGGATGTAATTGCCTGAGACATAGTTGAAGCAGCCGCCGCAGGTCACCAGCCAACCCGCTTTCAACCGGCTGCGGTTGCGGACCGCGAATTCAAATTCCAGCGGTATCGACAGCCCGGCCCAGATCACATCGGGCTGGGACAGATTGATTTCGTCGCAGACCTCGTCTTCGTCGAGGATTGAAAAATAGCCATGTCGCCGGCCCACGATCTGAAGCCCCGGATAAGTTTCGCGCAGGATTTGCACGGCTTTCTCGTTGGATTCCTCGGTCGCGCCCAGAAGAAAGAAGCGCAAGCCATGTTCGGCAGCGGCCCGGCAGGCGTCGTGGATGAAGTCGGTGGTGGCGCTGCGCTCGGGAATGGCAGATCCGGTCAGCAGGCGCGATGCGAACACGCCCGCCTGGCCGTCGGCATGGACGATGTCGGCACGCTCGAATAGACGATGAAAGGCCCTGTCCCGTGCAGCCAGCGCAATGGTGTGACCATTGATGGCGAAGATCAGCTTGGGATGCGCGTTTTCCATTTCGCGCGCGGCAAAACAGTCGGTCAGCATCATGCGGGTGAGGGCGGCGCGTGAAAGGCAGGCGGTCTTGATCCCGCCCAGCATCACTTCTTCATAAGCATCATTCGCATGCGTTCGCGGCGCTTTGTGAACTTCAAATGCAGCGGGGATGGGGAGCAGCGAGCGCATCAGACAGCGTTCCGCCTGCCCAAGACCACCAAAGGCGTACGCGCCAGTATATTCAGATACAGCCAGATGCTTTCGCGTTCGACATATTGGAGGTCGAAATCGATGCGGGTCTGCATGTCGGACAATTTCGGCGTGGCGCCCCGCGCGCCGTTCACCTGTGCCCAACCGGTGATGCCAGGTTTGACCGCATGCCGCAGGTGATAACTCTCGATCAGCGCGGAATAGTATTCGTCATGGGTGACGGCGTGGGGGCGTGGTCCGACCAGCGACATGTCGCCCTTCAGGACGTTCAGCAGTTGCGGCAATTCATCAAGGCTGGTGACGCGGAGGAAATGTCCCACGCGGGTGATGCGCACATCGCCTCGGACGGCCTGCGCCATCTGCTCACCATCCTCCAGCACATGCATGGTGCGGAATTTGTAGATGTTGAAGATTTTTCCGAACTGGCCGACGCGGCGCTGGCGGAAGAAGACGGGCTCGCCCGAATCCAGCACCACGGCGAGTGCAACCGCCGCGAAGACCGGCAGGAAGATCAGCAGCGCCACGAGCGACAGGACGACATCCAGCACACGCTTAAAGGAAATGGTTACGGCCCCCGTTTGGGCGGGGCCGATATCCTCCGAGGCCGGAAAAACCGGTCTCGGGGCGGGAATGGAATGATCCTGAATGCTCACAGTTCAACCGCGCGGCGCAAAGCTACGGTTGATTGGGGTGCAGGATCAGGGCCAGCGTGGCGCGGGAATCCAGGCCCGTTCCGGCACAAAACGCCGTTTTTTCAGGCTGCCCGGCGGAGGAAGTCTCATTTCGGGATTAATATTATGCAATTTCCCGGGAACTTTCCGGACAGCTTGGCGTCCCAACTCGGGAAGCTATGAGTCAGGCGGCCATGAAATGATGCACGGCCGCACCGACCGGCGTCAGCAGGGCGAAGGCCCAGATGATCGCCGAAGCGGTGTTGGCGATCTGGAACGGCCAGAATTCCAGTTCACTCATGCCGGCCACCAGCGGCACCGTAGCGCGGAACGGCCCCAGGAACCGGCCTAGAAAGATGGCCCAGGTGCCGAAGCGATGAAAGAAATGTAGGCCCTTTTCCAGCTGGTCTTCGTAATTGCGGAAAGGCCAGATGTGCAGGATCTGGTGGTGGTAATGATATCCGATCCAATAGGAAATCCAGTCACCCAGCACCGAACCGATCACCGCACCGGCCCAGGCCGGTATGACGCTGATATGACTGGCGCCGATCACCGCACCCAAGGTGATCAGAAGAAAGGTGCCGGGGATGATGAAGGAAATGCCGACAAAGGATTCCGAAAACGCCACCAGGAAAGCGATCGGAAAACACCAGATCGGATGCGCCTGTGCGAGGTGCGTGACCCAGGGGGTCAGGTCGTAAAAAAACCAATGGGCAAACTGCTGGAACACGCGTTCTTGCCTTTTTTCTCAACAAAGTCCGGTTCTCAACGCAACGGGTTCGCAACAAGCGAGGCGGCTACATACAGCGCCGCAACGTGAGTGGCCAGAGGCGGCGACATTTTCGACAAATTTACAATTAAGGTCGCTGCTAATGGACCGCCTGCAGCGTAGAGTGCGGGTCAAGCCTTGGAGAGGGCGCCATTGCTGATGGTAATCGCGAATGCCGAATTTACTCGGCGGATGCAACCGTTATTTCATGGAATTTGGAACAGATGAGCATTGAAGGCACCGACAAGGATTTGCCCAACGCACGCAGCCCGTATGCGGGCGCGCAGGACGGCGATCTGACCATTTGGCAGCGCATCAAACGTTGGAGCAGCAACAGTCCCCGCCTGTCGCGTGTGGTGTGGGTCGGATTGGGGCTGGCCATCCTGGCGCTTCTGGTCTGGCTGATCTATCCCAAGCCCGTTGCCAACAACCGCTTCAATCAGGGCGCGCAGCCGGTCGGCGTCGCGACCGCCGTCAATGCGCCCATCCGCATTACACTCAATGCGCTGGGCACGGCGACGCCGCTGGCCACGGCCACGGTGCGACCGCAGGTGGGCGGCCTGCTGACTAAACTTTATTTCACGGAAGGCCAGATGGTGAATGCGGGTGACCTGCTCGCCCAGATCGATCCGCGCCCCTATCAGGCGGCGCTCGACCAGGCCAAGGGACAGCTCGCACGCGACCAGGCCAATCTCGCCAATGCCAAAGTTGATCTCACCCGCTACGAAGCGCTGGCGGCGCAAAACGCGATCTCCAACCAGCAATTGTCGACGCAGGGATCGCTGGTGCGCTCCAATGGGGGCATCGTCGAATCCGACAAGGCGAATGTCGAAACCGCTTCGATCAATCTCGGTTACACGCGCGTGGTCTCGCCGGTGACCGGCCGCGCTGGTCTGCGCCAGATGGACATCGGTAATATCGTGCAAGCCGGTCAGTCCGGCGGTATCGTGGTGGTGACGGAATTATCGCCCATGTCGGTTATCTTCACCGTGCCGGAAGATAACGTGTCCCGCATCATGGGCCGCGTGACGCAGGGCGCGGTACTGGAAGTCGATGCCTGGGATCGCGGCCAGACCACCCAGATCGCTGCCGGCAAGCTTGCCACGGTGGATAATGTGGTCGATCCCACCACCGGCACGGTCAAGCTGCGTGCGATGTTCGACAATACCGACAACAAGCTGTTTCCCAACCAATTCGTCAACGTCAAGCTGCTGGTCGATACGCTTGCGAACCAGACCGTAATACCGGTGGCCGCCGTTCAACGCGGCGCGGCTGGTACGTTCGTTTTCGTCGTCAGTCCCGACAAGACGGTGAACCAGCGCAGCGTCAAGCTGGGCGTGCAGGACGGCGACAAGGTTGCCATCCTGGACGGCCTCAAGCCGGGCGACACGGTGGTGGTGGATGGCGCGGATCGTCTGCGTGACGGCTCCGAAGTCGTGATCCCCGATCCCGCCAAGCAGAAGATCAGTGCGCCGTCGACCGGTGCAGCCGGCGATGCGGAGCGTGTTGCTGCACGCGCCAAGGCGCAGGCGGCGATCACCAAAACCTGCAGCGCCGATATCACCAAGCTTTGCGGCGGCGAGACCGGCCGCGGTGTGATGCGCTGTCTGGCCCAGAACCGCGCTTCGCTGTCGGCCGATTGCAAGACGGCGATGGCCGCGTTGCGCAGACCTGGCGGCGGACGTCCCGGCGGCGCGCCCTGATCGGCCGGTGACCCGCTCATGAACCTCTCCGCACCATTCATCATCAGGCCGGTGGCGACATCGCTGCTGATGATCGCCATCATGCTGGTCGGCTTGGCCGGCTATCGCTTCCTGCCGCTGTCGGCACTTCCGGAGGTGGATTATCCCACCATCCAGGTGCAGAGCTTTTATCCCGGGGCCAGCCCTGATGTGATGACCACATCGGTCACCGCGATTTTGGAACGCCAATTCGGCCAGATGCCGGGCCTGAAGGAAATGTCGTCTGTCTCCTCGGCGGGTTCTTCGATCGTCACTCTGCAGTTCGATCTCACACTCAGCTTGGATGTGGCCGAACAGGAAGTACAGGCGGCGATCAATGCTGGCGGCAGCCTGTTGCCGCAACTGCCGGTGCCCCCCGTCTATGCCAAGGTCAATCCGGCCGACGCGCCTGTGATCACACTGGCCATCACCTCGTCCAGCTTGCCGATCACCACGGTAGAAAACCTGGCCGATACGCGCATCGCCCAGAAGATCTCGCAGCTGTCCGGTGTCGGCCTGGTAAGCATTTCCGGCGCCCAGCGGCCCGCCGTGCGGGTGCAAGCCAATCTGCAGCAACTGGCGTCCTATGGGCTGAACATCGACGATCTGCGCACCACCATCAACAACAACAATTCCAATGCACCCAAAGGCAGTTTTGACGGCGCCTCCCAGTCCTACACGATCAACGCCAACGATCAGCTCCAGAGCGCCGAAGACTATGCCAACATCATAGTCGCTTACAGGAATGGCGCGCCGGTGCATCTGTCCAACGTGGCGAAGGTGATCCAGGGCGCCGAGAACGACAAATTGTCGAGCTGGGCCAACATGACGCCGGCCGTGCTGTTGAATGTTCAACGCCAGCCGGGCGCCAATGTCATCGCCGTGGTGGATTCGATCAAAAAGATCCTGCCGCAGATCGAATCCGGATTGCCCGCATCGGTGACAGTGAATGTCCTGACGGATCGCACGAACACAATCCGCGCCTCAGTCGCGGATGTGGAATTCGAGTTGATCCTGGCAGTCATCCTGGTGGTGCTGGTGATCTATCTTTTCCTGCGCAACCTGCCGGCGACCTTCATTCCCAGCCTGTCGGTGCCGCTCTCGATCGTCGGCACCTTTGCGGCGATGTATCTGCTGGGCTATTCACTCAACAATCTGTCCCTGATGGCGCTGACCATATCCGCCGGCTTTGTGGTGGATGACGCGATCGTGATGATCGAAAATATCACCCGCTATCTCGAGGAAGGCTACACGCCGCTCGAGGCGGCAATGAAAGGCTCTGGTGAAATCGGCTTCACCATCGTGTCGTTGACTGTCTCGCTGATTGCGGTTTTGATTCCGCTTCTCTTCATGCAGGAGGTGGTGGGCCGCCTGTTCCGCGAATTCGCGGTGACTCTGGCGATCACCATCCTGATCTCGGCGGTGGTTTCGCTGACCTTGGTGCCGATGCTTTGCGCCAAGCTGCTGCGCAGCCATGCTCAGGAAGAAAAAAGCCAGGGCGCCTTCCAGCGCCGGATCGAAGGCTATTATCAGGGCTTCATCAACGAATATGACCGGCTGCTGCGCTGGGTGCTGGTTCATCAGCCGCTGACCATGGCGGTGGCGGTGGGAACGCTGGTCCTGACCGTGGTGCTTTATATTCTGATCCCCAAGGGCTTTTTCCCGGTACAGGACACCGGCTTCATCCAGGCGATCACGTCTGCAGGCCCAACAGTCTCGTTCGACGAGATGGCCAGGCGCCAGCGGCTGGTGGCGCAAAATATTCTCAAGGACAAGGATGTGGCGAGCCTGTCCTCCTTCATCGGCGTGGACGGCACCAATATGACGCTCAACAGCGGCCGCTTCCTGATCAATCTGAAAGACAAGAGCGACCGCGACGGCGTCACCGAGATCATGGACCGGCTGGCGGCGGACGCCCATGCCGTGCCGGGCATCACTTTTTATCTGCAGCCGGTCCAGGACCTCACCATCGATTCCACCACCAGCCGGGCGCAGTATCAATTCGTGCTGCAATCGGCGACCGCTGCCGGGCTCAATGATTTCGTTCCAAAGCTGTTGGCGGAATTACAAAAGGCGGTAGCGCTGCGCAATGTCTCCACCGATTTTCTCGATAAAGGTTTGTCGGCTTATCTGACGGTTGATCGTGATACTGCGGCGCGATTCGGAATTTCGGCGGCGACCATCGACAATGCGCTGTATGACAGTTTCGGCCAGCGCATCATCTCCACCATCTTCACCGAGTCCACGCAGAACCGCGTCATCATAGAAGCGGACCCCGCGCTCCAGAACACGGTGGCGTCGCTGAATAATATTTATCTGCCATCATCCCAGGGCGGTCAGGTACAGCTGTCGACGATCGCGAAAGTCGATCAGCGCACCGTGCCGCTGCAGATCAATCACCTGAGCCAGTTTCCGTCGGCAACGATCTCCTTCGATGTGGCGCAGGGCTATTCGCTGGGCGCGGCCGTGAATGCGGTGAAAGCCGCAGAAGACACCGCAGGATTGCCGCCCGGCATTACCTCGCAATTTGAAGGGTCCGCAGTCGCTTTCCAGAGCACTCTGGGCAACGAAGTGCTGCTCATCATCGCGGCTTTGATCACCGTCTATATCGTGCTCGGTGTCCTGTATGAGAGTTTCATCCACCCCGTCACGATCCTGTCCACCCTGCCGTCTGCCGGCGTTGGCGCATTGCTGGCGCTGATCGTTACCGGCCACGATCTCAACATTGTGTCCATTATCGGCATCATCCTGTTGATCGGCATCGTCAAGAAGAACGCGATCATGATGATCGACTTCGCGCTGGAGGCTGAGCGCAAAGAAGGCAAGTCGCCGACCGAGGCCATTCATCAGGCGGCGCTGCTGCGGTTCCGTCCCATCCTGATGACCACGGTGGCGGCCCTGTTCGGAGCTTTGCCATTGATGCTGGGCACCGGCATGGGTTCGGAACTGCGCCATCCGCTCGGCATCTCCATCGTGGGCGGGTTGTTGGTTAGCCAGCTTCTGACGCTTTTCACCACGCCCGTGATTTATATCTATTTCGACCGCTGGGGCCGCGAGTTGCGCGAATGGCGCGCACGCCGCCAGGGCGGTGCCGCCACCGCAACTTCGTCTTGAGAATCGCGACATGAACGTCGTCGCCGCCTTTACGAACCGTCCCATCGCCACCACCCTTTTGGCGATTGGTATGGCGTTGGCGGGGTTCGGCGCGCTGTTCCTGATGCCGGTGGCGCCGCTGCCGAATATCGATCTACCCGTCATTGTGGTCAGTGCCAATATGGCGGGGGCCAGTCCGGAAGTGATGTCGAATACGGTCGCGACCCCGCTGGAACGTCATCTGGGCGCCATCGCGGATGTCACCCAGATGACATCGCGCAGTTCGGTGGGCTCGACCCAGGTCGTGCTGCAATTCGACATCAGCCGCAATATCGATGGCGCAGCGCGTGACGTTCAGGCGGCGATCAACGCGGCGCATGCAGACTTGCCCGCATCGCTGCGGTCCAATCCCACCTATTTTAAATTCAATCCTTCCGCCTTTCCCATCATGGTCATGGCGCTGACGTCCAAGACGCTGACGCCAGGACAGATCTACGATCAGGCCTCCAACATCCTGCAGCAGAAATTGTCGCAGATTTCCGGCGTGGGCGATGTTTCGCTGGCCGGTGCAGCGCTGCCGGCGGTGCGGATCGAACTCAATCCGCGCGCTTTGTTCAAATACGGTATCGGCCTGGAAGACGTCCGAGCCGCGGTTTCTTCGGCCAATGCAGGCGCCAACAGCCCCAAAGGTGCGATCTATCAGGGCCCGCAGCGCATGCAGGTCTATTCCAACGACAATGCGTCGCAAGCGTCGGAATACAGCTCGTTGATCATCGCCTATCGCAACAACGCCCCCGTGCGGCTGCAAGATGTCGCCGAAGTCACCGATGGCGTCGAGAATATCCGCAACATGGGCATGGCAAACGGACAGCCCGCCGTCCTGGTGACCATCACACAGCAGCCCGGCGCCAATGTCATTCAGGTCGTCAACAATATCAACGCGATGATCCCCCAGTTGCAGCATGGCGTGCTGCCACCCGCGATCGACCTGACGGTGATCCAAGACACCACCACCTCGATCCGCGATTCCGTGGATGATGTCGAAATCACCCTGGTTCTTTCCACCATTCTGGTGGTGCTGGTGGTGTTTGTGTTCCTGCGCAATCTACGCGCCACGTTGGTGCCTGCCGTGTCTGTGCCCCTGGCGTTGCTGGGGACGTTCGGCATCATGTATATGCTGGGCTTCTCGCTCGACAATTTTTCGCTGATGGCGCTGATCATTTCGACCGGCTTCGTGGTCGACAACACCATCGTGGTTCTGGAAAATGTTACCCGCCACAGGGAGATGGGCGAAAGCCGACATCAGGCTGCGCTGCACGGCGCCCAAGAAGTGGCATTCACCGTCATTTCCATGAGCATTTCCCTGGTGGCCGTATTTTTCCCCATCCTTCTTCTGGGCGGAATCATCGGGCGCCTGTTTCACGAATTCGCGGTCACGCTGACCATTGCGATATTTACGTCGCTGATCGTCTCGCTAACGGTCACGCCCATGATGTGCGCCTATCTCGATTTCGGAACCGGCGAAGACAAGAACCGGTTGATGCGGATCGCACGCAAGACTTTCGATCGCAGCCTGGAATTTTATCGGCGCACGCTTGGCTGGTCGCTGGATAACCCCAAGACCATCATGTTCATCCTGCTGGTGACGGTGGCGATGAATGTCTATCTGCTGGCCATCATCCCCAAGGGATTTTTCCCCGAGACCGACGAAGGCCGCATCTTCGGCAATATTCGCGGCGACCAGAGCATTTCCTACCAGGCGATGCAGAAGAAATTCGTCCAGTTCGGCAACATCATCAAAGCCGATCCGGCGGTGGCGCAGGTCGCTGGTTCCATCGGGGGCGGTGGCGGCGGGCGTGGCGGCGGCGCCACCAATACGGGACAGCTTTTCATCACCCTGAAGTCGCCGGCGGAGCGCAACCATATCAGCTCCAACAATGTGATCGAGCGGCTACGGCCGAAATTCAACGCCATCGCCGGCGCACGCATGTTCCTGTCGCCGATGAGTTCGACGGGTGTGCGCTCTGGCGGCCGGCAGGGCAACGGCTCGCTGCAATACACCATCCAGGCCGACTCGCTGGACGACCTGAACAAATGGGTGCCGAAGATAACCGAAGCGCTGCAAACTGTGCCGGAGCTTCTGGACGTCAATTCCGATCAGCAGGATAAGGGACTCGAAGTCGATCTCAAGATCGACCGGGCCACAGCGTCCCGTCTTGGCCTGACGGCCTCACAGATCGACAACACGCTCTATGATGCTTTCGGCCAGCGTCAGGTTTCGACCATCTACAAGGACAAGAACCAGTACCATGTGGTGATGGAGGTGGCGCCCGAATTCTGGCAGAGCCCCGAAACCCTGCGCGACATCTATGTTTCGACTTCGGGCAACGTCAATGGCACCCAGTCCAGCGCGGGCGCGAGCGGCGCTTTCTCCAATTCGATCACCACCGCGTCCACGACAGGCTCGGATACCGGTACCGGAACCGACGCCGCCACCCAGGCGGCCGAGGCGGTGCGCAACCAGCAACTCAATGCCATTACCAGTACGGGACGGGCCGGCGGTTCGACCGGCACGTCAGTTTCGACCCGGGTCGAGCGAATGGTGCCGCTGTCGGCGTTTGTGAGCTATGGCCCCGGCACCACGCCTCTGGCGGTCAATCACCAGGGCCCCTTTGTCGCCACCACATTCTCTTTCGACCTGCCGCCGGGCGTGACCGAAGACCAGGCATCGCGGGCGATCGATCGCACCATGGCCAATATCAATGTGCCGATCTCCATCCATGGCGAAGCCGCCGGAACCTTGCAGCTGGCCAAGCAATCGCTCGCCAATCTGCCGCTGCTGTTCGCGGCCGCAATCCTGACGATCTACATCGTTCTGGGCATACTTTATGAAAGCTATGTCCATCCGCTCACCATTCTATCGACGTTGCCGTCGGCGGGCGTCGGTGCGGTGCTGGCGTTGCTGATCTTCAAGACCGATTTTAGCCTGATCGCCTTTATCGGCGTCATCCTGCTGGTGGGCGTTGTGAAGAAGAACGCGATCATCATGATCGATTTCGCGATCGAGACCCAGCGTCGCGAAAATCTGGATTCGCGCGAAGCGATCTACCGGGCCTGCATGATGCGCTTCCGCCCCATCATGATGACGACGATGGGCGCCATTCTGGGCGCGCTGCCGCTGGCGATCGGATTGGGCGAGGGATCAGAGCTGCGCCAACCCTTGGGCATCTCCATCGTCGGCGGCCTGGTGCTTAGCCAGGCCCTGACGCTCTACACCACGCCGGTGGTCTATCTGTATCTCGATCGCTGGCGGCTGCGCTGGAAGCGCGCTTGGAACCGCTGGTACCACGGCAAGATGGGTTCGGGTCGCGGCGGCGAAGCACCGGTGCCGGCGGAATAGTGAGGAGCGGTCCGTCCGCTTTGGCGGGCGGATGATTTGATCCCGCGGATCAAATCAAGCGACGAGCGCGCTGAGCTAAAGCGAAGCGCCGCCCCCCTCGCTGCGCTCGAAGGGGCGCCAGCTTTTCTAAGTTCGCTGTCGCTCACTAAGAAAAGCTAGGCGAACGCGCTGAGCTTGAGCGCAATCGATCAACATCCAATGAGGCAACTGCTCCGCCGGAAACAAATCGACTATTGGCTATCAGAAATTCGGCAGATTCTCGTCGGGCGCTTTGCCACCATTGATCTGGGCGGCGCGATTTTGACGATAGAGACTGCGGGTCGTGGCATAGAAATCGATCGACGACCGTTCGATCTGCTGCACCACATCGATGCTGGCGGCGCGGCTGTCCAGTACGCCAAGACCGCCGCGTATCATCATATACAGGGTCGAATTGTTCCAGCTCATATAGGTGAGCGGATCGAAGGCGATGTCGACGCCGGTGCCGACCAGATCGCGGGGCGGCTTGGGCCCCACGAAGGGCAATACCAGATACGAGCCTTCCGATGCGCCGGCCTTGCCCAGGGTAATGCCGAAGTCATTGTCGTGACCCGGAATGCCCATCCTGGCGGCGACGTCGACCAGGCCGGCGACGCCGACGGTCGAGTTGATGATGAAGCGGCCGAACGTGTCGGTCGCCTTTTCAGCCTCACCCTGCAGAACATCATTGGTGAAGACCACTGGTGAATTCAGGTTGGTCAGGGCGTTGTGAATGCCGTCGCGTGCCGGCTCCGGCACGGCACTGCGATAGAACACCGCGACAGGCCGGGCGACCGCATGGTCGACCTGGATATCAAAATTGAAAATGGCGCGGTTGGTCGGCTCCCAAGGATCGTTTTGAGCGATCGCTTCGGGGTCTTTGGTGGCGCAGGCGCTCACCAAAAGGCTGGCGCAAAGAGCGGCCAAAAGTGCTGGATTAAACTTCATACCCCACCGAAATACAGGATTCGAAATAAGAAACGGTTACAGATGATTCTGCGTCATCCCTTAACGCGTAATATCGGTATTGGTGCCCTGTCCCACAAGGGGGCGGGGAACCCGATAGTGCGGCTTTATTGGAATGGCGGCCGCGCAAAAATCGAGGGATTTCCTGATCTTTCTGGAGGCTCCAAGGTTCTGGGGTGACAAATTCTCGACCCATCAACAGGCTTGACAGCGCGCGTGGTCGGCCTGCCGCACCATCGGCAGGACAGGGGAATTGTTCAAAATGGACCGTGGCCCGGACGCAATTCTCACCGCAATGTACGCATGGCGCGGTTTGCGGAATTGCGAGCGGCCGATGTGCGGCATTTTCGCCGCTGCGGCGCTTGTCTGCAACAGTCGCCGCGACCATTCAGGTCGAAGCGATGCGGGGCCGGCAAAAGTATTGCAGCGCGCCGGTCATCGCGGCGAGGTCGAGGAAATACATGTAGCGATAGTCGCAGGCGATGGAGACGAAAAAGAAGCTGAGCGCAAAGCCAAGCGCCGCGATCTGAAGGCCCGCTACCGCGATGTCGGCAGGCGCGCCCCGCCAGGCCAGCAGCATCAGGAACAGCAACGCCATCGCGCCATAGAGAAGATGCGACAAGACCGGGGTGCGGAAGAAATGGGCGACATAGAGATACAGCATGCGGTCCTGTGCCCGGATGAGTGGTGTCAGGCCCAGCAGCTTCATCTCCTCGGGCGGTCCATCGACGCCCACCACATCGGGATGACAGACCAGCAGGTCGGGCGGCGCCAGCACCCAACCAAAGACCGGCAAACGTTCGCGCAGATAAAGACCGGGATGGGTGAACACCAATTGCCGCCACTGTGCGAAGACCGTGCCCGGCGGGGCGTGATAGATCGCATTGGTGAGGACGGACGATTTTTCCAGCGTGTCCACCAGATGCGGGGAATAGAGCGCCACGCCATCCTTGCGGATCGCGGCATCCAGATTGGGAGCCCGCGCTTCCAGCACCGTCAGATGGATGGCCGGATCCAGGCGGACCGCGCCCACCAGGTCATAGGTCTGGGCCAGGCGCAGCTGATCTGACGCGCCCTGGCCATGATCGCCGCGTAACCCCAGCGCGAAATTCGCCAGCACCATCACGACCAGGCATGCCGCCAGCAGGCCTGCCCCATAGCGCCAGCCGGTGCGTGCCGATTGCTGCCGAGTAGCGATCAGGCCCAAAGACAAGGCCGCGACCGGCAACAGGACAAAGCCATTCTGCCGCGCCAATGCCGCCAGGCTGAGAAGCAGTATCGACAGAACCAGCAGCGCCATGCGCGGTCGCGGCGTTTGCCAGCGGGACGCGGCGGCGGCCAGGCAGGCAAAGCCTGCGATGCCGGCATTGGCGAAAAGCACGTCCTTCCAGACCGTGCCCTGGTACAGTAGGAGCTGCGGCGTCGCGAAGGCCAGAATGAGAATTACGCCCGATCCCCAACCCGTACGCCCGCCGCGCACCAGCAAAAGCCAGGCGCCCAACAGAAGCGACGCGACGAAGATCAGGTACAATCCGGGCCCGGGCAGGACGCCATCCGACAGTCCCAGCAGCCAGGCCATGACGGGCGGATGCCAGCTGCCGTAATGACCGCTTCGGCCATCGGCCAGCTGCACCACCGAGTCGTAGGACATCTGCCCCGGCCAGTTCAGCGCCAGCAGCACCCCAAAGCCCAGAAGCAGCAGCCCCGGGGCCAAGAAAATCGGGAATTTTTCCTTGCTCTTATCCAAGGCCTACGCCTGTACTTTCGGTAATTGCTCTGCGATTTAACGCGCTTAGCGGCGGGGCCGCACTTCTTTTCATGGGCTGGTTCCATTACAGCTTCGGCCCATAAAAGCCAGACTTGAGGGCAGGGGAATGAAGTACAATCGGTTGTTCATGGGCGCAGCGGTGTCGGCCTTGTGGCTGGGCGCCGGCATGGCTCCTTCCCAGGCCCAAACCAGCACGCAGGCGGCATCGATCTCGGGCCTCGAGACGGTGGTCGTCACGGCCCGCAAGCGGGCGGAGAACGCCCAGTCCGTTCCCATCTCGATCACCGCCTTCAACCAGGATGATCTCAACAAGCTCAATGTCCTGACCATCCAGGACCTGAAATATGCCTCACCGTCGGTCTATATCGCCCCGACCGCGTTCCGCCAGGACACGCTGAACATCACCATTCGCGGCCAGCGCAATTTTGATGCGCCGTCCGGCGGTGGTAATCCGGGCCTGGCCTTCGATACCGCCTCGGCGGTCTACAAAGATGGCGTCTATTACGCCCGCGCGGTCGGCCTGGGCGGCTCGCTGTTCGATATCGACAGCCTGGCCGTGCTGAAGGGTCCGCAAGGGACACTCGTCGGCCGCAATTCGACCGGCGGCGCCATCCTGTATGAAACCCGCCAGCCGGGGCCGGATTCCGGCGGCTATGTCCAGGGGACCTTGGGCGATTATGGCCGCACCGGGATTCAGGGCGCGGTGAATATTCCCTTGTCCGACACCTTGTTCGCGCGCGTCGCACTGAACTTCGACAATCAGCGCGGCTATGTGGCGAATTATTTCACCGACCCGGTGAGCGGCGCCACCAACCACCAGCCCAGCTTCGGCAGCAACAAGGTGGGCGGGATCTTCTCGCTCAAATGGCAGCCGGACGACAGTTTCAATCTGCTTTTGCGCGCCGATATCGCCGCCGAGCATGACACTGGGTCGACCTATCACGATCTGGGTTATTTCGTCGGCACCTTGCCGTCGGCGGGCCGCACCTCGATCTGCAACATTCCCGGCGCCTGTGTCGGCTTCACCGATCTGTTGGGCCATCCCGTCGCGCCGACCTATCTGACGGCCACTGCCACCAGCGTCAGCAATCCCAATCCGTCTCCGGCGGCGTACAACTCCGTGCTGAATTCGGTGGCGCGCGAACAGAAAACCGGTTTCTGGAGCGCCGAACAGGCGGTCAGCAATCTGGATGTCGGCCACTACCAGACCTATTCGGCCATCGCCAACAAGGCCCTGGGCGACATCAATGTGAAGCTGATGGGGGCCTATCGCACCTGGGACAGCAACGGCCAGGCCATCAGCCGCGGCCAGCCGTTCGAGACCAACACTTATCTTTATAATACGTCCAACTATCAGTCCTGGCAGTCCGAGCTGACCGTCAATGGCAGCGCCTTTGACGACAAGCTGAAATGGACCACGGGCCTGTTCTATTTCAACGAGAGCAGCCCCAATGACGGCGGCATGCTCTATCTGTTCCTGCCCAGCGCCGGTTCGGCACCCACGGCGGCGAGCGGCAAGCAGATCACCATCACCGACTGGAGCCACAACAGCGAGGAGAACAACTCCTACGCCGGTTACGCCCAGCTGACCTACAGCATCTGGTCTGACACGCGGGTGACGGCTGGTGTGCGCTATACCTATGACGAGCGCTTCGCCCATATCGCCAGCCAATCGATCCAGACCCCGGCGACGGTGGGAACCAATACGACGCTGGTCAATGCCGGCAAGCCCGCCATTTTCAATTCGGCGTCCTACACCTTCAACGGCATTTCCTATGCCGGCCAGAGCAATCTCTGTTTCCTCACCGACGCGCAGGGCCATGTGTTGCCCCTGTCGCAATGCGCCACCGACATCAGCAAGAGCTACCACAAGCCGACTTATACTTTGGCGGTGGATCACGATCTGTGGGATGGCACTATGATCTATGCCACCATGCGCTCGGGCTATCGCTCCGGCGGCATCAACACTCAGGCGATCAATACCGCCGTGCTGACGGCGTTACCCGAAGAAGTGCAGGATTACGAAGTCGGCGCCAAGTCGGACTTCACGGTGATGGACATGCCGGTGCGGGCCAATGTGGCGGCGTACCAGACCGCCTATCACAACATTCAGACCCAGCAGACTTTCCCCAATGTCACTCTGGCAACCGTGGCGGGCGGCGGGGCCTGTACCCAGGCCGCACTCAATGCCGGCGCGTGCCTGGGCAATTTCAACGACAATGTCACGCTCAACGCCAAGAAGGCGCGCATTTATGGCGTGGAATGGGATTTCACGGCGCTGCCCACTGACTGGCTGACCTTGAACGCCGCGGGCAGCTACACCGATCCGCGCTTCACGGATTACACATTCTCGCCGCCGCCGGGCTATCTGCAGCCGACGTCCAGCACCAATTTGTCGGGCACGCCGATTCCGGTTCCCGCCTGGCAGACCAACTACACCACCACGGTCAATTTCGGCGATCCGGATGTCGGCCTGCCCTTGGGCGATGTGCTGTTCACGGCGCATTATTATTGGCAGAGCCGCTATCTGGCCGATCTGCGCGCCTTCAATCCGTCGCAGCGCACCTTCGCCTATGGCCTGCTCAATGTGCGGCTGGACTTCACGAATGTGGGCAAGAGCGGCACCGACATCGCCTTCTTCATGAACAATGTCGCCAACACGCCGGCCTGCCTGCCGGAATATAATGGCGTGCTGAATTCAGCGCCCAACGGCACCTTCGGCACACCCAACACATCAGGCGTGCTGCAATGCATTCCGCTGGCACCGCGTATGACGGGCGTGACGGCGACGTACAAGTTCTGAGGGTTGTGTTGCCGGCCGGCGCTAGTGCTGCGCCGGCGTGACCTTGATCAGGGTCATGGTGAACACCAGGGTCTGGTTGGGCGGGATGTCGTTGCCCGCGCCGTCGGCGCCATAGCCAAGCTCGGACGGCAGCACCAGCTCCCAGCTATCGCCTTCCTTCATCAGGGACAGCGCTTCGACCCAACCGGGAATAAGCTGGCCGGCGGGGAAGTCGGCGGTCTGGCCGGATTTCGTCTGGTCGAACACCTTGCCGGTGATCAGCGCGCCTTTGTAGGTGACGTTGACCATGTCGTCGGCATATTGCGGCGACTTGCCCTTGCCCGGCTTCAGCACGCGATAGAGAAGACCGTCCGCGGTCTTGAAGGTGCCGGGCTTGGCGGCATAGTCCGCGAGGAATTTCTGGTTCGAGGCCGCGGTCAGATCATACTGGGCCTTCGGCGCCTCTTTCTGGGCACAGGCCATGGTCGGCGCGCAAAGCAAGGCAACACAAGCAAGCGCCAGAAAACGGACCATAGAATTCCTCCGGGTAATCAGGATTCGGTTTCGCCAACCCGCACGGGATCGCCGTCCCGAATCGCGTCCGGCGGATTATCGATGACGCGGTCGCTCAGCGAAAGCCCCGAGCCAACTTCGACGGCGCTGCCCAGGTCGCGGCGGATGCTGATGACCTTCATCCGGACGTGATTGCTGCTATCGACGGTGGCGACCATCGGGCCCTGGTCGCGGAACATCAGCGCCGTGGCGGGCACATGCACCGTGCCCTTGCCGGGCGGAAGGGTGAAATGCACTTCGGCATAGCCGCCGGGCTTGATCACGCCCTGCGCATTATCCGCCTGGAATTGCAGGAGCTGGGTGCCGCTGGCACTGGCCACCGAATTGGCGTTGGCGGCCAGGGTGGCGGTGAAATCGCGGCCCGGCATTTCCGGCACGGTGAAGGTGGCTTTCATGCCCGGCTGCACCGCGCTGGCATCGGTCTGGGGCACGCGCACATAGACGCGCAGCTTGGTTTGGTCGGCGACCGTGAACAGCGGCGTGGCGCCCGGGGTGCCAACCAGCACAAGCGATCCCACATCGACCGCGCGGGTGGTAACGATGCCGTCAACCGGCGCGACCAGGCGCTTGAAGGATTCCATCGCATTCAGGCGATCGACATTGGCGCGCGCCGAAGCGACGATCGCGGTCTTGGCGGCAAGATCGCCGTCCTTGGCGTCGGCATCCTGACGCGACACAGCGCCCTGCACGAGCAGCGCGTCCCAGCGCTTGGCGGTCAGCGCGGACAGTTTCTGGTTGGCGATGGCGGTGTTGAGATCGGCCTTGCCCTGCGCCACCTGGCCATCGAGATCCGGTGTTTCCAGTTCGGCAAGAAGCTGTCCCGCCTTCACCGGCGTGCCGATATCGACATACCATTTCTTCATGTAGCCGCTGACGCGCGCATAGATTGCCGCATTGGTCCAGGCCTGGATATCGCCCGGCAGGATCAGGGCGCCGCTTTTGCTACCAGACAGTTTAATCAGCTGAACTGTTCGCACATCCTGGTCCAGCGCCCAATTCGCCGCCGCTCGTTCGTTGTAGAGACGCAGCGCAGTACCGCCGATCGCAATCGCGCCCGCGACGCAAACCGCCACCACGCCCCAGAATTTCAATCGCGATGGCATGGTGTGGCGCAGGATGTCGGGCTGGTCACGCATAGATTTCTCCGGTCTGCGCGGCCGCGCCGGCATGCTGTTCGGGCGCGGCGGCTTCGTCATCGGCTGCCAGCTTGCGGCCATGCACGATGCTGAAGACGACGGGCACGAACATCAATGTGGCGATGGTCGCGAAAATAAGTCCACCGATCACGGCGCGGCCCAAGGGCGCATTCTGCTCGCCGCCTTCGCCCAGGCCCAGCGCCATCGGCAGCATGCCGATGATCATGGCCAGTGCGGTCATCAGTACGGGACGGAAGCGGGTGAAACCCGCCTCGATGGCCGAGCGTACTGGATCGCCCGACGCGGCCAGGCGCTCGCGGGCAAAGCTCACCACCAAAATCGAATTGGCGGTGGCGACACCCATGCACATCAGGGCGCCGGTCAGGGCGGGAACCGACAACGTCGTGCCGGTGGTGAAGAGCATCCAGACGATGCCCGCCATCGCCGCCGGCAAGGCGGTGATGATGACGAAGGGATCAAGCCAGGATTGGAAGTTCACCACGATCAGCAGATAGATCAGCACCACGGCACCGATCAGTCCCAGGGCGAGACCGGCAAAGGCGGTGTTCATGGTCACGATCTGGCCGCGCATTATCATCGTGTCGCCGCGCGGCAATTCGCTGCGATGGCGGTCCATGATTTTCTGCACGTCAGCTGCCACCGCGCCCAAGTCGCGGCCCTGGACGGCGGCATAAAGGTCGGTCGTGGGCAGGACATTGTAATGGTTCACCACCGCGGCCGAGCGGGTGCGGGTGATCGTGCCCAACGCACCCAGCACCTGCGGGCTTGCCGTTCCTGCACCGGTGACAGGCAGGTTGAGCAAGGCTTCCAAGGTGTCGAGCTTGTATTCCGGCGCCTGAGCAACGATGCCGTAGGAAACATTGTTCTTGGGGTTGAGGAAGAAGTTGGGCGCGGTCTGTCCGGTGCCCGCCAGTGAAGTCGCCAGCGCGCTGGTGACGTCTTTTTCGGTCAGTCCGACCTGGGCCGCACGGACCCGGTCCACCGTGAAGTTGAGTTGCGGCATCTCGTCGGATTGCTGCATGCGGGGATCGGCGATGCCGGGCACGCCGCGGATCTCGCGCAGCAATTTATAGGCGAAGGCTTTGGTCGCGTCGTGATTGACGCCGGTAAGCTGCACATCGATCGGCGCGGGCGAGCCGAAATTCAGGATCTGGCTGACAATGTCGGCGGGCGGGAAGGAAATGGTGGTGCCGGGAAATTCGCGCGGCAGAACCTCGCGTAGCTTTTTGACATAACCGGGCGTGGAATGGTGATCCGGCAACAGGCTGACGAAGATGTCGGTATCCTGGGTGCCGATGGTGCCGGTGCTGTTGTAGAGCTGATTGACCGAGCTTTGCGGGATGCCGAGGCTATCGACGATGGCCGAAATTTCGTGCCGGGGAATGACGCGGCGAACGCTGGCTTCGATGTCGGCGACCTGTTGGGTCGTGTCTTCCAGCCTTGTGCCGATCGGCGGACGCACATGCAAGGTGATCTGGCCCGTATCCACGGCCGGAAAGAAGTTGGAGCCCAGGAAGGGAAACAGAATGAAAGACACCAGCACGGCGCCCATGAAGCCGACCACGAAAAGCCGTCGGCGATTCAAGGCCAGCGCCAGCAGATTGCGATAGGATTCGCGCACCGCCTCAAAACCGCTCTCGAACCGGCGCTGCAGCCGCGCCAGAACATGATCGCCCTGCGCCATATGCATGGCGTGATCGGCTTCCTCCTCGTCCTGGGCGCCGTTCAGATGCGGCTTCAGCAGGTACAAGGACAAGGTCGGCACCAAGGTGCGCGACAGGGTGAAAGAGGCAATCATGGCGAACACCACGCTCATCGCCATGGGAATGAATAGATAACCCGCCACGCCCTGCAGGGTCAGCATCGGCACGAAGACGATGCAGATGCAGAGCAGGGCGACAAAGGCCGGCTGCACGATCTGGCGGGCGCCATCCAGAATAGCGGTGCGCACATCCTTGCCATGCTCCAGATGCCAGTTGATGTTCTCGATGGTGACGGTGGCATCGTCGACCAGAATACCGACTGCCAGCGCCAGTCCACCCAAGGTCATGATGTTCAGGGTCTGACCCGTGGCCCAAAGGCCGATCAGCGCCGCCAGAACCGAAAGCGGGATGGAAGTGGCGATGATGATGGTGGAGCGCCAGCTTCCCAAAAAGAGCAGGATCATCAGACTGGTCAGGCCGGCCGCCAAGGCGCCTTCGCGCACCACGCCAGAAATCGCCGCCTTCACAAAGATCGACTGATCGTTGAGCAGATCGATCTTGAGGGAATCGGGCAACTGAAGCTTCATCCGTGGCAGGATGTCCTTGATGCCTTGCACAACATCCAGGGTCGATGCCGTGCCGGTCTTCAGCACGGTCATCAGAACGGCGCGGCCGCCATCGACATGCACGATAGTGGTCTGGGGTGGGCTGCCGTCGCGCACATGCGCCACGTCGCGCATCAAGACGGTGGCGCCGTCCACGGTCTTGATCGGCATATTGTTGAGGCCGTCAACCGAATCGGCGGCGTTGTTCAGCTTCACCACATATTGATAGGAGCCGATCTTGACGTTGCCGGCCGGAATGATCTGGGTCTGGTTGCCGATGGCAGTCTGCACGTCGGTGGCCGAGACGTGATGCGCCTGCATTGCGCGGGGATCGAGGTCGATCTGAATCTGGCGGGCCTTGCCACCATAGGGGGCCGGGAATGAAGCGCCAGGCACCGACACCAGGCCCGAACGCAGTGTGTTCTGCGCCAGATCCAAGATCTGCTGTTCGGACAATGTCTTGGACGACAGCGCCAGTTGCAACACCGGCACGGTCGAGGCGTTGTAGTTGATGACGAAGGGCGGCTGGGTGCCAGGCGGCATCTGGCGGATGATGAACTGCGAGGCGCCGACGACCTGGGTCGTGGCCGTGGCGATGTTCACGCCGGGCTGGAAGAAGATCTTGATGACGCCATTTCCGGCAATCGACTGGCTTTCGATATGCTCGATATCGCTGACCGCGGTGGGGACGATACGCTCATACGGCGTGACCATGCGGCCCGCCATGTCGCTGGGCGATAGGCCGCCATATTGCAGCACCGCGCCCACCACGGGGATTCCGATGGTGGGGAAAATGTCGGTCGGGGTCCGCATCGCCGCCATCGGCCCGAAAATCAGAATGACGATGGCAAGCACGAGGAAGGTGTAGGGCCGGTCCAGCGCAACGCGGACGATCCAGGTCATAGGCGCGTCGTCTCCGAAACCCTTGGCGATACGAAATGAGTGACCCACGCGGGCCTGGCACGGACGCCGACCCTGGCGCTACCGCCCGCTCCCGGCCCCTTCGGGAGCCGATGTTCAACTATAGCGCAAACGGTGGCCGGGATAGCGCCGGGTTGTCGCAAGCTGTCGCTGGCCCATAACAATTCGGCGATTATTCTCCAGGTTAGCTGATCGGGATAATCGTGTATTATGGAAATATGCTGTCCCAGAAATCCCATTATGCCCTCCGTGCCCTGCTGGTTCTGGCCGCCCGCGGCGATAGCAAGCCGGTCCAGATTGCAGAGATTGCTGACACTGCAAACATACCCAAGAAGTTCTTGGAACAGATCCTTCTGGAACTGAAAAAGCCCGGCATCGTGCGCAGCCACCGGGGCCGCAGCGGCGGCTATTCCCTGGGCCGTCCCGCCAAGGACATCAGCTTCGCCGATGTGCTGCGGGTCACCGACGGGCCCCTGGCCCTGACGCCCTGTGTCAGCGTGATGGCCTATCGCAAATGCGATGATTGCTTTGATGAAGCGGTGTGCGGCATCCGCAAGGTCATGGCGATGGCACGCGACGCCACCGCGAACGTGCTGGAATCTCGCTCGCTCGCATCCGCTGCGGCCCAAATGCGCCGGGCCGGCGTGCTCTAGCAAAATCCGTCGCCGCGAAAATCCGTGATCATTCGTGTGGTTTCCGCGGCGCATCTTGCGTTGCAGTTCATGACGGTTGGATTTAATCTCTATTGACTCTATCGAGATTAAAGGGAATCAATTCGGCGTCGCTGATGAAGGAGTTCTGCTTGCGCCGCATCCTCGCATCTCTGTTCGCTGCTGGTTTCCTGACGCTTTGCGCACAAGCTGCCGTGGCGGCAGACCGGCCCTATCAGGTCGAGTGGGTCTATCACGTGAAATACGGACACCAGGGCGAATGGTGGAAGATCTTCCAGAAATACCAGGTCGCCATTCTGGATCGGGAAAAACAGCTGGGTTTCGTCACCGACTATCACATCGACAAGCCCGGTTTGCACACCAGCGAAGATGCACATTGGGACTATCGCATCATCATCGACTATCCGAACTACGAAGCCTCACGACATGAAGGCGAAGTACAGCATCAGATCTTCCCGGACACCGTCGCCTTCGACACGGCCGAAGACCGCCGTTGGGAACTGACCGTGAATCACTGGGATCTGCCTATCCATCAGATCGATCCGCATAGCTCTCAAGACTGAATCGCCCCGGGGGCGAAATATCTGGTTTGGCTGTCCAACTCGGAGATCGCGTTCATGCGCCGAATCCTGTTTCTCGCCGCCGCCGCACTCGCTTTTGCCGCCACCGCCGCCGGTGCCGCCGAACTGAAGTTGCTTAATGTCAGTTACGATCCCACTCGCGAACTCTACAAAGACCTTGGCGATGCGTTTTCCAAGCAATGGAAAGCCAGGACCGGCGAGACGTTGACGCTTTCCACCAGCAATGGCGGTTCGGGCGCACAGGCTCGGGCTGTGATCGACGGACTGCAAGCGGACGTGGTGACGCTTGCGCTGGCCGCCGATATAGACGCGATTTCCGCAAAGGCGGGACTGCTGCCCGCCGACTGGCAGAAACGGTTGCCGCAAAATTCCACGCCTTACACCTCGACCATCGTGTTCCTGGTGCGCAAGGGCAATCCCAAAAAGATCAAAGACTGGTCCGATCTGGTGAAGCCCGGCATTGAAGTGATCACACCGAATCCGAAAACGTCCGGCGGCGCGCGCTGGGCCTATCTGGCAGCCTGGTCGTTTGCGCAGAAAACGCCGGGCGGCAATGTCGACAAGGCAAAAGCCTTTGTCGGCGCGCTCTATCGCAATGTCCCCGTGCTGGACAGTGGTGCGCGCGGTTCGACGGTGACCTTTACCAAGCGCGGGTTGGGCGATGTGCTGCTTGATTGGGAAAACGAGGCGCATCTGGCGTTGAAGGAATCGCCCGGCAAATATGAAATCGTCTACCCCTCGCGTTCTATCCTGGCGGAGCCGCCGGTGGCGCTGGTGGACAAGAACATCGATCGCCACAACAATCGCAAGGTGGCGGAGGCTTTCGTGAATTACCTCTACACGCCCGAGGCGCAGGAAATTCAGGCGCGGGATTTCTACCGGCCCCGCAATCCGGCCATTCTTGCCAAATACAAGGCCACTTTCCCCAACATTCCGCTTGCTTCCATCAACACAGATTTCGGCGGTTGGGCCAAGGCGCAGCAGACCCATTTCGCCGATGGCGGCGTGTTCGACAAAATCTATCAGCCGGGAAAATGACCGCAGCGACAATATCCTCCCGCAGCGCCCGAGGCCGGTTTCCCGGCTTCGGGCTTTCGCTTGGGTTCACGCTTTTCTACCTGACCGGCATCGTGCTGGTGCCGCTGCTGGCGCTGGTGTTGCGGCCGTTTGAATTGCATCTGCAGGATTTCTGGACCGCGATTTCCGCGCCGCGTGTGCTGGCGGCACTGCGCCTGTCGTTCGGCACGGCGCTGGCGGCTGCTGCGATTGACACGTTTTTCGGATTTATCGTTGTTTGGGTGCTGGTGCGCTATCGTTTTCCCGGCAAGCGGTTGATGGATGCGCTGATCGATCTGCCTTTTGCGCTGCCCACCGCGGTGGCAGGCATTGCGCTGTCCACCTTGTATGCGCCGACAGGTTGGATCGGAAGTTTGCTGGCGGTTTACGGGATCAAAGTCGCCTATACGCCTTGGGGCGTGCTGGTGGCGATGATTTTCATCGGCCTGCCGTTCACGGTGCGCACCTTGCAGCCGGTGCTGCAGGAATTGGGTCGGGATCTGGAAGAAGCCGCTGCGACGTTGGGCGCGACACGCGGACAAGCCATTCTGCGGGTGGTGGTGCCGATGATGGCGCCGGCCCTGCTGACCGGGGCCGCGCTCGCCTTTGCGCGCGGCGTGGGCGAGTACGGCTCGATCATCTTCATCGCCGGCAATCTGCCAATGAAGTCTGAGATCGCGCCGCTTCTGATCGTCACCAAGCTGGAGCAATTCGATTATGCAGGCGCGGCTTCCATCGGTGTGGTGATGCTGGCGGCGTCCTTTGTGATGCTGCTGGCATTGAACGCATTGCAAGTCTGGGCGGCGAAGCGGCGATGAAGAAGAACCGCTCCGCCACTGATGATCCGCCGCTGCTGCGCTATCTGCTCTGCGGGCTGGCATTCGTGTTTATCGCTTTGTTTCTGGTTCTGCCGCTGCTGGTAGTGTTCAGCGAAGCCCTGGCAAACGGCCTGGGTCCGGCTTTGGCGTCCATTATCGACACGGATTCCCTGGCCGCGATCCGCTTGTCTTTGCTTGCGGCGGTCATCGCGGTGCCGCTGAACACAGTGTTCGGCATCGCGGCTTCCTGGGCCATCGTCAAATTCGATTTTCCTGGCAAGGCCTTTTTGGTGACGTTGATCGATCTGCCTTTCTCAGTGTCGCCGGTGGTGGCGGGCTTGATCTATGTGCTGGTGTTCGGTCGCCAGGGCTGGTTCGGCTCCTGGCTCACGGACCATGACATCCACATCCTGTTTGCGTTACCTGGCATCGTACTGGCCACCGTCTTCGTGACATTCCCGTTTGTCGCGCGGGAGCTAATCCCTTTGATGACCGATCAGGGTCGCGAAGAAGAAGAGGCTGCACTGTCCCTGGGCGCATCGGGCTTCGCGACTTTCTGGCGTGTCACCTTGCCCAACATCAAATGGGGGTTGCTGTACGGCATCCTGCTTTGCAACGCGCGCGCACTGGGCGAATTCGGCGCGGTATCGGTGGTGTCGGGGCATATCAGAGGTCAGACCAACACCATGCCGCTGCATGTCGAGCTGCTCTACAACAATTACGATTATGTCGGCGC
>JBEPVO010000017.1:0-29835 GCA_041690975.1 Alphaproteobacteria bacterium
ATCGGCCATTTCGACAGCGAAATTCAGGTCGGCGGCCTGAAGAATTTCCAGTGGCACAATGTCAAGCCCCAGGTCGATGAAGTCGAATTCCCCGGCGGCAAGCGCATCATTCTTTTGTCGGAAGGCCGCCTGGTCAATCTGGGCAATGCCATGGGCCACCCCTCCTTCGTGATGAGCGCCTCCTTCACCAACCAGACCTTGGCCCAGATCGAACTCTTCACCAATCCGGGCAAATACCAGAAGAAGGTCTACACCCTGCCCAAGACGCTGGACGAGAAAGTGGCGCGGCTGCATCTGGCCAAGATCGGCGTCAATCTGACCGAACTGTCCACCAAGCAATCCGATTACATCAGCATCCCCAAGTCCGGCCCCTACAAGCCGGATACGTATAGGTACTAATTGGCGGCATCCGCCGCCGGGTCGGTACTAAAGGCGAATATTGATCGCTTGATCTTCGCGGAAAGGGCGCGCTACCAGATCGGTATGCGCGCCCTTTTTCTTTGTTTGGCTGTTTGCCTGCCCTTGGCGACCGGATGCAGCAGCCTGGTCCGGCAGGACGGCGATTTCTTCGAGGCGGCGCGCGTGCCCCCGGACCGGTTCGAGCGTGACGACAATGCCTGCCGCTTGAAAGCAGACAACTACCTGAACTACGACCCACGGGGCATGGACGGGACCCGCTACCAGCGGAACCGGACCTACAACACCATCTATGGCCGCTGCATGACCGCCCAGGGATACCGCCCCCGGCCCTATTACAAGAATTGGCTGCCCGGTTAAGGGACCGCCGATCGTCCGGTCACAATCGTTAACGGCCTGATCCGACTCGTTAATCATCGAAAAACCCACAACGCGCAGAGCTGTGAGCCGTATTTAGACTTTCATACTTTATTAACCACAATCCCTATGCCGGATGGCCACCTGCCGGTATCTTGTTGATTCTACAGTGATTCGGCCTTGCGGCGGGTTCGAGGGGACAAGACGGCATGAGTCCCAACATGGGACATATCGGAGGGAGCTGGCCGAGGCTTTGGGTTGCCTTGGCCGTGATGCTGCCTTCCCCCGCCTGGGCGGTCGATCCTGCCGATGTGGTGATCGGCCTGGATGGCGGCCGCCTGGTGGTGCTGAGCGCCCTGGCGGCCGGCGCCGTGGCGCTGGCGATTGCTGCTTCCCTTTGGGCCCTGGCCGAACAACGCAGCGCCCAGCGCCTTAGGCGCGCCTTGCGGGTCACCGGCGCGCGCACCCGTAGTGCGGTGGGCGAACGTGATGCCCTGCTGGGTGCAAGCCGCGAAGCCCTGGTGGTGTGGAGTCGCGACGGCTCCCGCCCCTTCTCCTATAGCGGCGGCGAACAATCCCTGGATTCCTGTCTCAAGGGACCGGATGCCTTGGCGCTCTCCACCGCACTCGATGACTTGTCCGATCGCGGCGTCGCTTTCCGCCTGCCCGTCAGCGATGCCGCCGGCCGCAAATTGATCGCGCGCGGACGAGCCGTCGGCTCCATGGCGGCGGTCTGGCTGGAGGATGTGGCGGTCGAAGCCGCCGCGGCTGATTTCCGCGCCATCCTGGATGCATTGCCGATCCCCGTCTGGCTGCGCGACAAGGGCCTGGCGCTGACATGGGGCAACCATGCCTTCCTTACCTCGACCGGCGCCGCCGACATCGACGCGGCGCGCGCCGGCCAAGTTGCACTGGACAAGACCGAGCGCGATCTGGCCGCCTCCGCCCGCTCGCAGAACAGCGTGCTGGAAGCCAAGCGCTTTGCCGTGGTGGGCGGCCAGCGCCGTGCCATCACCTTTACCGAAATCCCCCTGGGCGATGCCGGCATCATCGGCACCGCCGTCGACGTCACCGACGTGGCCGCCGCCGAAGCGCGCCTGCAGCAGCATGTCGATGCTCATGTCGATACATTGGACAAGCTGGCCACGGCAGTGGCGATTTTCAGCAAGGATCAGAAGCTGACCTTCTACAATCGCGCCTTTGCGCGGGTCTGGGGCTTTTCGGAAGATTGGCTGGACCGACATCCCGGTGACGGAGAAATCCTCGACCGGCTGCGGGAAGCCCGCAAGCTTCCGGAACAGCGCGATTACCAAGCCTGGAAGCGCGCCCGCCTGGCGCTGTATCAGAGCCGCGACCGCACCACCGAAGAACTGTGGCACATCCCCGGTGGACAGACGATGCGGGTTGTCAGCCAACCGCATCCCTTCGGCGGTCTCACATTCCTTTATGAGGATGTCAGCGAAAAGCTGAACCTGGAATCCAACTACAACACCCTGATCAAGGTGCAGTCGGCCACTTTGAACACGCTGCAGGAAGGCGTAGCGGTGTTCGGTCCGGACGGGCGGCTGAAACTGCACAATGCCGCCTTTGCTCATATCTGGGACCTGGGCCCGGAAGAATTGCGCGGCGAACCCCATGTCCGCGCCATTGCTGCGCTCTCGACCGCTAAGTTCGGCGGCGGCGCGACGTGGGATCGCGTGATCCAGGCCATTATTTCGGAAGCGGGCGTGGCGCATGATTTGGGCGAAGTCGAGCGCACCGACCGCACCATCCTGTCGCTGGGACTGTCACCCCTGCCCGATGGCGCCAGCCTGGTGACCTTTGCCGATGTCACCGACCGTTTCCGCATCGAGACCGCGCTGCGCGACCGCAACGACGCGCTCGAAGCTGCGGACCGGCTCAAGTCCGATTTCATCAAGCATGTCTCCTATGAACTGCGGACGCCGCTCAACACCATTCTGGGCTTTGCCGAGCATCTGGCGTCGGGCGTACCGGGCATCTTGAACGCGCGCCAGGACGAGTATGTCGGCGCCATCGTCGAAGGCTCCAACACCCTCAAGGACCTGATCAACGACATATTGGACCTTGCGCTGATCGAATCCGGGGCGCTGCGCCTGGAGCTGGAGCGGATCGACCTTTATGCGCTGCTGTCTGATATCGCCATGCATGCCCGCGATTGGGGCGCGAAAGCCGGACTGACCTTGGAACTGGATTGCGAGCCCGATGCCGGTCTGTTCCTGGCCGACCAGCGCCGCATGCGCCAAGTGGTATTCAATCTTCTGTCCAATGCCTTCAAATTCACGCCCCAGGGCGGCGTCATCCGGCTGTCCGGGCGCATCGTGGGCGAGGATGTGCAGATCGCGGTCGCCGACAACGGCCCCGGCCTGGCGCGCGATGTGAAGGCCAATGTGTTCGAGCGCTTCTCCGCCCAAAGCCAAGCCGGCACCCGCGCCGGCGCAGGTCTGGGCCTAGCCCTGGTCAACCGTTTCCTGGAACTGCATGACGGCTGGGTGGAGATCGAAAGCAACAACGGCACCCTGGTGCGCTGCCACGTTCCCCGCCGGATCACCGACAATCGCTTCGCTACGTCTTTGTAGGCCTTCGGGCCGTTTCGCTGCGCGGGCCCTCAGCCTACAGATTCCAATTACAATCCATTGCTGTCCGCACTTGCCCCCTAAGCAGCGAGCATTGATTTAGTGTTGCGATAGGGGAATCCGGACCACCATGCCGTCCATGTCGGTCGTGACCCGCAGCTGACAGGACAGGCGGCTGGTGGGTTCGACCGTCTGCGCGAAATCCAGCATCGTTTCTTCCATCTCGGACTTGGCGGGCAACGCCGCCGCCCAGGCCGGATCGACATAGATGTGACAGGTGGCGCAGGCGCACGCGCCACCGCAATCCGCATCGATACCCGGCACCAGGCTCCGAACCGCACCCTCCATCACCGACCAGCCGACCGCGATCTCCACCGTCTGTTCGGTGTCGTCAGGCTGGATGAAGGTGATCTTGGGCATCGTTCAGGTCATCTGCTTCATGGGAATGGACAGGTCGGCCAGCCTTTCCGGCGCGACCACGGCGCCGTCAGCGATCATCTTCCGGCCGATCAGATATTCCGGCGCGGCATTGACCGCTTCCACCGCCGCCACGGTGCCGTCCCTCAGATGGAAGACAGCGAACTTGCGGGAGGCCGGATTGCCCCGCAGCACCGTCTGGTCGGTGGGCCGCGCCAGCCCTGCAATCTGGAGTTTCAGGTCATACTGGTCCGACCAGAACCAGGGCACTTCGCTGTAGCTCTTGGGGCGACCCAGCATGGCCAGGGCCGCGTGCTTGGCCTGGTCGATGGCGTTCTGGACGCACTCCAGCCGGATCTCGACGCCTTCGCGGCCAACATGGCGAGTGCAATCACCGGCTGCGAAAATCGACGGATCGGCTGTCATGGCGTTGCGATCGACGATAATCCCGTCCTGACAGGGAAGCCCGGATTCGCGTGCCAACATATCGTTCGGGACTACCCCGATCCCCACCAGAACAAGGTCGGCGGGATGGGCAACCCCACCCGCACGGACGGTCTCTATTTTTTGTTTTCCTTCAAAAGCTTCTACGCTTGTATTGAGATTTAACTTCACACCAGAAGCCGCATGTTCTTCCGCAAAAAATGTGGAAACCGGTTTGGAAACCGCGCGGGCCATCAGCCGGTCGGCGGTCTCGAACACCGTCACATCCAATCCGCGCTTGGCGCCGACCGCTGCAACTTCCAGTCCGATATATCCGCCGCCCACAATGGCGATGCGGGCGCCCGCCTTGAACACATCCTGCAGGCCGTCCACGTCGGCAATGTCGCGCAGATGATGAACCCCCGGCAGCCCTGCCCCGGGACAGGACAGCTTGCGGACCCGGGTGCCGGTCGCCAGCAGCAGCTTGTCATAGGGCAGCGCCCGACCATCGCTCAGTGCCACTTGTTTTGCAGCCCGGTCGATCGACACCACGGCGGTATTCAGGATCAGCTCGCAGCCTGCCTCGCGATAGAAGGCGTCCGGTTTCAGGAACAGACGCTCGCGGGCGAAGCTGCCCAGCAGGTACGCCTTGGACAGCGGCGGCCGCTGATACGGCGGATAGGCTTCGTCGCCGACCATGGTGATGGCGCCGGCATAGCCCTCGCCGCGCAGGCTCTGGACCACCTGCACGCCCGCCTGGCCCGCACCGATAATGACAATTTGTTCCGGCATGGTTTTTCCGTGAAATCAGGCCGGGGGCTAGCATGGGGATAGGACCTGCGCAAACGCCCCCAACCCTGTTGCGGGCCGCCGTTGAGACCGGGGGCAGACGCGGGCTAGAACAAGGCATGACGGATGGATTTCGCATGACGGTGGCGCTGCCGGACCTGGCGGCGACGGCGACCTTGGGCGCCGCGATTGCGGACCGATTGTCGGTCGGCGATGCGGTGCTGCTGCAAGGCGATCTAGGAAGCGGCAAGACCACCCTGGCGCGCGCCATCCTCGTCGCCCTGGGCGTAGACGAGACCGTGCCCAGCCCCACCTTCACGCTGGTGCAGGCTTATGAAACGTCGCGCTTCACCGTCAACCACTATGACCTTTATCGCCTGAAGCGCGCCTCCGAGATGGATGAACTGGGATTGGAAGAAGCGCTGAACGACGGCGCCGCCTTGATCGAATGGCCGGAGCGAGCACTAGAGCGCTTGCCCGCCGATGCGCTGACCGTGCACTTGCTCGCGGACGGCGAGCGCCGCGCCACATTGGCGGGACCGGGGCGCTGGCGCAGCTTGGAAGCCGCGTATGTCTGATCGCCAGGAATTTCTCCGTGCCGCCGGTTGGGGCGATGCTGAAATCACGCCTTTGCCCGGCGATGCTTCCACCCGCCACTATGCTCGGCTCATTCACAATGGCCGCCGCGCCATGCTGATGGACCAGCCCCAGGCCGCCGAAGCGGCAGTGGCAGCCCCTGATGCCGACGAAACAACCCGCCGCGCGCTTGGCTACAATGCCGTGGCCCGCCTGGCGGGCGCCGACTGCCGCCGGTTTTCAGCCGTGTCCGATTTTCTTCGTGCCCGAGGCCTCGCAGCACCCGTGATCCATGCCGCCGATTACCTTCGCGGCTGGCTGGTGTTGGAAGATTTGGGCGACACCCTCTTCTCCGACGTGCTGGCGCAGGGAGGCTCGGAAGAAGAGCTTTACAAGGCGGCGGTGGAAATCCTGGCGCGGCTCCATCGCGAAAAGGCGCCCGATATTTTGGCACCTGACCTTCCGTTGTTCGCTTATGACAACATCGCCCTGATCGCGGAAACCGATCTGATGCTGGAATGGTTTTTCCCCCTGGCGCTTGGCCGCAAAGCCAGCGACATCGAATACCGGGAGCATCGTACCTTGTGGCACCGGGCTCTGAATGCGATCGCCGACAGCGAACCGGTTTTCGTCCATCGCGATTATCACGCCCAGAACCTGCTCTGGTTGCCGGAGCGCGAAGGCCTGGCGCGCGTGGGTCTGATCGATTTTCAGGACGCGGTGGCCGGGAGCCGGGCCTATGATCTGATCTCGCTCACCGAAGATGCCCGCCGCGACGTCTCGCCTGAATTGGGAGAGATTGCCATCGCCCATTATCTGACAACGATGCGCGCCCAGGGCACGCCGCTCGACAACGCCCATTTTTGTGCCGAGATGGCGGTGATGGCGGCGCAGCGCAACACCAAGATCGTGGGCATTTTCGCGCGACTCTATGCCCGCGACGGCAAGCGGCGCTATCTGTCCTATCTGCCGCGCGTCTGGTCGTATCTGGAGCGCGATCTCAGTCATCCGCTGCTGGCCGATCTGCGCGCCTGGTATGACCGCTTTATCCCTATCGCGCGGCGCACCTTGCCGGAACTGGAGTCCGCGTGATCCGTCGCGCCATGATCATGGCCGCGGGGCTGGGCGCGCGCATGCGGCCGCTCACCGACGATCGGCCCAAGCCGCTGATCACCGTGCGTGGAAAACCGCTGATCGATCATGCGCTCGATCGTCTGGTAGCAGCGGGCGTGGAGCTGGCGGTGGTCAATCTGCACTACAAGGCTGACATGCTGCGCGCGCATCTGGACAAGCGGCGCGACATTGAAATCCGCTATTCGGCGGAAGACGATGCCTTGCTCGACACCGGTGGTGGCGTGGTCAAGGCCCTGCCCCATTTCCAGAACGAGCCTTTCTTTATTCTGAATTCGGATTCGATCTGGGTCGAAGGCTATAGCTCCGCCCTGCCCACCATGATGCGGCTGTGGGACGAAGGTCGGATGGATGGGCTGCTGCTGCTGGCCGCGATGGTTTCGGCGTTGGGATATGAAGGTTGGCGCGGCGATTTTCGCCTGTCCGCCACCGGTCATGTCAGCCGCGTGCCGGACCGGGTGATTTCACCCTTTGCATTTCCCGGCGTGCAACTGGTGCATCCCCGCCTGTTTGCCGATCCGCCTGCACCAGCTTTTTCCACCAATATGATGTGGAACCGTGCCATCGCCAAAGAACGGCTTTTCGGCGCACGGCTTGACGGTGTCTGGCTGCATGTCGGCAGCCCCGAGGCACGCGACGATGCCGAAGCATTTCTTGCCCGGCTGGGACGGGCGTGAGCGGCATCTTCACGATCCCGGCCAGCGCGCCTTTCGGCGAGACTTTGGCGCGCGGTCTGATCGAGCGGGTGGAAAAAAATCCTTTCGCCCTGTCCGAAGTCACCATCTACCTGCCCACCCGGCGCGCTGCGCGCAGTTTCGGCGAGGCCTTCGCCAAAGTGCTGGGCGGAGCGGCGCTGCTGCCGCAATTCCGCGCGTTGGGCGACAGCGACGAAGACAATTTCCAGTTCGACACCGTGAACGAAGGACTGGACCTGCCGCCCGCCATCTCATCGATCCGCCGCCAATTGCTGCTGGCGTTCATGATCCAGAAAAAAAGCACCAGCCTGGGCGAGATCATGAATTTCTCTCAGGCAGCCGCGCTGGCGGAAAGCCTGGCAAAGGTGATGGACGATGCCGAACGCCAGGGCGCCGATCTTGCGCGGCTGGAAGAGCTTGCGCCGCAATCGCTGGCGGCACACTGGGAAGACGTCACCCGCTTCCTGATTTTGATCCGCGATAACTGGCCCGCGCTTTTGGCGGACGATGGCGTGATCAATCCGGCGGACCGGCGCAATCGCGCATTGTCTCAGTTGGCCGATCGGCTGGAGCAGCATCCGCCACCGGGCATGGTGATCGCGGCCGGTTCAACCGGCTCCATCCCCGCCACGGCCAGACTGTTGGGCGTGATCGCGCGCTTGCCGCAAGGCGCGTTGATATTGCCCGGGCTTGATCGCGCGCTGGATGAGAGAAGCTGGCAAAGCCTCGATCCGGGGCACCCGCAATACGGCCTTCAGCAATTGCTGGCTTCCATCGGAACGCTGCGTGGCGATGTGGAGAACTGGCATGGCGCTTGCCCCAATCCCGCACGCGAAAATATGCTGCGCGAAAGCCTGCGCCCCGCGCCTACAACCGATGCCTGGCGCGCACTTGCGGATGCGGGTGGCGGCGATATCGCCCAAGGCCTTGATGGCGTCACATTGGTCACCGCCGCCGATCCGGCACAAGAAGCATTGGTGATCGCACTGGCCTTGCGCGAAGCTTTGGAACAGGAAGGCCGGACAGGGGCGCTCATCACGCCCGACCGGACTCTGGCGCGGCGCGTGGCCGCAGAATTGGGACGCTGGCAGATCGCGATCGACGATTCCGCAGGCCGGCCCCTGGCTCATACCAGCGCCGGCGCCTTCATATGTCTGCTGGCCGAAGCGGCAGAAACACAGTTCGCACCCGTGCCGCTGCTGGCGCTTCTGAAGCATCCCTTCGCCACCATGGGCGGCGATCCCGCCGCGTTCCGCGATCATGCGCGCATGCTGGACCGGCAGGCCTTGCGCGGTCCTCGTACCGACCCAGGTCTTGCCGGCATCGCAAAAGCCATTACGGGCGCGATTGTCGAAGCGCGCGGCAAGACAGACGCGCAGATTTGCGCCGTACTCGCCGCCTGGTGGGCAAACTTGTCCGCGATCTTGTCGCCACTGGAAGCAGCCTTCGCGAAATCCGAAATCCCTCTGGAAGATCTTCTCGCTATCCATCTCGATGCCGCGGAACGGCTTTCCTGTGCCGCGGCGCAGGATTGCCCGATTTGGCGCGATGCGGATGGCGAAGCAGCTTCTTTGTTCTTTCAAGCCTTCCGCGATGGCACCGCCGGGCTGCCGCCTTTTGAACCCCGCGCCTATCCTGCGCTGCTGCGTGCCCTGGCGATGAAAACACCCGTGCGTCCGCGCTTCAATCGCCATCACGCCATTGTCATTCTGGGTCCGTTGGAAGCGCGCTTGCAAAGCTTCGATCTCACAATCCTGGGCAGCCTGAATGAAAGCACCTGGCCGCAAACCGCGCCGGCCGATCCCTGGTTCTCGCGGCCAATGCGCGAAACATTGGGGCTGGAGCAACCCGAACGGGTCATCGGATTGGCGGCGCATGATTTCGCCGGGTTGGCGGCGGGCGGCGAAATATTGCTGACCCGTGCTGCCAAATCCGAAGGCGCGCCGACCATCGCGTCACGCTGGCTGCAACGATTGACACAATTGACCGCCGGCCTCGGCCTGGAGATTTCCAGCGGCCCCTATGCCGAGCGCGCGCGTCAGCTTTGCGAAGTCCGGCCCGCCGCGCCCATCCTGCCGCCCGCGCCCCGGCCGCCCGTCGAAACGCGGCCGCGTAAATTGTCCGTCACCGAAATCGAAACCTGGCTGCGCGATCCCTATGCCATCTATGCCCGTCATGTGCTGAAGCTCAGGCCGCTCGATCCGCTGGATGCCCCGATCGGTCCGATGGAACGGGGCACCGCCCTGCATCGCGCCCTGGAATTGTACAAGCAGCGCTTTCCCGGCGCGCCGCCGGACGATGCCGTGGCGCTGTTGATGGTAATGGCGGACAGCGTGTTCGCGGAACTCGCCATTCCCAGATCCGCTCTGTCGGTATGGCGTCCGCGCTTTCAGAATGCGGCGCGATGGTTTGCCGATTTGGAACGCGAGCGGGCCGATGGCATCGCGCGCAGTGTCTTGGAAATCCGCGGCACGCGTGTGTTCTCGGCCCCCGGCGGCGACTTCACCTTGAGCGGCATCGCGGATCGCATCGACCTTCTCAATGACGGCAATGCCGCGATCCTGGACTACAAGACGGGCCGTCCGCCCAGCCCGCCCCAAGTGCGCGAATTGCTGGCGCCGCAATTGCCGCTGGAAGGCGCCATCCTGGCGGAAGGTGGGTTTCCGGGGCTTGGAAAGCTGGCGGTCGAAGAGCTGCTGTATCTGCACATCTCCGGTAGCCCTGAAGGCGGCAAGGTGCAATCCATTTCCGATGTGCCGGATCTGATCGCCAAGGCGGTGGCGCAATTGGCAGCGCGCATCGCCCGCTTCGACGATCCCGCCACGCCCTATCATTCGCGGGTGCGCCCGTTCAGCACGACCTCGGAAGGCGATTACGACCATCTGGCGCGGGTGCGTGAATGGTCGGTCTCCGGCGTGGAGGATGCATGAGCAGCAACCTCGCATCCGATCCGTCTCTGTCGGCCTGGGTGGCGGCGAATGCCGGTGCAGGCAAAACCTACACCCTGGCCAATCGGGTGGCGCGGCTGCTGTTGGCGGACGCAAGGCCGGAAAAAATTCTCTGCCTTACTTTCACAAAGGCCGCGGCCGCCGAGATGCAGCACCGGCTGTTCGTGCAACTTGGAAAATGGGCAATGCTGCCCGATGACGAGCTGGCAAAAAATATCGAGGCCATCGGCGCCGAGCCCAACGATTTGCCCAAGGCGCGACGCCTCTTCGCCCAGGCGCTGGAAACGCCCGGCGGCCTGAAAGTCCTGACCTTGCACGCCTTCTGCCAGATCGTACTGGCGCGCTTTCCCATCGAGGCGGGCGTGTCACCAGGCTTCGAAGTTCTCGATGACGCGTCCGCGCGCGCGCTGATCGCCGAGGCCAGGCAGATCGTGCTGGAACGTGCGGGAGATGGCGAGCCCCGCCTGCATGATGCCGTGGCGCGGCTGGCGACGGAGGCGGGTGAAGCGCGGCTTAATGATATTCTGCAGGCGGCGTTGGGCAACGACCGGCGCAAGATGGACCGCTTCTTCGACGGTCTGGATGGCGTGCCCTTTGAAGAGGCGATCTGGCGGGCGCACGGCGCGGAGCGCGGCACGGACGCGGCGCAGGATTTTTGCGACGCGATGCGTAAAGAAGTCGAACAACTGCGCGCCGTGCGCAGTTGGCTGCATGACGGCGGCAAGCTCGATGCCGAAGCCGGAATCAAACTGGCGAAAATCCTCGCACAAGATTTCGCGCCCAGCAGTTTCACGCTGTTCCGCGATTGGTTGATGACCCGCGATGGCGCGCCGCGCAAGAAGCTTGCCGCGAAAGCTCTGGCGGATGCGCGGCCCGATCTGCTCGCTTATCTGAGCGACCTGCAAGACCGGTTTTGCCGAGCCGACGATCGCCAGCGCGCGGCGCGCGCCGCACAGCTCGCGGAAGCATCCCTTATTCTCATCGACGCCATGCGCCGGGAATATGCCGCCGCCAAGGCGCACCGCGCGGTGCTGGATTACGACGACTTGATCATAAAGACCCTAGCCCTGCTGGAACGGGGCAACGCCGCGCAATGGGTGCTCTACAAGCTCGACAATGGTATCGACCATATCCTGATCGACGAAGCCCAAGATACCAGCCCGGAACAATGGGCCATCGTGCGCAAACTGACAGAGGAATTTTTCGCGGGTACCGGCCGGGACCGCAAACTGGCCCGCACCATTTTCGCGGTGGGCGACGAAAAGCAATCCATTTTCAGCTTCCAGGGCGCCGATCCCACCCAGTTCGACATCAACCGGAATTATTTCGAGCAACTCGCAGCCCAAGCCGAACAACCTTTCGTGGACCAGCCGCTGGTCACGTCACGCCGCTCGGCGCCGGAAATCCTGCAATTCGTCGATCATGTTTTCTTCGATCCTGCGGCGCGCGCGGGCCTCACCTCGCGCGATCAGGCAATCACGCATCTGGCCCATCGCGCCGAGGCAAAAGGCGGGATCGAATTCTGGACCGCGTTGGTCCCGCCCCCGGCCGTGACGGTGGATCCCTATCTGCCGGTCGATGCGGTGCAGCCCGACAGTCCGATCACCGAGCTGGCACAGCGCATCGCCGACCAAATCCGCACCTGGCTGGATAGCGGCGCAACCCTGCCGGGTCATGAAAAACCGATCGCGCCCGGCGACATCATGATCTTGTTGCCGCGCCGCGAACCGTTCGGCGGGGAAGTCATCCGGCAATTGAAGTTGCGCCGCATTCCGGTGGCGGGCGCCGACCGCATCACGCTCACCGAACAGATTGCCGTGATGGACTTGATGGCGCTGGGCCGGTTCGTCCTGCAGCGGGAAGACGATCTCAATCTGGCGGCCCTGTTGCGTTCGCCATTGTGCGACGTCAGCGAGGAGGATCTCTTCACACTTTGCCACGGGCGCACCGGCACAGTCTGGCAATCGCTATACGACCATAAAAACCAGGCGCGCTTCGAAGCGGCCCATATCTTCCTGTCGGAAATGCTGGCGCGCGCCGACTATGCTCCGCCGTTCGAATTCTATAGCCATGCCCTGACGGCACGGGACAAGAAACGCGATCTCATTGCCCGGCTCGGACCGGAATCCACCGACGCCATCGAAGAATTTCTTTCCCTCACCTTGACCTATGAGCGGATGCACACGCCCTCGCTGGAAGGATTCCTGGACTGGGTGGCGCGCGGCAATACCGAGATCAAGCGCGATATGGAACGCGGCCGCAACGAAGTGCGGGTGATGACCGTACATGGCGCCAAGGGCCTGGAAGCCGACATCGTCATTCTGCCCGACACCACCGCCCTGCCCGATCCGCCGTCGCGCAAAGGGCATTTGCTGTATGGCGAGACCGGTGTGCTGTTTCCCCTGGCCGAAGCCGAAGCGCCGGAGAGCGTCAAAGCTGCCAAGCGGGCCGAAGAAGACCAGACGCTGCGCGAGCATCGCCGCCTGCTCTATGTCGCCCTCACCCGTGCCCGCGACCGGCTCTATGTCTGCGGCTTCGAGAATCGCCGCGGTGTGCGGGATGGGTCCTGGTACGCGTTGGCACGCGCCGCAGCCGAAGCGCTGGGCCGGCCGATCACCCGGCATGGCGAAGCTGCATCCGTGTTTGGGCATGTCGAGGATGAGATGCGCGCCGCAGAAGTCACTGCCGCTGCTATAGCAAAACCGCTGCCGGGATGGATGACGCGCCCGGCGCCGCCGGAACACATCTCACCCCGGCTGATCCGCCCTTCCGATGCGCTGGACATGCCGGAACAGACCTCCCTGTCGCCGCTGCACGCGGGCAAGGATCGTTTCAAGCGCGGCAATGTCGTACATGCCCTGCTCGCGCGTCTACCGGAGATCGCCATCGACGCGCGACGCGCGCGGGCGATTAGATATGCCGTTGCGCAAGGTTTCGATGCTGACGCGGCTGCGGCGCTGGCGGATGAGACATTGCGGTTGCTGGACGATCCACAATTCGCACCTGTGTTCGCACCCTCGAGCCGGGCCGAAGTCGCTTTCCTGGCAGCACTTCCGGAGCTGGGGCCCAGAGCGCAGGTCAACGGCCGGGTCGACCGGCTGGCGGTTACCGACACGGAAGTTTTGATCCTGGACTTCAAGACCAACCGGCCGCCGCCTTCCCGTGAAGATGACGTCAGCCCCATTTACCTTGCCCAGATGGCGCTCTACCGCGCCGCCGCGACGCGGATATTCCCGGACCGGCGAATCGTCTGTGGGCTAATCTGGACCGATGGCCCCTCCCTGATGCGGCTTTCCGACCCCCTTCTGGACCGCCAAATGGACCATATCCGGCGGCGGCTTGACCCCGAGGGGGTGCATTCCTAGATAAAGGGGCGAGTTAAAGGACAAACACCCTATGCCCATCAAAGTCTCGGATGCCTCGTTTCAGGCCGATGTTTTGGACGCCACCAAGCCGGTTCTGGTGGATTTCTGGGCCGAATGGTGCGGACCTTGCCGCATGATTGCACCGGCGCTGGATGAACTCTCCGCCGAGCTAGCCGACAAAGTGACCATCGCCAAGATCAATATCGACGAGAACCCGCACGTTCCAACCAAGTATGGCGTGCGCGGCATCCCCACCATGATGATCTTTTCCCAGGGCCAGGTTGCAGCCACCAAGGTCGGCGCGCTGCCCAAGTCCAAGATCAAGGAATGGATCGAATCCTCGATCTGATTCTTGTTGGTCGCGCAGCCGGACGCCGAACCGGTGCCCACTTCGGCTGGCTGCGCTCCGTATTTTCTTCCCTTCCCTGCGTGACGCCGCAGAAAACCACCGATACGATGGTTCCCTAAGAAACATCGGTTGGGGGTTTTCATGCGGCGTTCTGTTTTGCTGGGTCTTGCCGGCATTCTTCTGACGGGCGCGGCCTTCGCGCAAACGCCTTCCAATGATTATGCCAGCCTGACGACGCGTTTCGACGCGTTGATCAATCCGCACGAACTCGATGGCTGGATGAAGCTGCTGGCGGCGGAGCCCAACCATGTCGGCTCGCCCCACAACAAGGCCAATGCCGACTGGATCCTGAAACAGTTCCAGAGTTTCGGCTGGGACGCCCATATCGAAACTTATCAAGTGCTTTATCCCACGCCGATCACTGAGGCGCTGGAAATGCCGAACCTCAACGGCAAGCCCTGGAAAGCGACCTTGCAGGAGCGCCCCATTCCCGGCGACAGCTCCGCCACCGCCAAGCAACCGGCCCTGCCCGCCTATCTGGCGTTCCAGGGCGACGGCGATGTCACCGCGCCGTTGGTCTATGTGAATTACGGCAATGCCGATGACTATAAGCGCCTCGAACAATTGGGCATCTCTGTCAAGGGCAAGATCGTCATCACCCGGTATGGCCAAGGCTGGCGCGGCCTGAAGGTCAAGCTGGCGCAGGATCATGGCGCGATCGGCGCCTTGATCTATTCGGATCCCGCCGATGACGGCTATTCGGTGGACGGCGTCTATCCCAAAGGCTCGATGCGTCCGTCGCAAGGATTCCAGCGCGGCTCCGTCGCCGACATGACGATTTATCCCGGCGATCCGCTGACGCCCGGCATCGCGGCCAAGGAAGGCGCCAAGCGCCTGACGCGCGAGGAGTCGCCCTCGCTTCTCAGAATTCCTGCGCTGCCGATCTCCTATGCCGATGCGCAAGTGATGCTGGGCGCGATGGACGGCATGGTGGCGCCGGACAATTGGCGCGGCCATCTGGGCATCACCTATCGCGTCACCGGCAAGGTGCCGGTGCATCTGTTGGTGAAATCCGAATGGAGCCTCAAGCCCATCTATGATGTGATCGCCACCCTGAAAGGTTCGCAATATCCCGACCAGTGGGTGATCCGCGGCAATCATCATGACGGCTGGGTGTTCGGCGCCAGCGATCCCCTGTCGGGCCAGACCGCATTGCTGGCCGAGGCCAAAGCGATGGGTCAACTGGTCAAAGGCGGCTGGAAACCCAAGCGCACCATCGTCTACACCAGCTGGGACGCGGAAGAACCGATGCTGCTGGGCTCGACCGAATGGGCGGAAGACCACGCCGACGAGCTGAAGCAGAAAGCCGTCGTCTATATCAACAGCGACGGCAATGGCCGCGGCATCCTCAATGTCGGCGGCAGCGAAGATCTGGAGAAATTCGTCAGCGACACCTTGGCCGGATTGGTCGATCCGGAAACCGGTCAATCCGTCGACACACGCCGCCGCGCCCGCCTGCGCATGGCGGGGCCAATGGCCGACGAACATGACCGCGCCATGGGCCGCCAGGCGGCGGATGCGTCGAAGAACATGCCGCTGGAGCCGTTGGGTTCGGGTTCGGACTATTCCGCCTATCTCCAGCATCTGGGTCTGTCGACATTGGACTACGGCTATGGCGGCGAAGGCCGTTCCACCGGCGTCTATCACTCCCGCTATGACACCTATGAGCATCACAGCAAGTTCGTCGATCCGGGCTTTGTCTATGACGCGCTGCTGGCCAAGACGGTAGGCCGGGCGGTGATCAAGGCCGCCGACACTGATTTGCCGATCCAGCAGGCCTCCGATTTCGCCGATGCCATTGGTGTCTATGTCGGCGAAGTAAAGCGCCTGGCGGACACGCGGCGCACGACGGCGGAAACCCAGAAGAAGATGCTGGCGGACAATGTCTATGCCCTGGCTGCGGATCCCACCAAGCCGCACGCCAATCCCACGCCGCTGCTGGAGGTGCCGAAATTCGATTTCGCGCCGCTCGATCAGGCCGATGCAAAGTTGAAGGCAAGCGCCAAGGCTTATGACGATGCCTTGACCGCCAATGGCACGCGCCTTTCCGCCGCCAACCTCGCGCAGGTTCAAGGATTGATGCAGTCCATCGGCCAGACCCTGTTGCTGGATAAGGGCCTGCCCTTCCGCGACTGGTACAAGAACGCGATCTATGCGCCCGGCCGCTTCACGGGCTATGGCGCCAAGACCCTGCCCGGTGTGCGCGAAGCGATCGAAGAGGAACGCTGGAACGACGCCACGCAATATATCGGGCTGACTGCCGGCACCATCAATGCTTATAGCGCCCGTCTGGATCAGGCGACGGCGATCTTGAAGCGCTAGCTGTTGTCCCGCAGGACATAGCCGGCGAGATAGAGCGAACCGCAGATAAGGATTCGCGGCGGCGGCTCCTTGGGGTGGGCGCGCGCCCAAGCGCCCACTTGCAGCATCGCGTCTTCCAGATCCTCGGCCGGCGCGGCGTCCAGACCGGCGGCACGGGCGGCGTCGTAAAGCGCACCGGCGCCCAGGCTGGCGGCTTCGCCGGGGATAGAAACCGTCACAACATGTCGCGCCAAGCCTTTGAACGCGGCCAGAAAACCTTCTGCGTCCTTGGTCCGGAGCATGCCGCAGATCAGATAGAGAGGTCTGTCAACTTTCTCGTCCAAATCGGCGATGGCGCGGCTGACCGCGGCGGCGCAATGGGGGTTGTGGCCGCCATCCAGCCAGATCTCAGCGCCGTCCGGCGCCTCGCCGACCAGTGGGCCATGAGACAGATGCTGCAGGCGTCCCGGCCAGTCCACGGTCCGCACGCCCTTTTCCACGGCGGCGTCGGCGCCCCAGTTCAGCGGCTGACCTTCGCGCATCGCGTGGCGCAGGCCTGCGATGGCGACGGCGGCATTGTCGATCTGGTGACGGCCGATCAGACGCGGCAGCGGCAGGTCGAGCAGTCCCATCTCATCTTCATAAACCATGCGGCCATGCTCCTGGCGGCCGAAGAAATCCTGGCCGAACACAAAGGCGGGCGCGCTGACCTTGTCGGCGCGGCGCAGGATCACTTCGCGGGCGATTTCGTCTTGCGGGCCGATCATGACCGGAATACCGGGCTTGATGATCCCGGCTTTTTCCCCCGCGATTGTGCCGATGTCGTCACCGAGAAACTCGATGTGATCCAGACCTACCGGCTGCACGATGGTCATGGCGGGCCGGGGCACCACATTGGTGGCGTCATACTTGCCGCCCAGTCCCACTTCCAGCACCAGAGCGTCGGCGGGGTGGCGGGAGAAAGCCAGGAACATGGCGGCTGCCGTGATTTCAAAAAAGGTGATGGGCTCGCCGTCATTGACGCGCTCCACCTCTTCCAGCACGGCGCAAAGCTCGTCTTCCGAAATCAATTCGCCGGCAATGCGGATGCGTTCATGGAAGCGCACCAGATGCGGCGAGATATGCATATGGACCTTGAGCCCTTGCGCCTCCAGCATGGCGCGAGAAAAGGCACAGACCGAGCCCTTGCCGTTGGTGCCCGCAACATGGATCACCGGCGGCAGCTTGAGCTGGGGATTGCCCAACGCGCCCAGCAGCCGCAGCATGCGGTCCAGCACCAGATCGATTTTCTTGGGATGCAGCGCCAGCAGCCGGTCGAGGATCGCCGAGCTGCGCGGCGATTCAAATCCGCTGCGCAGGGCCGGGATCATTGCACGGCGACCGCGCGTCCATTGCCGTTGAGGGTGGGCGGCGGCAAGGTCCGGGCCTTGGGACGCGGCTTCTTCAAAAGCATATGCAGAATGCGCGATAGGGTAGCGCGCATTTCGGCGCGCGGCAGCACCATATCCAGCATCCCATGCGCGAGAAGATATTCGGCGCGCTGGAAGCCCTCGGGCAGCTTCTCACGAATGGTCTGGGCGATAACGCGGGCGCCGGCAAAACCGATCTGCGCCCCCGGTTCGGCGATCTGAATATCGCCCAGCATGGCGTAGGAAGCGGAGACCCCGCCGAAGGTGGGATCGGTAAAGACAACGATATAAGGCAAGCCTGCTTCCTTCAGCATCTGCACCGCGATGGTGGTGCGGGGCATCTGCATCAAGGACAGCATGCTTTCCTGCATGCGTGCCCCGCCGGACGAGACATAAAGGATGAAGGCACGCTTTTCGGCGATCGCCGCTTCGGCTGCCCGTACGAAGGCCTCGCCTACCGCCATGCCCAGCGAACCACCCAGGAAGTCGAACGCCTGCACCGTGATCATCACCGGCAAGCCGTCGATTGTGCCGCGCGCGGCACTGAAAGCTTCGGGCCGCGCTGTCTTGGTCTTGGCAGCCTTCATTTCGTCGGCGTAACGCTTCTCAGCCTTGAAGCGCAGCGGATCGCTGACGACCTGGGGCGGCGGCAATTCGGCATAAGAATTGGGGTCGAAGGTGAAGGCGAACCGTTCCGCTGGGCCGATGCGCAGATGATGGCTGCAATTGGGGCAGACATAGAAATTCGCCACCAGATCGCGATGGAAAATCATTTCTCCGCAGGCGGAGCATTTGCGCCAGAGGTTTTCCGGGGTCTCGCGGCCGCTGCCGCCCTTGGTCATCAATTTCTTGATGCGGGGGCGGACGAGATTGGTGATCCAGTTCATGCCCGTACCTTAGCACCGGATTCGGCGCGAATGGAATCGGCCAACGCGCGGCACAGTTCCGATACCGCTGTCACAATCGCGTCCCTGCCCGCACCTTGTTTCTCGGCAATGACATTGACAATCGCGGAGCCCACCACCGCCGCATCGGCGATGCGAGCGATCTGTGCCGCCTGTGCCGGCGTGCGGATGCCGAAACCAACCGCCACAGGAAGATTGGTCGCCTTGCGGATGCGCACCAGTGCCGCCTTCACATCGTCTTCGGCGAAGCTCTTGGTGCCGGTCACGCCGGTGATGGATACATAGTAAAGATAACCACTGGCGCCATTCAGCACCTTCACCAACCGGGCATTGTGGGTGGTGGGTGTCACCAGGCGAATGATATCGATACCGGCAGCCTGTGCGGGCTTCAGCAGCACCGCGTCTTCTTCCGGTGGCAGATCGACGATGATGAAACCGTCCACGCCTGCCGCCGCTGCTTCGCGCACGAATGCATCGGCGCCCCGCGCATGCACAGGATTGTAGTAGCCCATCAGCACAATCGGCGTCTTGTCGTCGCGCTGGCGAAACCCGCGCACCAGATCCATCGTCCGCGCCATGGTGGCACCTGCATTCAACGCACGAAGGCTCGAGGCCTGCACGGCAGGGCCATCGGCCATGGGATCGCTGAAGGGCATGCCCAGCTCGATCACATCCGCGCCCGCGCCCGGCAACGCTTCCAGGATCGCACGCGAAATCTCGAAATCCGGATCGCCTGCCGTGATGAACGGCACGAACGCCGCCCGGCCTTGCGCCTTCAGCTCGGCGAAACGCGCCGCGATCCGGCTCATATTTTTTCCCCGAGGGCTTCGGCAACCGAGAACACATCCTTGTCGCCGCGTCCCGACAGGCAGATGGCGATGGACTGGTCCTTGCGCATCTTAGGCGCGACCCGGGCGACATGTGCCAGCGCATGTGCGGATTCCAGAGCCGGGATAATGCCTTCCAGCTTGGACAGAAGCATGAATGCGTCCAGCGCCTCCTGGTCGGTGGCGGAGAAATATTTCACCCGGCCGATATCCTTCAGCCAGGAATGTTCCGGACCCACCCCGGGATAATCCAGGCCCGCGGAAATCGAATGAGCTTCCTGCACCTGGCCTTCGGCATCCTGCAGCAGATAAGAGCGCGAGCCATGCAGCACACCCGGCGAACCCTTGGAGATGGTGGCGGCATGGCGCGGCGTGTCGACGCCCTCGCCTGCCGCTTCGACGCCGTGAATTTCAACATCCGCGTCGTCGACGAACGGATGGAACATGCCGATAGCGTTGGAGCCGCCACCCACGCAGGCCACAACGAGGTCCGGCAACTTGCCTTCCTGCTCCTGCATCTGCGCCCGGGTCTCGTTGCCGATCACCAGTTGGAAATCCCGTACCATTCCCGGATAGGGATGCGGTCCCGCCGCCGAACCGATGATGTAGAATGTGTCTTCGACATTGGCGACCCAGTCGCGCAGTGCCTCGTTCATCGCGTCTTTCAAAGTGCGCGCACCGGAGGTGACGGGCCGCACCGTCGCGCCCAGCAAATTCATCCGGAAGACATTGGGTCGTTGCCGCTCGGTATCCACCTCGCCCATATAAACCACGCAGGGAAGTCCGAAGCGCGCGGCCACGGTCGCCGTCGCCACGCCATGCGAGCCCGCGCCGGTCTCAGCGATGATACGGGTCTTGCCCATGCGCCGCGCCAACAAGATCTGGCCCAGACAATTGTTGATCTTGTGCGCGCCGGTGTGATTGAGGTCTTCGCGCTTGAGATAAATCTTGGCGCCGCCGAAATGCTCGGTCAGGCGCGGCGCGAAATAGAGCGGACTCTCGCGCCCGGCATAATGGGTGAGAAGCCCGTCGAGTTCCTTCTGGAAGGATGGGTCCTGTTTCGCCGCCTCATAGGCTTTCTCAAGCTCCAGCAGCAACGGCATCAAGGTCTCGGCGACGAAACGTCCGCCATAGGCGCCGAAATGCCCGCTGGCGTCGGGACCGGACCGCAGGGAATTGAGCAATGTGTTCACGCGCGCACCGTTTGTTTCGCCGCCGCGACAAATTCCGCGATACGGTTTGGGCTTTTGATGCCAGGCGCGCTTTCCACGCCGGACGATACATCGACCATCTTCGCGCCGCTGACCGCGATGGCCCGGGCAATATTCTCCGGCATCAATCCGCCGGCCAAAAACCAGGGCCGTACGAAATTCTGCCCCTTCAAGATCTGCCAGTCGAAGGCCGCGCCATGGCCGCCAGGACGCGAGGCATCGGCGGCAGGCATAGCGTCGAACAAAAACATCTCTGCCACATCGTCATAGGCCGCGACCTTGGCCAGGTCGCCGGGTTCCGAGATCGCGAGCGCCTTGATGACGGGAATACCAAAGCGGGCCCTGATGTCCGCGACCCGCTCAGGCGTCTCCTTGCCGTGAAGCTGGAAGAAATCGGGTTTCACCAGTCGGGCGATGGCAGCCAGCTGCTCATCCTTGTCATCGACCACCAGCGCCGCCAGCCGCAGCCGTCCCCGCATCCGCTCCGCCAGCATCGAACCCTGCTCCAAGTTCAGATGGCGGGGGCTTTTGGCGAAGAACACCAGGCCGCCGAAATCGGCACCGACGCGAAGGACCGCATCGGCAGCAGCGGCCGAATTGATCCCGCATATTTTGACCTGAACCGGCATGGGATGGGGCTTATGGGCTTAAAGGTCGCCCAAAATCAAGCAACCCGCGAGTGGGGACTTAACCTCAGGAAAAGCCCAGGCTTTCGGCAATGGCGCGGGCCGCTTCGGCTGGGTCCGGCGCGGCCGTGATGGGGCGGCCGATCACCAGGATACTGGCGCCGGCATCCAGCGCCTCCTTCGGACCCATCACCCGCTGCTGATCGCCCAGATCAGCGCCCTTGGGCCGGATGCCCGGCACCACCAAAAGGAAGTCCGGACCCAACGCAGCCCGCAGGCTGGCGATCTCATGCGCCGAGCAGACCACGCCATCCAGACCGCAGCTGCGGGTCAGCGTTGCCAGCCGAGCAACTTGGTCTGCGGCCGGGCCGCGCTGGCCTACCGCCTCGAGATCCGCGTCGGCCAGACTGGTCAGCACAGTCACGGCAATGACCTTGGCATCGGGGTTGACCACTCGGGCAGCGTCCACCGCTGCCTTCAACATCGCCGGTCCGCCCGCAGCATGGACATTGAGGATATTCACGCCCAGCCCGGCAGCCGCGCGCACCGCGCCCGCCACGGTATTGGGAATGTCATGGAATTTCAGGTCCAGGAAAATAGGCAGGCCGATATCGGAAAAAGCCCGCACACCTGCCGGGCCATGCGCCGAAAAGAATTCCAGACCCAGTTTGATTCCACCGACATGCGGTTTCAGGCGCTCGCCGAGTACACGCGCATATTCCAGATCGGTTGTATCGATGGCGACAAAGACGGGATTGGAATTCATGGACGCCGCGCGAATGAATAAGGACCCTGCCGTCCTTACGCTTTCGGCGTACCGCCATTCAAGCGTTCGCGCAATTCCTTGCCGGTGCGGAAGAACGGCGCGCGCTTTTCACCCACCGAAACCGGCTCGCCGGTCCGCGGATTGCGGCCCATTCGTGACGGCCGCACCTTTACCGAGAAAGCGCCAAAGCCACGCAACTCCACGCGATGGCCATCGGCCAGCGCCTTGGTGATGCTGTCGAGCATCGTTGTAACGATCCGCTCCACGTCGCGGTGGTAAAGATGCGGATATCGCGCGGTCAGCCGCGCCACCAATTCAGACTTGATCATCCCAGCCCCTACGGGACATTACCGACCGTGTAACGCCGCCCGGCCCGGTTAAATTGTCAGAGGGGCAAAGGCGCGTCAACGGGAAGCGTCTGAAAATTCAGGCATTTTTTGGCTTTTGTTAAGCCTGTTGGCAGGTCCCGATCGGGGGCGAAAGCCGTCTGGCTCCCATTCCGGGCCACCGCTAGGGTGCGCTTTCAGATACCGGAGGGGTCATGAGTCACGACAGCGCGCTGGAAGCCCATGAGCATGCCGAACACGCCGCCCATGCGCGGGACCCCTTTATTTCCAAGGTCTCCATCACGGTGGCGATCCTGGCCGTCCTGGCCGCCACGGCCGGCAGCCTGGAATCGGTCGAAGGAGGCAGAGCGATCACCGAATCATCGGAGGCCGTTCTGGCCCAGGACCAGGCGACGGACGCCTGGAACGAATACCAGGCCGACAGCCTCAAACGGCACATGTACGACATCGCCGCCGAAAGCGGCCTGGCTCATTTCCATGACGACAGCGTTACGGAGCGGGACGCCCAGGCCAAGGCTCGGACCAAGGCCGAGGAGGCGGAGAAGGAACGGGACGCCAAGCGCGCGGAAAGTACCCGGCACGAAGGCCGCCATCATTGGCTTACGGGGGCCGCAACCCTGATCGAGATCGGGATCGCGCTGTCCACCGTGGCCATCATCACCCGCCGCCAGGCGTTCTGGCTCAGCGCCATGGGGTTGGGTGCGACCGGAATGGCGCTTTTCGCCGTCGCCTATATGAATTGAGAACCGGCATGCACAAAGCGCAGACCTGAACGCATCGGGGAGCGCTTATGTTGCCGGCGCAATTTCGGGGAATTTCTGGTGAGCGGCTCTTCCCTCTCCTTTCGCGATCTTATGCTGGCATTGGCGGTGGTGTTCGTCTGGGGCACCAATTTCGTCATCATCCGGCTTGGCTTGAATGCGTTGCCGCCGCTGTTGTTCGCATCGCTGCGCTTTACGTTCGTGCTGCTGCCGATGGTGTTCTTCCTGCCACGGCCCAAAGTGCCGCTGGCCAATCTTGTCATTTACGGAATCGCCATCGGGCTGGGCCAGTTCGGCCTGCTGTTCATTGCCATGAATGGCATGATCTCGCCGGGCCTGGCCTCGCTGGTCATACAGATGCAGGTCTTCTTCACCATCGGCCTGTCGATGATGCGGACCGGCGAGCGGCTGAAATCGTATCAACTCGGCGCCTTCGCGCTGGGGATCGCCGGCATCGGCGTCATCGTCGCCCATAACGGCAAGGGTGCGACCATCCCGGGATTGATCCTGATCCTACTCGCGGCAGCAAGCTGGGCGCTCGCCAACCAATGCTCCAAGGAAGCGGGCAAAGTGAATGCGCTCGCCTATGTGGTCTGGGCCAGCATGTTTTCCCTGCCGCCGCTCTATCTCCTGTCGCTGTGGCGCGAAGGGCTGCCCGCCATCACGGCAGGCCTCAGCCATGCCACGCTCACCACCTGGGGCGTGATCCTGTGGCAGAGCGTGGGAAATACCATGTTCGGCTATGGCGTCTGGGCCTGGCTTCTGGCGCGCTATCCGGCAGCGACCGTGTCGCCGCTGTCCCTGCTGGTGCCGGTGTTCGGCATCGGGGCGTCCGTGATCGCGCTAGGCGAGCCACTGGAAGGCTGGAAGATCTTCGCAGGCCTTCTGGTGATGGGCGGGCTAGCGGTGAATCTGCTCTGGGCCCGGCGCAAAGCGAAATTCACGCCCGTCCCGGAAATCGGAGCGCCCGAAATCAACGCGCCCTAGTCTTTGCGTCCCGGAACCCGGAACACCACATAGCGGATATGGCCGCCAGCGTGCGGCTTGATCCATTGGGCCGTGCCGGCCGGGATCTGGATGACGTCGTCCTTTTTAATCTCGATGCTCTTGGTATCGCCGGTCAGCGCGCTGCCCCGGAATTCGGCTTCCGAGATCATCCGGGAATCCTTCATGTCGCCGCCATAGACCAGCGTGGCTTCGCCATCCAGCACCACCACATTGTCGATGCCTTCCAAATGCAGCTCGGTCTCGGCGACCTTGTCGCGATACATGATCGCGCCCTGAAAGCGCTCACCCTTGAGCGCGACGTTGGCGGCACCATCGGTCGGCGGCGCCATCACGCCATTGGCCTGATAGATCAGATCAGCGGCGGCGGCCGGTGCGGCCGCTAAGACCAACAGTCCGGCCGCGATCAACAAACTCTGCGAATTGCGCATGAAAACCTCTGTAAAATGACAGATTTAGAGTACGCCAAAGACCAACTAATCAAAAGATGGCAAGCAAAAGATGGCAAGCAAAAGGGCGCGCCTCTTTTCGAGACGCGCCCCAGCCATGTCAGACGATACTAGCGGCGCGCCTTGCGCTTGGCCTTGCGGACCACTTTCTTGGCGGCCTTCTTTGCCTTCTTGGCAGTCTTCTTCACTGCCTTGCCGGCCTTCTTCGCCGCCTTCTTCACTTTCTTCACCGCGCCCTTGGCCGCAGCCTTGGCGGGTTTGCGCTTCGCCTTGCGCTTCTTCTTTGCCTTCGGCGCCGGCGGCGTGCCGGTGAACATGCGGGTCACCGCATCTTCCAATTCATTGACCCGCTGGGCCAGCACGCTCTTCTTCTTCGCAGCCATAAAACGCTCCTCGGTTGGAAATACACACAAGCATGATTCTGCACTCAAACAAACGAACGGTTAATTCGTTCCGTATGTTTGAGCACAGCGCACCGATCGGACAAAGAAAAAGGGCGCGCGAAAGATCGCGCGCCCTGATTCCTGTCCTTCGAAACTGCCGCACCAAGCGAAGGCGCTTGGCTTGGCGTTCGACGGGCCGACGCTCCGTCGGAGCTTCGGCTATTCCGTCTCACCCTTCTTGGTCTTCTTCTTGAGCGCTGCGCCCAAGATGTCGCCCAGCGACGCGCCGGAGTCCGACGAGCCGAACTGCGCCACAGCTTCCTTCTCTTCCGAGATTTCCCGCGCCTTGATGGAGAGCGAAACCTTGCGGCTTGCCTTATCCACGCTGGTAACGAGGGCGTCGACCTTGTCGCCCTTGCCGAAGCGCTCCGGACGCTGGTCGTTGCGGTCACGCGCCAGGTCGGCCCGGCGGATGAATGACTTCACGCCATCGGCCAGCGACACTTCGATACCACCGTCATTGACTTCGGTGACAGTCGCAGTGACCACCTGGTTCTTGCGCAGTACGCCGCCGCCAGCACCGGCCTTTTCGATCGGATCGTTGCCCAGCTGCTTGATGCCAAGGGAAACGCGTTCCTTCTCGACATCGATATCCAGCACCTTGGCCTTGACCATCTGGCCCTTTTCATAGGCTTTGATCGCTTCTTCGCCCGGCTCGGTCCAGGACAGATCGGACAGATGCACCATGCCGTCGATATCCTGGTCCAGACCGATGAACAGGCCGAACTCGGTGATCGATTTGACCTCGCCTTCGATGAGGCTGTCGATCGGATGGCGATCGGTGAAGCCGGACCAGGGATTCTCCTGGGTCTGCTTCAAGCCCAGCGAGATGCGGCGCTTGTTGGAATCCACTTCCAGCACCTGCACGTCCACTTCCGTGCCGGGGGTAACCAGCTTAGAGGGGGCGAGGTTCTTCTTCACCCAGGACATTTCGCTGACATGAACCAGGCCTTCGACGCCCGGCTCCAGTTCCACGAAGGCGCCGTAGTCGGTGACATTGGTGACCTTGCCGTTGAACTTAGCACCGACCGGGTATTTGACGCTGACGCCTTCCCAGGGATCGGTCTGGAGCTGCTTCATGCCCAGCGAGATGCGTTGGGTGTCATGGTTGATCTTGATGATCTGCACGGTGACGGTCTGGCCGACGGACAGAACCTCGGTCGGGTGCGAGACGCGGCGCCAGGCGATGTCGGTGACATGCAGCAAGCCGTCCACGCCGCCCAGATCCACGAAGGCGCCGTAATCGGTGATGTTCTTGACCACGCCCTCGACCACCTGCTTTTCCTGAAGCGAGGCGACCAGCGACGTGCGTTCCTCGGCGCGGCGCTCTTCCAGAACGGCGCGGCGCGAGACCACGATATTGCCGCGGCGGCGATCCATTTTCAGGATCTGGAACGGCTGCGGCTGGTTCATCAGCGGGCCTACATCGCGGGTGGGACGCACATCGACCTGGCTGCCCGGCAGAAAGGCCACGGCGCCGTCGAGATCGACAGTGAAGCCGCCCTTGACCCGGCCGAAGATCACGCCGGTGACACGCGACTGGTCGTTGAAGGCCTTTTCCAGCTTGATCCAGCTTTCCTCGCGGCGCGCCTTGTCGCGGCTGAGGACAGCTTCGCCCAGCGCATTCTCGACGCGTTCGAGATAGACCTCGACTTCATCGCCCACCTGGATGTTGGCGGGAATGCCCGGCATCGCGAATTCTTTCAGCGACACGCGGCCTTCGGTCTTCAGACCGACATCGACCATGGCGAAGTCATTCTCGATGGCGACGATCTTGCCCTTGATGACGGCGCCTTCCTGGGGCGACTGAGTCACGAAGCTCTGCTCGAGCATCGCCGCGAAATCTTCGCGGCTGGGGGATGCGATGGAATTTTCGGTGTTTCTGGCCAGGGTTGCTACGCGAACCATTTATTATCCTCAAAGTAGGGTCATGCCGAATGGCTGGTTCTTCCTTGGAAGATGGCCACTGGACTTCCCATGCGGATGCACGGGCGAAAGTTTTGGAAAAGTAAGCGGTTGGCTCGAAAGTCGCCGGGCCTCCTTAGCCCCTGTGGCGGTCTTTGAGCGCGCCTTCGACCTTGGTGGAAACCAGGGCAAGGGCTGCCGCGAACGCCGCGTCTATACCCAAATCGGAGGTATCGAGCAAGGCGGCGTCGGGCGCCTGTATCAGGGGCGAGATCGGGCGGGATTTGTCGGCAGCGTCCCGGTCGTTGAGTTCCGCCAGCAGACCTGCCTCCTCCCGCTCGATCCCCATGCCCTTAAGCTCCAGCCAGCGGCGGTGGGCCCTGAGGGCCGGGCGGGCATCGATATAGAGTTTGGCGGCGGCCCCCGGGCAGATCACGGTGCCGATGTCCCGCCCATCCATCACCGCGCCAGGGCTGCCGCCCGGCGGGGATGTGAGAAAGCTGCGCTGGAAATCCAGCAGGGCCTGCCGCACCGCCCCGATCGCCGCGACATGGGAGGCCGCCTGCCCCACCACATCGGTGCGGATGGCCGGATCGCCCGCCAGCGACAGGTCGATCGCTTGAGCGCCCTTCACCGCATCGGCGGGATTTTTGGGATCGCCTTTGGCGTCCAGAACCGCCAATGCGGTCAATCGATACAAAGCGCCGGAATCCAGATGCGCGAAACCGAAATGCGTCGCCAGTTTCTTGGCAAGCGTTCCCTTGCCCGAGGCGGCGGTACCATCCACGGCAATGACGACGGATCTATTCATCGGCCGGGCACCGAGAGGTCGGCGCCAAGGCCGCGCATCAGATCCCGGTAGCTGGGAAAACTTGTGGCGATCATGGCGATGTCGTCCACCGTCACCGGCGCACGCGATGCCATGCCCAAGGTCAGGAATGCCATGGCGATGCGATGATCCATATGCGTGGCGACCGTGCCGCCGCCCGCAACCTCGCGCGCGCCCGTCACCGTCAAGCCATCCGCCGTCTCGGTGAAGGCGATGTCATTGGCTTCCAGCCCGCGCGCGATCGCCGACAACCGGTCGCTTTCCTTGACCCGCAATTCTTCCAGCCCCTGCATCACGGTATTGCCCTCCGCAAACGCGGCCGCGACCGCCAGAATAGGATACTCATCGATCATCGAGGGGGCACGTTCGGCCGGAACAACCACGCCTTTCAACGCCGAATACCGCACCAGCAGATCGCCGATTTCTTCGCCGCCGCTGTTGCGACGGTTTTGAACCTGAATATCCGCACCCATCTCCAACAAGGTTTCGATCAGGCCGATGCGGCGGGGATTGAGCAGGATGGCGGGAATGGAAATTTCCGATCCCGGAACGATCAGAGCCGCCACCAGTGGGAATGCAGCCGAAGACGGGTCACGCGGCACTTCGACGGAACACGCCGTCAGATTTGCCGGTCCGGTGACATGCACGGTCTCGCCGCTGTTCTTCGATGCTGCGACCGAAATGTCCGCACCGAACGCTGCCAGCATTTTTTCGGTGTGATCGCGGGTGAACGCGGTTTGTGAAATCCGGCTGGTGCCTTTGGCGTTGAGCGCCGCCAGCAGCAATGCCGACTTCACCTGGGCGGACGCCACCGTCACGTCATAGGAAATCGCATTCGCGTCCGTCGCGCCGATCACCGTCACTGGCATCAACGCCTTGCCGCCCTGCGCTTCATAACGCGTGCCAAAGCAGGTCAGGGGATCGAGAACCCGCGCCATCGGCCGCGAGCGCAGGCTGGCGTCGCCGGTGAAGACCACCGTGATCGGCGTTGTGGCAACCGCACCCATCATCAACCGGGAGCCGGTGCCGGAATTTCCAAAATCCAGCACGTCATCCGGCTGGCGCCAATTGCCGACACCGCCGCCTGTCACCCGCCAGGCGCCTTCGCCGTCGCGCGTCACGGTCGCACCCAGGGCCCGAACCGCATTGGCGGTGTTCAGGACATCCTCGGATTCCAGCAGACCGGATATCCGGGTTTCGCCCAGGGCCATTGCGCCCAGGATCAGGGCCCGCTGGGAGATGGATTTGTCCCCCGGAACCGTCGCTATCCCCTTGAGGGGGCCCGACTTGCGGGCGCTGAGGGGCTGAACTTTGTCGGGGACCGGGGCATAGGACATCGGGGGGCTTCGATTGCGCTTTACAGGCGGAGCGAGAAGTGGCAAACGCGCCCCTCCAACCACCTCTTCTTTATGGGAACGAGCACCTTGGTCAAGGCGGATCTTGGAACGAAACGTGGATGCCCCAGTTGCGGCGCGCGTTTCTACGACCTCACGAAACGTCCGATCGAATGCCCGAAGTGTGGCTTCTCGTTCGAGCCGGAGGCGCTTTACAAGCAGCGCCGCGGCCGTCAGCCCGAACCCGCCGTCAGCGTGGTCCCCGCGGCGGAAGCCGAAGAGGAAGAATCCGACGACGAGAATGAGGATTCTGAGGAAGAGGAAGAAGAAGTCGTCGAGGAAGCGCCGTTGATCGTCGCCGCCACGGGCGAAGACGAGGACGAGGCTGCCGAGGAAGAAGAAGCCGAGGCGGAGTCGGGCATGAGCGTCGTCGAAGGTGACGAAGAAGTCGCCATCGAAGACATCGAAGTCGAGGACGACGAGGATGATGAAGAAGGCGATGATGGCCTTCTTGCCGAAGTCGAAGAAGACGAAGACGATGTCGCCGGTATCATCGATCCCGGTATCGCCAAGGACGAAGCCTAGGCATTAGAATT
>JBEPVO010000018.1:0-29695 GCA_041690975.1 Alphaproteobacteria bacterium
GAAAGCGCGTTAGAGCTTGCGCGCGCGCCAGCCCGTCAGCGTGAAAGCGCGTTAGCGCTTGAGCGCGCGCCAGCCAATGTCCGCGCGATGGAAACTGCCTTCCCAATGGATGCGGGACACCGCGTCATAGGCGCGGCGCTGGGCTTCGGCGACGTCCTTGCCGGTGGCCGTGACGTTCAACACCCGCCCGCCAACCGCGACGATCTTACCATCGCGCCGTTCGGTGCCGGCATGAAACAGGGTGATGCCGGGCAGCGAGGCGGCGGCATCGAGGCCGAAGATTTCGTGGCCTTTTTGATATGTGCCTGGATAGCCCTTGGATGCCATCACCACGGTAAGGGCTGCGTCGCCGCGCCAGCGCAAATCGAAATCCGACAATACGCCATCGCGCGCGGCCAGCAGTGCGGTGAGCAGATCGCCCTTCAGGCGCGGCATCAGTACCTGTGCTTCGGGATCCCCGAAGCGGCAATTATATTCGACCAGCTTGGGGCCACTTTTCGTGATCATCAGGCCCAGATAAAGCACGCCCATGTAACGCAGGCCTTTGCGTGCAAAGGCGTCCACAGTGGGGCGGATGAACAACTCCATCGCCTGGGCTTCCAATGCCGGCGTCAGCACGGGTGCCGGGCTGTAGGCGCCCATGCCGCCGGTGTTGGGCCCCGTGTCGCCATCGCCGACGCGCTTGTGATCCTGGGCCCCCGCCAGCGGGATGACATTCTTGCCGTCGCTGAGCGCGAAGAAACTGACTTCCTCGCCTTCCATGAATTCTTCGATCACGATCTCATGGCCTCCGGGCGCGGATGCGCCCAAACCAGCGATGTCGCCAAAACCGCCTTCGAACATGAAGTCGATGGCGCGGTCGCTTTCGGTTTTTGTAGTGGCGATGATCACACCTTTGCCCGCCGCCAATCCGTCGGCCTTGATCACCACAGGAAAGCCGATCGAATCGGCAAAGCTCTTGGCGGTGACGGGATCACGAAACCGGCGATAGGCGGCGGTGGGAATGCCGATCTCGGTGCAAAGGTCCTTCACAAAACCCTTGGAACCTTCCAGCACGGCCGCCGCTTTGGACGGGCCCAGGGCGCGAATGCCGGCAGCTTCGAATTGGTCCCAAAGGCCACCCACCAGCTGGGCGTCCGCCGCGATGACGGCAAAATCGATTCGCCGGGATTTCGCGAATTCCACCAGAGCCGGAAAATCGGTGGCGGGAATGGGCATACATTCCGCAACTTCCGCGATGCCGGCATTGCCGGGCGCGCAATAAAGCTTTGTCAGCATGGGGCTGGCGGACAATGCCCAGGCAAGCGCGTGCTCGCGGCCACCCGATCCCACCAGAAGAATGTTCAATTTCGCCTCGCCCAAATTCGCCGGAAAGTCTGTATCATCTGGGTCCCATGAGCGAAACCGCCGAATCATCCGCCGGAAGGCTGGTCAATCTCCCGGAATATTCCGTCACGGAACTGTCCGCCGCCCTCAAGCGGACCGTGGAGGAGGGCTTTCCCTTTGTCCGGGTCCGCGGTGAAGTTTCAGGGCTGAAGGCCGCCGCCTCGGGCCATATCTATTTCGACCTTAAGGACGACAAGGCGGTGCTGAACGCCATCGTCTGGAAACCGACGGCACGGCTGCTCAAGATTAAGCCCGAGCCGGGCCTGGAAGTGATCTGCATGGGCCGGGTGACGACCTATCCTGGATCCTCGCGCTACCAGCTGATCGTGGAGCAGGTGGAACTGGCCGGCCTAGGCGCGCTGATGGCGATGCTGGAAGAGCGCAAAAAACGCCTTGCCGCCGAAGGCCTGTTCGATGGCGCGCGCAAGAAGCCGCTTCCTTTCCTGCCAGAGGTGATCGGTGTGATCACGTCGCCAACCGGGGCGGTGATCCGCGACATCATGCATCGGCTGAATGCCCGCTTTCCAAGGCGCGTGCTGCTGTGGCCCGTCGCCGTGCAAGGCGAGAAAGCCGCCGCCGAAATTGCCGCCGCCATCACCGGCTTCAATGCGATGGGCCCGGCTTTTCCCCGGCCCGATCTTCTGATCGTGGCGCGGGGCGGCGGTTCGATAGAAGACCTGATGGCCTTCAATGAAGAAGTGGTGGTGCGGGCCGCCGCTGCCAGCAAAATTCCCCTGATCTCGGCGGTGGGGCATGAGACCGACACCACCCTGATCGATTTCGCCAGTGACATGCGCGCGCCAACGCCGACGGCAGCCGCCGAACTGGCTGTGCCGGTGCTGGCGGATTTGAATGTCGCGCTGGCCGATTTTGGCCGCCGGGGGCGCAACAGCTTTGACAAGGGCGTGACGGATCGCAGGCGGCATCTGGTGCAGTTGGCGCGAATATTGCCGAAGGCGGAACAATTGTTCGCCACCCCGCGCCAGCGCCTGGACCAGGCAGGTGAGCGGCTCGGCTTGGGGCTGTCCCGCAATCTGCAGATTCATCGCGCCCGCTTAGCCAAGGCAGCGGCGCTGCTGCGGCCACGGCCGATCGAGAACCGCATCGCCCATGCCCGCGAGAAGCTGGCGGCGTTGGAAACGCGGGCCCTGCGCTGCGAGCGCACGCACCTGGCCAAGGAGCGGGGCCGGCTGGAAGGGCTTGCGCGGGTCCTGAAGAGCGTTTCGCACCTTGAAGTGCTGGAGCGCGGGTTCGCGCTGGTACGTGGCGGTGATGGCAAAATCCGGCGCCGTGCGGGCGAGATCAAGGCGGGGGAGGCACTTCACCTGGTTTTCTCCGATGGCGAAAAACTTGCCCATGCGGAGGGTGGCGCGCCGCGCGGCAAAAAAGCCGGGACCGATCAGGGCTCTTTGTTCTAAGGTAAGCAGATGAACCGTATGGACCGTGAAAAAGGCGAAGCGAAACTCCGTTTCCTGGATGGTGATTTCGAAGTGTTGCAACCGGGCGCGTATGTGGCCTGCGCCGTGACGGGTACGCATATCCCGCTGGACGCGCTGCGTTACTGGAGCGTCGATCTGCAGGAAGCGTATGCCAATCCTGCGATTGCCACCAAACGGATGCAGGAAAAAGGCCTGGTTCCTTGATGCGACGGCGCGATTTTGTCGCCGCCGGATTTGTGTGCCTTGCGGCACCTGCCTGGGCGGCCGGCCGCAGTAAGGATCGCCTAGTCGTCAAAGGTGCGATGGAGCAGGGCAGCCTGGCGCTTGGCTACGCCGATCCCAAAGCAACGGTGACGGTTGACGGCCAGGCGGTGCGGTTGTCGCCGGAAGGCGTCTTCGCCTTCGGTTTCGCCTTTGACCAGACCAAGCCCAGCATCGTTGCCGTGACCTGGCGCGATGGCGAGATCGAGACACAGTCCTATGCGCCGACCGCGCGCCAATACGACATTCAGCACATCAATGGCCTGCCGCAGAATACCGTGACACCGCCGCCGGAGGTGCTGGCGCGGATCAAGCAAGAGGCGGGCGAGATCTATGCCGCGCGCCAGCGCGATACGTCAGGTGATGATTTCCTGGCTGGCTTTGACTGGCCGGCGCCGGGAATTGAAAGTGGCGTGTTTGGTAGCCAGCGCATCGACAATGGTGTGCCGATGGCGCCGCATTTCGGCGTCGACATGGCCGCGCCGACAGGCACGCCGATCCATGCCCCGGCCGATGGCACGGTCTCGCTTTCGGCGGATCATTATCTCAACGGCGGCTTCACTTTGATCGATCACGGTCAGGGCGTATCGACCTCATATCTGCATCAGTCGAAAAGGCTGGTGAAGGATGGCGATGTTGTGAAACGTGGCCGATTGATCGGTGAGATCGGCAAGACTGGTCGCGCCACCGGGCCGCATCTGCATTGGGCGATGAACTGGTTCGAGGTGAAGCTGGATCCGTCGCGTTCCACACGCAAAGTGAAACCAGATCGGCTCTAAAGCCTTTTGCTCGTTGTCACGTCGCGTGCGGACGGCCAGCGGCGGTGAATCCACAGCCACTGCGCCGGATCGGCGCGGACCATCTCTTCCAACCGAAGATTGATGGCCGCCGTCATCGCCCGCATATCGGTATCATCGTCTCCACTGCGTACGAAGGTCAGTGGCGGATAAACGGTGACGGCGAAACGAGCCCCGCCCAGCCTCTTGTTGGCTGCGAAGATCACCGGCACGTTCAACTTCAACGCCAGTGCGGCAGGCGCCGGGGTGGTCATGGCGTCGTGCCCGAAGAAGGGCACTGCGATGCCTTCATTGGTTTTCTGGTCAGCCAGCAATAGGATGACTTTGCCGCCCCGCAACAGTGTGAATATCCGCTTGGCACCCTGATGCTTGCTGATTTGTTCGGAAAAACCCTTGCGGGCGCGTGCGCGTGAAATATAGCGGTCGATATAGGGATTGTTGGGCGGCCGATAGACGATAGCGCCATCCAGTCCGAAGCACGATGCCGCGATGGGCATGATTTCCCAATTGGCGAAGTGGCCCGAAATCATCAACGCGCTCTGGCCGCGGATTTTCTCCGCTTCCTCTATATTGTCCACGCGAATGCGCGGATCGGGCCCGTGCAGGTCGAATTTGTCGAGATGGGCATATTCGGCCACTGTGCGGCCGAGATTGTCCCACATAGTTCGGATGATGGTCTCGCGTTCGGCTTGGGATTTTTCCGGAAACGCCAAAGCGAGATTGTCGCGCGCGCGCTGCGTCACCCGGGTCCGGGCAAAGATCGTGCGGCCGATGAAGCCTCCGATGGCGGATGCGGCATCCACGCCGATCAGGCGGAAGAAACCCATGAAGGTCAGAAAAAGCGCCGCTTCGGCGCCGTAGCGCAATTTCTGGGAAAGGGAGAGTGTGGGCGCGGCCATCGGGTTAACGGCGCTAAACCGCGATCCTCCGGCTGTCAAGCAATCCGGTCGAGCAACCGATCCAGCGCCGGCTCATCATCGAACCGGGCCCGCACCGGCAGGACCGCAATGGCTTCGCGATCCTTGGTGTCCAGGCGTACAAGGTCCTTTTCGGTTGTGATCAGGCGCGCATCACCCGCCCGCGCCTTCAAGGCCGCAACCTCGCCATCCCGGTAGGGGTGATGGTCGGCAAAAAATTGCGTACCGGTCACGATGGCGCCGGCTTCTTCTAGCGAGGCCAAGAATTTCTCGGGCCGCCCGATGCCGGCAAACGCAAAAACGCGTTGGCCCCGGAAGCTGTCACCGTCCACGGCCAGTTTTGCCCTAAGAACCGGCCCCCCGAAATTTTGGAGATCGGGGTTTCCGCTGTTCATGACGATGACGGCGTCGGCCCGGGCCAGCCCTTGCGCCACCGATTCCCGCAAAGGTCCCGCCGGTATCATCAACCCGTTGCCGAAGCCGCTTTCGCCGTCCACCACCACGATCGACAGATCCTTGGCGAGGCTGAAATTCTGATGCCCGTCATCCATCACGATGGTTTTGGCGCCCTGCGCGACGGCATAGGCCGCGCCGTCGGCCCGGTCGCGCGCCACGATGGTCGGGGCGCAGCGGGCCAGCAGCAGCGCCTCATCGCCCATTCGCGCTGCGCTGCTGCCGGATTGAACCCGCACCGGACCGCGTTCACTGCCGCCATAACCGCGGGTGAGGAAGAAGACCTGGTCGCGCCGCGCCTGCAGCCGTGCACCAAGCGCGAGCGCCACCGGCGTCTTGCCGCTGCCGCCTGCCGTCAGATTGCCGACGCAAATGACGCGGGCTGATGTCCGGTAAGGTTTGGCATGGCGCGCTTTCCAGGCCACACTGGCGCCATAGAGCGAGCCTAGCGGCGCCAGCAAAAGGGCGGCGACGCCACGCCGCTGCCAGAAATCAGGCGCGCGCATCGACACCCAGGAGATTTTTCAGAGCGTCGATGGTTTTCTCCACTGCTCCGCCAAGGCTGGCCGCACCACGTGCCGCCGCCGCGCCGGCGGCACGGGCCGCTTCCGGATCAGATAGCAGGCGTTCGGCTTCGCGGGCGATGTCGGCGGATGTCTGCACATCGCCGAATTCCTGCGCACGCAACACTTCCTCGAAAGCGCGCGCCGAATTGGCGCGCGAAGGTCCCGCCAGAATGGCGCAATTCAAAACCGCCGGTTCCAGAGGATTGTGGCCCTGCATCGGTACCAATGTCCCGCCCAGGAAGCAGAAGGTGGGCAGGCGGTAAAACAGTCCCAGCTCGTTCATTGTGTCGGCGATATAAATCGCGGTGTTTGCGGTGATGGGCCCGCCGGCCGCGCGGCGGGCGCAGATGCGGGCGCCGCACAGCATGGCGATGTCGGGTCCGCGTTCCACATGACGTGGCACGATGATGGTGAGCAGGTCGGGAAACCGCGTCCGGAGTTGGTCATGCGCGGGAAGGATCGTTTCGTCTTCGCCGGGATGGGTTTGGGCGGCAAGAAGCAAAGGGCGGTCCGCGATCATCGCCCGCATCGCCGCCAGCGCGGCTTCATCACAAGATAGCGGCGGTGCATCCGCCTTCAGACTGCCCGCAACCGTGACATCGCGCGCGCCCAACGCGCGAAAACGCACCGCGAAATCCTCATCCTGCGCCAGGATTCTGTCGAAAACGCCGAGCAAAGTGCGCGCCATTTGCGGCGCCCGCCGCCAGCCTGCGGCCGAGCGTTCGGATATGCGCGCATTGATCAACGCCAGCTTCACGCCGCGCCGTTGCGCTTCCAGAAGCAGGTTGGGCCAAAGATCGGATTCCACGAACAGGCCGGCATCGGGCCGCCAATAATCCAGAAAGCGGGCGGCGGCGCGGGGCGTATCCAGAGGCACATATTGATGAATGGCGCCGGGCGGCAGGCGGGCCTGCATCATGCTCGCGCTGGTGACGGTGCCGCTGGTGACCAGAACCCGGATATCTTCCGCCAGCAGCTTTTCGATCAGGGGCAAGGCGGCCAGGCTTTCGCCGACACTGGCGCCATGAATCCAGACCAGGCGGCCATCCGGCCGCGCCGCGCTTGCCACACCAAGTCTTTCGCCCATGCGGGCGCGGTCTTCCTTGCCGCGCGCGGCGCGCTCGCGCAGCAGCAGCGGCGCCAGCGGCGTGACGGCGATGCCCAGCCAGCGCCAGGCGTGAATGCCCAGGGGCAGCCGCGCCATCAGTTGGTGCCTTCCACATCGTCGAGATTGTGGCGATAGAGCTGGGCGTACAGTCCGCCCTGCGCCAGCAACGCCTCATGCTTGCCGGATTCGACCACGCGGCCTTTGTCCAGCACGAAAATCTGGTCGGCGTCACGCACCGTGGAAAGCCGATGCGCGATCACGATGGTGGTGCGCCCCACCGACAACCGGGCGAGGGCGTCTTGAACCTGGCGCTCGCTTTCCGCGTCGAGGGCGGATGTCGCTTCGTCCAGCAACAGGATCGGGGCATTGCGCAACATGGCGCGGGCGATGGCGATGCGCTGGCGCTGACCGCCGGACAGCTTGAGGCCACCTTCGCCCACACGGGTCTGATATCCTTGCGGCATCTCGCGCACGAAATCATGGGCAGCGGCGTCTCTGGCCGCCTGCTCGATCTCGGCTTTGGTCGCGCCGGGACGTCCCAGCGCGATGTTGTCGGCAATGCTTTCGTCGAACAGCGTGGCTTCCTGGGTGACGACGCCGATGGCGGCGCGCAGGGATTCCAGCGTCACGCCATGGATATCTTGGCCGTCGATGGCGATGTGGCCGCCATTGCGATCGTAGAAACGCAGCAGCAGATTGAAGATGGTGGTCTTGCCCGCGCCGGACGGGCCCACCAGCGCGACCTTGCTGCCTGCCGCGATATCGAGTGTGACCCCGTCCAGGATTGCGGTATCGCCGTCATAGCCAAATTTTACATCGGCAAATGAGACTGCACCGCCATTGTGGGGAACGTTCAGTACCGTCGCTCCGGGCGCATCGACGATGCGGGGCTTGGTGTCGATGGCGGCGAACATGCGGTTGGCGGCGGCGATGCCGGCCGACGCGGTGGGCCAGAGCTGGCTGAGATTGCGCACCGGCTGCTGCGCTAGCAGCAGAGCGGTTATGAAACCGACGAAGGTGGGAAGCGTCAATTGACCATGCAGCGTCTGATAGCCGGAAAAAAGAAGAACCAGTGCGATCACCAGACCGGCGAAAATGTCGGTCACTGGGGCGGCGGCAGCGCGTAGACGAACCGCTTTCAGCAATGTGTTCAGCCGCGCCACCAGTCTTGCATCCACCCGCGCGACGCTATGCGCTTCCAGGCCATAGGCCTTGATGATGCGCCGTCCGTCCATGGCTTCCGACAAGGCGATGGAAAGATCGCCCGTCTCGGTCATGCCGCGTGTGGCGGCGCGGCGCATCGAACCGCCCAGACGCTCCATCGCCCAGGCAACGGCCGGCAATGCCAGCATCGAAAGGAGGCCCAGCTGCCAATCACTGGCGATCACGATGCCGATATAGACCACCAGCTGCACCAGCTCGAGGAAGATGGCGGCGACGCCCTGGGTCAGTGCATCGCGCATCAAGGTGGCGTCATAAAGGAAGTTGGATACGAACTGACCGGAATGCACGGCATTGAGATCGGCAAGATCGCGGCGGATCAGTCGTCCAAACATGTCACGCTGGGCCTGGGCCACGGCCTTCTCGCCCAGCGAGTCGATCAGCATGCGGCCGAAGAACAACCCGCCGGCGCGCGCCGTCATGATGCCGAATGCCATCAGCGAAATCGGAACCAGCAGCTCGGCCTTGTGGCGCACAAAGATCTGGTCGGTGACGCTGCGGACCAGCCAGGGAATTCCGCCGCCCATCGCCGAAGCGAACAGCATGCAGGCGACGGCCAATGCCAGAAGGCCCCATTGGCCACCCACATAGTCGGCAAGCAGGCGGCGAATGATTGCGCCGGTGCCGGCTTGCTTCGGGGCAGTCTGGGTCATCTGCGCCCCTTTAGCACGGGTTCCATGGTCCCCGCGAGGCTCAAGAATACTGACTCGCCAAAGGTTTAGTGGTGATCGTGGCCATCCGGCTCCATCAACCGGTGCATATGGACCACGAAATAACGCATCTGGGCATTGTCCACACTGGACTGCGCCTTGGCGGCCCAAGCCCGGCGGGCCTCCGCGAAGTTGGGATACATGCCCACGAAATCGAGCTTGGTCAGGTCCTTGAATTCGATGCTGCCGGTGGAAGTCAGTTCGCCGCCAAAAACCAGATGCAGCAGCTGTTTGGGGGTGGAGGTGGTCATGGGCGGTCCCGCTGGTTGTCCACGATCCTTTAGGGGGAATCGGGGCGGGTTTTAAGCGAATTCTTTGCGGCCAGTTCCGCCAGCAAAGGGGGTATCAGGCCGGGTCCCGCCGCGATGGTTGCGCCCTGCAGGGCCGGGGCCTGATTGTAGGTGAGGGGCTGACTGTTCGCGCCCACCAACTGACCGCCCGCCTCGCTAAGGATGATGTCCGCCGCGGCCATGTCCCAGTCGCGCTTGGTGGTCAGGCTGATCATGGCGTCGAACCGTCCCGCCGCCACCAGTGCCACGCGATAGGCGATGGAGCTGAAATTCTCGATATGCATCGGCGGCCAGTCAGCGAACACCTGTTTGTTGCCCAGCAACCGGCAACCGGTGATTTCAGTGCGGGCGCCGGCGTGGATCGGCGCGCCATTCAGGAATGCGCCTCCGTCGGACTCCGCAGTGAAATTCTCATCCGTGGCGGGATTGAACACCACGCCCGCGATGGGACGCCCATGTTCGACCACCGCCGCACAGATGGTGAAATGCGGGCGGCCTTTCATGAAGGCGATGGTGCCGTCGATGGGATCGACCACGAAGATCCGCCGTGCCGCCAGCCGCGCCGGATCGTCCGGGCTTTCTTCGGACAGCCAGCCATAATCGGGCCGGGCACGCCGCAGCGTGTCTTTCAGAAATGTATCGACCGCCAGATCGGCTTCGGTGACGGGGCTGCCGCCTTCCTTGGTCCAACGCTGGTAGTCACCGCCGAAGAATTTGAGCGCGATTTTGCCCGCCTCGCTTACAGCGGCTTTCAGGAGATCGAGGTCGCTTTCAGGACCCGGCAATCGTCATTCCTTCGATCCGGCAGGTCGGCGCGTTGGTGCCGTGGCGGAATTCCAGATCGCTGGCCGGCGTCAGATGAAGGAACATGTCCTTGAGATTGCCAGCGATGGTGACTTCCGAAACCGGATAGGCGATTTCGCCATTCTCGATCCAGAAGCCCGCAGCGCCGCGGCTGTAATCGCCGGTGACGCCATTGACGCCCATGCCCATCAGTTCGGTGATATAAAAACCTTGCTTGATGTCGGCGATCAACTCTTTGCGTGTGAGTGTGCCGGCTTCCATATAAAGATTGGTGGACGAGGGCATCGGTGGGCCGCCGGTGCCGCGCGCCGCATGACCGGTGGTGGTCAGGCCCAACTGCTTTGCGCTGGCGCAATCCAGCAGCCAGGTGGTGAGCATGCCCTTGTCGATCAAGGCGCGGCGCGTGTTGGCGACGCCTTCACCATCGAAGGGCTTGGAGCGCAGGCCGCGAAGGCGGTGCGGATCGTCAATGATGGTGACATGGGGGGCGAAGATCGCCGTTCCCATGCGATCCTTCAGGAAGCTGGTGCCGCGCGCTACACTGGAGCCGGAAATTGCCCCGGCCAGATGACCGACCAGACCGCCGGATTCGCGCGGATCGAACACCACCGGAACATTCTGGGACTTCACCTTGCGGGGGTTAAGGCGCTGAACCGCTTTTTCGCCGGCGCTGCGGCCGATCGCGGCCGCGCTTTCCAGATCGCCGGAATGACGGGCGTTGGCATGATCGTAATCGCGTTCCATGCCGGTGCCTTCTCCGGCCAGCATCGCGACCCCAATGCTGTGGCTTGTGCCGGCATAGCGGCCGTAAAAGCCCGCGCTGGTGGCAAGCGCGACGGCCGAGCGCGAGAAGCTGGCGCCGCCGCCTTCGGAATTGGTGACGCCCGGTACATCGAGGCCGGCCTGTTCCGCGTCGCGGGCGCGGGCCACCAGGATATCGGCCGCAGGTTCCTGCGGGTCCTCGAGATCGAGCGCGGGGATGGCGCGCGCCAGTAGTTCGGAGGGCGCAAGCCCGGCGAATTTGTCTTCCGGCGCCAGCCGGGCCATCGCCAGCGCACGTGCCGGTAGCGCCTTGATGGCGTCATCGGAAAAATCGCCGGACGAGACGAACGCAACGCGGTTGCCGACAAAGACGCGCAAGCCCAGATCAGAGCCTTCGCTGCGCTCGATATCCTCCAGCCGGCCCAGCCGATAGGAGACGCTGGCGGAGACACTCTCGACGAAGAGGGCGTCGGCGGCGTCGGCGCCTTCCTTGCGGGCGGCGGCGAGCAGGGTTTCCAGGATGCGTTGGGGAGCGTGGGGCTTGGACATCCCGTTCCGATGCCGCAAAGGCGTCAGGCAGTCAAGCGAAGGCGGGCCATTTCGCGGGGACGACGTTTGCCGTCATCGATTTTGGTAACGGAACAGGGCGGATTCGCCCAAATTGGCTTGCGAGATATACAGCCGCTTTTCCTTGGTCGCGTAATAGACGTGCAGATGCCTGAGCACATCCATGCCGATGAGCAGGTCGGGGAAGACGACATCGTCGGCTGCTTCAAGCCCTTCGAACCCGCGCAGTTTCTCACGAGACCCGATTTTGTTCGGCATCAGATAAATCCGCAGATCCGCGACGTTGACGCCATCGAAGGTCAGGCTGTCGAAGCGATGCCCATAGGCGGTGAGCGATTTTTGCCCATTGGCTTCGGTCAGCGGCTGCATGTCGGGCGAATCCGGCGTCAGCCCGAATAGGCGATTGGCGACGGCAATGTTCATGGCAGTATATTGCGACCCGGTGTCGAGCACGGCGTTCAGGACATGACCGTCAACCGTGACCGGCAGAAATATCAGATTGCTTTTCACGGTGATCGGAACCGCCGCGACCTTATCGGCCGGCCAGTAGATCACCTGTCCGTCGCAATGATCGGTCGAAAAAGCGGTCAGGCGCTTGGCGCCGAAATCCATATCTATGTCATTGTCCGAAAGCATGTCGGTCGCCAGCAACCCGTCATAAGGCAATGACGTTCCAAGTTCGGGGTTGGGTGCCACCAACATTTTGACACCGCTTTGACTGCGCTCGCCCAGAGTGAGGCGTGGCAACGTCGTTTGGGTGTTGGACGCATTTCCGGTCAGATCAAACAGGCGCCTCTGGCTGTTAACTTTTGGCAGGTTCATCGCTTCGGTGGTGGCGCGCGAAATCTGACTGACAAGGCCGCCGGTATCCAGAAGCAGCTTCTTCTCCGAGCCGTCGATCCTGACCGGCACCAGCATCACGGTCCGGTCGGTCGTGCTTTGCATCTGGACGGAATTGAGGATGCGCAAGCTGCGCACGCAATCGGCCGCCTGAGCCAGCGTTCCCGGCAGCAGCGTGGCCGCCACCGTGAGAGCCGCAACCATTCTTCTACGCATGGTCCCTCCGTCTCTCTTATTAGCACATCGAACGGAGAATGCGGAGGGGTCTCTTAGTTCGCAGGCGCAGCAGGAGATTTGAACAGTACGGACTCTCCTGTGCCCGCAGGCGATATGTAAAGTTTGCGCTCACCAAATGCGATATAGAGATGAAGGTGCTTTAGGACGTCCATGCCCAGCGTAAATTGTTGAGAACCGTAGCGGTTCAGAGGGTCGTTGAGGGCTCCCCGAATTGAGAGCTTCTCATCCTCTATGCCGGACTGGTGGGTCATGACATAGACATCCGGATTCGTTACCGCGATGTCTCCGAACTCCAGCCTGCTGAATTTATGCTTGTACCATTTCAGAAGTTGGTTGTCTTTCGAGGTCGCAATCAACTCGAGACCGGGCGTATCGGGTATCAATCCGAAAGTGTCTTTGGCTGCGGTCAAGCTCAGAATGGATTGCGTGGCGCCTGTATCGATTATGGCGTTCAAATTCTTCCCGTCGAGTTTTACGGGAATGACGAGATGGCCATTGGCGACGATGACCGGCATGATGGCGACCGGCCTTTCCTGCCAATAGGCGACTTTACCCGCACAGTGATCTTGGGAGAAATAGTTCAAGCGGCGTGCAGCAAAATCCATGTCCACGTCGTACTGCAGAAACAGATCGGTCGATAAAAGGCCGTCCGCCTGCTCCAGTATGTTCGGTGCTACTTGGAGTTTGATTTTATCGGCATGCAAAGCGCCCAAGTCGAAGCTGTTGACGAGGACTTTGGCGAAAGCATAATTGCCCGCAACGTCGTTCAACTGAACATTGCTATGCATGGTGTCGAGGCCCAGATCTTTAATTGTGCCGCGGCCAAGAGACGTAAGGACCCCACCTGAATCTAAGATCAGCTTTTTGGGTGAGCCGTTGATCGTCACTGGCACTAGAAAGCGATCGCTGTTTCCGACGTTCTCAAGTTGGATAGTGTTGACGATGCGTAATGGCTTGCAGGTTTCAGCTATTGCGGGACAAGCGCCCGCCAAGATTGTGGTCCATGCTGCTAATGCAATTGAAGTGGCGCACGCATGAAAGCGCATCACGAGCCCCATCCCGATCCCCGACCGGATCAGGCCACAACCCCCGGCGTGTAGGCAAGATCGATTATTTCCAGATCGGCTTGCCGCTGCCGGGCAAGCCCAGGCGCGGCCATTTCTCGCTGACGGTGCGGATAATGTCCTGATCCATCTGGATTTTGCGGCCCCATTCGCGGTGCGTTTCGGGCGGCAATTTGTTGGTCGCGTCCAGCCCGATCTTGGAGCCCAGCCCCGATTCCGGTGACGCGAAATCGAGATAGTCGATTGGCGTATGTTCGATCACGGTGATGTCGCGGGCCGGATCCATGCGGGTGGAGATCGCCCACATCACGTCTTTCCAGTCGCGCGCATTGATGTCGTCGTCCACCACGATCACCCATTTGGTGTACATGAACTGGCGCAGATACGACCACACCGCCATCATTACCCGCTTGGCATGTCCGGGGAATGCCTTCTTCATGCTGACCACCGCGATGCGATAGGAACAGCCTTCGGGCGGCAACCAGAAATCCACGATCTCCGGGAATTGTTGGCGGATGAGTGGCACAAAGACTTCGTTCAGCGCTTCGCCGAGAATAGACGGCTCATCCGGCGGCCGTGACGTGTAAGTGGACATATAGATCGGGTTTTTCCGCATGGTGATCGCGGTGACCGTGAAGACGGGGAACTGTTCTACCGAGTTGTAATAGCCGGTGTGATCGCCATAAGGGCCTTCGTCGTGATAATTGGCGAGCGAGACTTCGCCTTCGATCACGATCTCCGCCTCGGCGGGAACTTTCAGCGGTTGCGAAACGCAATCTGCCAGCACCATCGCCTGTCCCCGGAGCAGGCCCGCGAACTGATATTCCGACAAGGTCTCCGGCACCGGCGTCACCGCCGCCAGGATGATGCCGGGATCGGCGCCCAGCACCACGGCCGCGGGCAGGGGCGCTGTTTTCTCTTTGGCCCAGCGCTGGTGATGCTGCGCACCGCCGCGATGTTTCAGCCAACGCATCACGGTCTGGTTTTTGTTCAGAACCTGCATCCGGTAGATGCCGAGATTGAAATTGTCTTCGCGCGCGTCGCCGGGGCCCTTGGTCACCACCAGTGGCCAGGTGATCAGCGGCGCCGGCTCGCCCGGCCAGCAGGTTTGCACCGGCAGTTTCGATAGATCGATGTCATCGCCGCGCCAGATGATCTCCTGGCAGGCCGGGCGGGAAACGGTCTTGGGTTTCATCGACAGCACGGTCTTGACCAATGGCAGCAGTGACGCCGCTTCGCTTAAGGACCGCGGTGGTTCGGGTTGGCGCAACTGGGCGAGCAACTCGCCCACCTCGCGCAAATCCATCGCGCTGGTGCGTTCCTTGCCGCCCATCGTCACGCCCATGGCCACGCGCTTGACGGTGCCGAACAGGTTGACCAGGACGGGGATGTTGGATGGCGTGCCGTCGGCCTTGATGGGGTTTTCGAAAATAACGGCTGGTCCGCCCTCCGCGATCAGGCGGGTCTGAATCTCGGTCATCTCCAGCACGGTGGAGACGGGCTCCTTCACCCGCACCAGCTCGCCCGCTTCTTCAAGCCGGGCGATAAAATCCCGCAGGGACCGGTAGGCCATGAAACTCAGCTTTCGTCAGACACGGACCATTTCGATGGCGCTGCATGCCGGATGCCATAGCCGAAGTAAATGAGGAACCCGATCGCGGTCCATATCACCAGGCGCCACCAGGTGCCGTTGGAAAGGCTGAACATCATTACCCCACAGGTGATGATGCCGGCGGGCGCCACGGCCCAGACCCAGGGCGTGCGGAATTTGCGCCGGACCCCGGGTGCGGTCTTGCGCAGGATGAGGATCCCGACACAGACCGAAATGAAGGCCAGCAACGTGCCGATGGACACCAGGTCGGCCAGAAGATCGAGCGGGAAGATGGCGGCGATCGCTGCGCCGATCACGCCGGTGATGATGGTGCATAACGCGGGTGTGCGGAAGCGCGGATGCACCTTGGCGAAAACGGGCGGCAGAAAGCCGTCGCGCGCCATGCCGTAAAAGACGCGGCTCTGGCCGTAGAGCGAGCCGAACGCCACCGAGATCAACCCGGCAATGGCGGCGATGTTGACCGGAAAGACCAGCCATTTCAGGTCGGGATTGCGTCCCAAGGCAAAAGACACCGGATCGGCCACGTCCAGCAGATGATAATCGATGATCCCGATCAGCACGACCGACATTAGGACATAGAGCAATGTGCAAATCGCCAGCGCCGCCAGGATGCTGATCGAGACATCGCGCTCGGGATTGCGCGTCTCCTGTGCGGCCACGGAAACGGTTTCAAATCCGATATAGGCGAAGAACACAGTGCCGGATGCCGCAAGGACACCCGACGGCCCGAAATGTCCCCACATGCCCGTGTTGGGCGGAATGAAAGGATGCAGATTGGACATCTGCACATGTGGCAAGCCAAACATGATCACGACCGCCACAATTCCCACCTTCAGCACGACCATGGCGGCGTTGAAACGAGCGGACTCGCTGATGCCCACCACCAGGATGGCGGTGATGACCAGCATGATCAGTCCCGCGGGCAGGTTCACGATCGCGCCGGTCAAATGCATGTCGGAAATGCCGGTGCCCGCAATCGGCGCATTGGCCCAGGCTGCCGGATAATCGATGCCGAAACTGTGCAGCAGATTGAGAAAATAGCCGGACCAGCCTGCCGCGACGGTGGAAGCGGAAACACCGAACTCCAGCACCATGTTCCAACCGATGAACCAGGCCATCGTACGGCCCATGGTGGCATAAGTGTAGGTATAGGCACTGCCGGCCTGCGGGATCATCGCCGCCAGTTCGGCGTAACAGAGCGCGGCGAAGAAACAGCCCGTCGCCGCGATCACGAAAGCCAGCAGCACGGCAGGACCGGCATGCTGGGCCGAGACTGTGCCCGCGATCACGAAGATGCCGGCGCCAATGGTGGCGCCGACCCCGATCATGGTCAGGTGCACCGGCCCCAGCGCGCGATGAAGCTTGACCTCGTCGGCGATGACCGGATCTGGGATCAGCAGCGCCGGGGCATCACTCACGCCATTATTCCTGCGCCAGGTTTTTCACGACATATTTGCTCGGCTTGGCGTGCTTCGATGAGTAGAGCACGTAAACCACCAATCCGATCGCCGTCCACACCGCCAGCCGCAGCCACGTGTCGAGCGGCAGGAAGGCCATCATGAACAGGCACATGACAATGCCCAGCGGCGCCGTAACCCAGACGAACGGCGTCTTGAACGGGCGCTTGGCGCGCGGCGCGCGGACCCGCAGAACCATCACGCCGACACAGACGATGGCGAACGCGGCCAGGGTGCCGATCGAAACCAGCTGTCCCAGAATATCCAGCGGCAGGAAGCCCGCCAGAATTGCCGAGAAGATGCCGGTGATGATCGAGGCCTTGTAGGGCGTCCGGAAGCGCGGGTGGATCTGGTGGAAGGCAGCCGGGATCATGCCGTCGCGGCCCATCGCATAGAAGATGCGCGATTGTGCCAGCAGCAGAACCAGCACAACCGATGCCAAGCCCACAACCGCGCCGATATTGACATACTGCGTCAGCCAGCGCGTGGCAGGCAGAGCTTCCACGGCCTGGCTCACGGGATGGGCGACATTCAGCGTTTGATACGGCGCAATGCCGGTCAGCACATACGACATCACCATATAGAGCACCGTGCAGATGATCAGCGCTCCCAGCATGCCCAGGGGAATGTCGCGTTGTGGATTCTTGGCTTCTTGTGCGGCCACGCTGACCGCGTCAAAGCCGATATAAGAGAAGAACAGCACACCGGTGGCTCGGAACACGCCGGTCCAGCCGAAATGACCGACTTCGCCCGTGCTCGGCGGAATAAAGGGCGTGTGGTTGGCGGGCACGATGTAGGAATAGCAGGCGAAGATCACCACCAGCACGATGGTGAGCTTGACCGCCACCATGGCGTTGTTGAAATTGGCCGACGCCTTGACGCCAATCACCAGAATGGTGGTGATCAGGCCGATCAGAATCACGGCCGGCAGATTGATGATCGAGCCCGTCGTGGTGAATGTATTCAAACTTTGCATCGCGATGGGTGCGCCATTGAACATGGCGGGGATCGGCAAACCGACATGCGACATGAAATCGTTGAAATAGCCCGACCAGCCCACCGCAACTGTGGAGGAAGCGGCGAGATATTCCAGCACCAGATTCCAGCCAATGACCCAGGCCACGAATTTGCCCAAGGTGGCGTAGGTGTAGGTGTAAGCGCTGCCCGCAACGGGAATCATGCTGGCGAATTCGGAATAGCAAAGACCGGCGAACAGACAGCCCAATCCCGCAATGGCGAAAGAATACACCACGCCAGGGCCCGCATACGTGGCGGCGGCCTGACCGGTGAGAACGAAGATGCCGGCGCCGATGATGCAGCCGATGCCTAGCGAGATCAGGTGGATCGGTCCAAGCGAACGCTTCAGATCGCCTTCATCGTTGGGATTTTCCGGAATATCCGTCATGCAGGTCCCCCTATCAACGGGGGGACTGTGACAGAGCCGCGTCGCTTCGCCTAGCCCCGGTCCAACTGCCAGACACCGGTCTGGCGAATCTCTCGATCCTCCAATTCGCGCGTGGTAGGGACGGAATATGTAGCGAGCTGTGTGAGGCCCGTCTTCGGGAAATAGGAACGCCCGGGATCGCCCAACAGAACATCGGCCTGCGTCGTTTTCAGCCACGCCATCAATCGCTCCGCCAATGGCCGCTCATAACACATGTCGCCCACAACAATGAGATCGAACCGATCGTTCGTGCCGATCACATCCTCTGCGATGGTTTCGACATTAACATTGTTTGCTAGCGCATTGCGCGCGATTGCGGCAATTGCGAAGGGATCGATGTCGGCGGCAACGACATGCGCCGCGCCCGCCTTTGCGGCCGCCAGCGCCACCAAACCCGAACCCGATCCGAAATCCAGCACGCGCTTGCCGCTCACCAGATCCGAATGGTCGAGTAGGTAACGCGCCAGCGCTTGGCCGCCCGCCCAGGCGAATGCCCAATAGGGCGGCGGCACACCGATCTCGGCGAGTTCTTCTTCGGTTTTGCGCCAGAGCGGAATCACTTCACTGGCAAGATGCAATCGGATTTCCGGAACCAAGGGCGGCGCAAGAAGCTGGCTGTTGTCGCGGACAAAAATATCGGCGTTCATCCGAGCAAAGGCGTGAGCCAGGTCGCCGCGGCAAAGCTCAGCGCCATCAATCCGCCCGTGACGCTGTTGGCGCGAAACAACATCAGGCAATTGGCGGCGTCGTCGATCTTGAGCCGCCGCACCTGCCAGATCATATGAGCGCCTGCAGCGGCCATGATGAAGGCGAAGGGCCAGCCGGCATGTTCGGCGAAGCCTGCCGCCAGAACCAGGGTGAAGCAGATCGCGTAAAAGCGCAGGATCCATTTGCCGCTGTCCTGCATCAGAAGCCGGGCGGTGGATTTGACCCCGATCAGGGCGTCATCTTCCTTGTCCTGATGGGCGTAGATGGTGTCGTAGCCCAGGGTCCAGAAAAACAACCCGATATAGAGAAGCATATCCGGCAGATCGATATGCCCGGTCAGCGCCGCGAAGCCCAGCAACGCGCCCCAGTTGAAGGTCAGGCCAAGCCAAGCCTGTGGCCACCAGGTGATCCGCTTCATGAAGGGATAGGCCGCTACCAGCAGCAGGGATGCCGCACCCAGCATCACCGCGAAGCGATTGAACTGGAGCAAGATAACCAGTCCCAGCAGCGCCAGCAGCACCGTGAAGACAGCCGCCGCCGTCACGCTGACGGCGCCGGATGGGATGGGGCGACCGCGTGTGCGCACCACCTGGGCGTCGATCTTGCGATCCACGATGTCGTTGAAGGCACAGCCGGCGCCGCGCATCACGATGGTGCCGAGGCCAAACAGCGCCACATAATAAAAGTCGCGCCAGTCGAGGAAGGATCGCTCTTCCGCCATTGCTCCCAGCGCCAGTCCGCAGACGCAGGGCCAGAAAAGCAACCAGGAGCCGATTGGCCGGTCCAGCCGCATCAATTGCAGCCAGGGACGAAGCCGGCGCGGCGCCGCTTCGACCCAATTGCTGGGTACGGCGTCGGCGGGGGCTTGCGAGGAAAGGCTCATGCAGGCTCAAGTGTGGCATGGCTTCAGATTTGAAAGAAGCGGGCGGATTGACCCGGCTTTTCGTGGCGGCGACGCTTGAACCCGGCGCGACCGTGATGCTGGACGAAGGGCAGACGCATTATCTGCTGCATGTCCTGCGCGCCAAGGCAGCGGATCGCGTGCTGCTGTTCAATGGCCGTGACGGCGAGTGGCAGGCGGAGATTGCGATTGCTGGCAAGCGCGGCGTCGCGCTCTCGGTTCGTGCACGCACCATGCCGCAAGCAAGCGTGCCGGACCTGTGGCTGGTCTTCGCGCCGGTGAAGAAAACGCCGTCGGACTATCTCACCCAGAAGGCGACCGAGCTGGGCGTATCGAAGCTGCAGCCGGTCTTCACCCGGCGCACCATCGTGACACGCCTCAACGAAGAGCGGCTACTGGCCAATGCGGTGGAAGCGGCGGAACAGTCGGGCCGGCTGACGGTGCCGCAGATCGGTGCGGCACTGGCGTTGGACAAATTGCTTGCCGCCTGGCCGCGCGAGCGCTCGCTTTATTTTTGCGACGAAGGCGGGGATGCATTGCCGTTGGCCGACGCGGTGCGCAAAGCGGGCGAGGGGCCTGCCGCCATTCTCACCGGCCCGGAGGGCGGCTTCGATCCCGCGGAACGCGAAGCTTTGCGCGCGCTGTCCTTCGTGACGCCGGTCAGCCTGGGTCCGCGCATCTTGCGCGCCGATACCGCCGCACTAGCGGCGGTGACGATCTGGCAATCCGCCAAAGGTGATTGGGGCCAGAACTGAAATCACCGGAACTGAGATCAGATGAAGCGCAACTGCCAGCTCACGCCGAACCGGTCATTGATCCAGCCAAAGCGCCGGGCGAAAGGATGGGCGTCCAAGCCCATCAGGACTTGGCCGCCGTCCGACAGTGCCGCGAACAGGCGATCCACTTCTTCGGCGCTTTCGCATGCGACGGCGAACGAGATTGCGGGTGTGAAGTCAAATGCATGCCGCACGGGACTATCGAAGAATTCAAACCGCCTGCCCAGCAGACTCAAAGTCGCCTGCTTGACGGACCCTTCGGTGCCTGGTCCGGTCGCGTCAAAATGGGCGAGGGTTTCAATCCGCGAGCCGGGAAATAGCGACAGATAGAAATTCATCGCCGCTTCCGCGCCGCTGGCGAACATCAGGAACGGATTGATCTCCTGCGCCATGATCAGTCGTACCTTTTCTCATAGGTGTGTTCGGTTTTACGCCAGACATCCCAGAAAGCCGGCGGCGCTTTGTCCTCGGCCTTGTATTGCAGGATCGCCAGATGGCTGTGCCAGCCGCCCGACACATTCACGGCATAGGCGCGATCCGGAATCTTTCGGTGGGTGAGGGTCAGGCGGACTTTGTCGCCTTCCGGGGTTAGGACGAATTCCACTTCCGAGGGCGGCGGAGTGTCATTGCCAAAGGTGTAGGCAAGGCGGTGCATTGGCTCGAGTGCCAAAAGCTTCTCCGTGGCACGAAATCCGTTGTCGTTCATCTCTTTGAATCGCTCAGGCGGCGGCGCCTTGTTGGGCGACAGATCATCATGCTTGAAGCGCAGCTCGAAGGTTTCGCCGACTTTTGACGGCAGAGGCCCGGACGCGAACCATTCGCCGCGTTTCTGTCCGTCGGTGAGATAGGCCCAGATCTTTTCCACCGGCCCGGGCAGGATGCGTTCGAAACGGACGGTATGCGCGTCCACGCGTTGACCGAAATTATCCATCGTCCTCACCTTTTCAGATTGTTGAGATCGACGCCGTATATTGCGGCATTTTTTTGCATATAAGTGCCCCTGGGATCGACTGTCGTGTCCCGCACACCGGCATCCAGCATGTCCAGGAAGGTGTGCCATCCCATCATGGTCTGGGGCTGCATCGCTTTGGGAGCGGGGCGATGCGTCAGGGTCAATTTGGTATTGGGTCCGTCCGCCGCCAGCGCGAATTCCAGATAGGAAACCGGCCAACCCGATACAGACGCACCCGGATCGAACACGTTCCAGGTATAGGCAAGGAATTGATCCGGCCGCCATCCAGTGACCACGCCCCGGATATGACCGCCCATCAAACTCACCTTGCCGCCTTCGCGCGGTTCGATCACGCCGTCGCCATACCATTCCGTGAGGCGCGCGGTTTGCGTGAGGAAGGCCCAGCTTTTTTCGGGCGCAGCGGGAAGGGTGCGCTCGAACATGATCGCGGCTTCTTCGACGACATAGCCCTTGTTCATCGCGTGTCCTTTCTGAGCGCTTCCTCCAACGCATCGAGGCGCGGGGTCCAAAAGGCGCGGATGCGCGCCACCCATTCCGATAATTCCGCCACGCCTTCCGGATCGAGTTCGTAGATGCGCTTCTGGGCCTGGGCCCGAACCTTCACCAGCTTGGCTTCGCGCAGCGTCTTCAGATGCTGGGAGATGGCAGGCGGCGACAATGCGAACTGGCCGGCGATGTCGCCGGCGCACAGCGCCCCGCCGGCCAGCATCTCGACGATGCGCTGACGGGTGGGATCGGCAAGAGCAGAGAAATGAGCTGCGGTCATGATATTATATTTCGTATTTCACTTAATTAAGTCAATGACGAAATTACTATCCGCAAGGCTGCCTTGTGTTGACGCCATGTCATGCCTAAGTGTTCGCCACGTGCCGGGGTCAATTCACACAATTCAGACAGGGTCTTAGGCCCGTCAGGGGAAGCGCATGTCCATTCCGCAATCCGCCGGCGGCATGATCGAGAGCCGCGACGATCTGGTGCGCCATCTTTCCAAGGGCATGAAGCCGAAAAGCGCCTGGCGCATCGGCACCGAGCACGAGAAATTCGTCTATTGCCCCAAGACGCTGAAGCCGCTGGCTTACGAAGGACAACCCGGCATCCGGCAATTGCTGGAAGGCATGGGCCGCTTCGGCTGGCAGCCGGTCAAGGAAGGCGACAACATCATTGGCAACAGCCTGGATGGTGCCTCGCTCTCGCTGGAGCCGGGCGGCCAGTTTGAATTGTCGGGTGCGCCACTCAAAAGCATTCACGAAACCTGCGCCGAAGTGAACACGCATCTGGTGCAGACCCGCGAAGTGGCGAACGAGATCGGCGCCGGTGTGCTGGGTCTTGGCTTCGCGCCGAGCTGGACCCTGGACGACGTGCCGGTGATGCCCAAGGGCCGCTACGGCATCATGCGCCGCTATATGCCCAAGGTCGGCGGCTATGGTCTGGACATGATGTTCCGCACCTGCACGGTGCAGGTGAATCTGGATTTCTCCGATGAAGCCGACATGGTGAAGAAGTTCCGCGTCGGCCTGGCGCTGCAGCCGATCACCACGGCGCTTCTGGCCAACTCGCCGTTCCGCGAAGGCCGCCCCAGCGGATTTGTTTCATACCGCGCCCAGGTCTGGACCGATGTCGATATTGCACGATCCGGCATGCTGCCTTTCGTTTTCGAAGACGGGATGAGCTTTGAGCGTTATGTGGACTACGCGCTCGATGTGCCGATGTATTTCGTCTATCGCGACGGCAAGTATCACGATGTCGCGGGCAAGAGTTTCCGCGATTTTCTCGCCCGCAAAATTCCCGAAGTCGCACAGTTCGAGCCCAGCATGGCCGACTGGGCCGATCACCTCACCACCATATTCCCGGAGGTGCGGTTGAAGCAGTTCCTGGAAATGCGTGGCGCCGATGGCGGCCAGTGGCGCCGCATCTGCGGCATGCCCGCTCTGTGGGTCGGTCTGGTCTATGACAGCGTGGCGCTGGACGCCGCCTGGGACATGGTCAAGGACTGGACGGCGGAAGAACGCCAGGCCTTGCGCGACATCGTGCCCAAGCAGGGATTCCACGCGCCCTTCCGCAACACCACGGTCCTGGAGCTGGCGCGCCGCATGTTGGAGATTTCCGGCGAAGGCCTGCGCCGCCGCGCCAGCCTGGACAGCGCCGGCATGAGCGAAGACGGCTTCATCAATCCGCTGCGTGAGTTGGTAGCGCGCGGCCAGACCCGCGCCGAGGAACTGCTCCACGCTTTCCAGAATGAGTGGAAAGGCGACATGAGCAAACTCTTCAGCGAATATAACTTCCTCTAGCCGCTACGGCGACATGCGCTGGGCACCTTGGCGCTCCAGCATCCAGGCGGGATATTCCGGCGTCAGCGCGGAGAGCGCGTCCAACCGCGCCATTTCGCCGGACTCCAGCGTTAGCTTGCCTGCTTCCAGATTGTCGTTGAGCTGCGCTTCAGTCCGCGCGCCGATGATGACGCTGCTGACCCAGGGCTTGGCCATTACATAGGCCAGCGCCACGCGCGCCACCGATGTGCCATGCGCCTTGGCGATGGGCCGCATCGCTGCCACCAGCGCATCTGCCTTGCTCTTGTTGAGCGGCGGAAAATCGAACGTCTTGCGGCGGCCTTCAGCCTCGCCTTCTCCATCCGGACTGTATTTTCCGGAAAGATAGCCGCCAGCCAGCGGACTCCAGACCATGCAGCCGATCTGATCCTCTTCCATCAGGGGCACGATTTCCCGCTCAAGATCGCGTCCGGCGACGGAGTAATAAGCCTGCAGGCTTTCGATGCGGCTCCAGCCACGCTTGTCGGCAATCCCGTTGGCCTTGGCGATGCGCCACGCCGTCCAGTTCGAGACACCGATGTAGCGAACCATGCCCTGGCGCACGAGGTCGTTCAGGGCACCCATGATCTCTTCCACCGGCGTGACAGGATCGGTGCCGTGAATTTGATAAAGATCGATATGATCGGTCTTCAAGCGCTCAAGACTGCGGGCTACGCCATCCATGATATGGCCACGCGATGAGCCCACATCGTTCGGTCCTTGCCCCATGCGTCCGAACACCTTGGTCGCGAGCACGACGTCGCTGCGCGCGATGCCGATGTCGCGGACAGCCTGGCCGGTCATGATTTCCGACTGTCCGACGGAATAGACATCCGCGGTGTCGATGAAATTGACACCCGCCGCCAAGCATTTTTCGATCAACGCGGTGGCTTCCGCCTGTCCCTGTTTCCCGATCGCGCCATTCAGCCAGCCTTCGCCGGAAAAGGTCATGGTGCCGAAGCAGATTTCGGAGACGAAAAGGCCGGTGCGGCCAAGCCGATTGTATTTCATGACGGTCTCCTGTTTTCGAAGGCGCCACGCCATCGCGCGGCGCGGCGTGGTAGTTATTTGTTCTCGGGCAGCGGGATGAATTCCCTGTCATCGCCCGGGACCTTGCCGAACAGGCCGGAGCGCCAATCGGACTTGGCGACTTCGATGCGATTTTTCGATGACGAGACGAAGTTCCACCAGATGTAACGCGAACCATCCAGGGGTGCGCCGCCCAGCAGAATCACCCGCGCCGCACTGTCTGCGAACAGCGTAACGACTTCGTCTTTTTCCAGAAACAGCATCGCGCCGGCACCATGGGTTTCCACATCGTGATTGCCGCCGCCGATCTGCAGTTCGCCGTCCACGATGAACAGCGCCCGTTCCTCATGCTCGGCGGTGACAGTAAAACTGCCACCCGCTTCAAAGCGCGCATCGGCATAGAAGATGGGCGAGAAGACTTTGACCGGCGATGTCAGGCCGAAGGCTTCGCCAGTGATCATGCGCAGGCGAACGCCATTCTCGTCACGCTCGGGCAATTCGGCGACGGCAAAATGCTGGAAATGCGGATCGGCTTCTTCATCTTTCTGCGGCAAACCCACCCAGGTCTGGATGCCGTGCAGCCGATGGCCGCGGGTGCGCAATTCATCGCCGGTGCGTTCGGAATGGGCGATGCCGCGTCCCGCCGTCATCCAGTTGACGTCGCCCGGCTTGATCTCCTGCACCGAACCCAAGGTATCGCGATGCATCTGCGCGCCTTCGAACAGGTAGGTGACGGTGGCGAGCCCGATATGAGGATGAGGACGCACATCGACGCCTTTGCCGGGTGGAAAATCCACTGGCCCGAAATAATCGAAAAACAGAAATGGACCGATGCTGCGCCGTCCGACCTGCGGCAGCATACGCGCCACTATGAAGCCGTCGCCCAGATCGTGGGTCTTGCCTTGGATGGGGATCATGCCGGAAATCTTAGACCCCGTTCGTGACACATGTCATCCCGGAAGAATGAAATTGCCGGCGGCATCTTTCGCAATCGGTTTCACCGACGTGACAGCACTGGTCAGCAGCACGCCATAGAGATGCGGAAAGTCCTCGCCGCGGGAAGGGGAATGTTCCCAGCGCAGCAAGCTTCCCAAGCGTGTGGGATCCGCCGCAACCAGCAGCATATCATCCTGCCCCCTATAATAGCGGCGCAGTGTTTCGGGCAATTGCGACCAGGTTGAGAAATGCAGAAAGCCGTCGGCGCGATCATGTGCCGAGCCTTCATAGGCGTCCGTTATCTCGGCCCATTCGACGCGGGGCACGATTTTGAAAACTGGTTCAGTCACGGTTGCCCGCACGCCAACGCCAGCCGCCTTCGGTCTTGGCGCGGCAGATCAGAACCGTGGGCACCAGCACCAGCGGCAATCCCACCAAGATCAGCAGGAACCGCGGGCCATCGTTATGCACGAAATTGGCGGCGACAATTATCGCCATCGTCGACAAGGCGCTGGCAATGGTGAACAGCCAGCCCTGCCATGTGTTGGGCGTGGCGCCGTAGCCGAAACGCTTCTGCCGGAACCAGTAGCGCGGCATCAAGAACACCTCGGTACGTCAAAATAAGCCCACAGGGGAACAAGCAGAGGCAATGCTACTGAAAATGCAGCACCAAGCGAGAATATTGTTCGGCGGTAATTCTGTGGGCTATTGGGCCGAAGTATTTTCTCGCTGATTGGGCCGAGAAAATAAAACCCATTCGCCACAGTCATTGCCAATAGGTAGCCGATAGCTTGAAACAAAACGGTGAATAGAGTGATTTCGTAAGTGTCAACGTCGGGGCATCTGGTCCAAACAATCGTGCAATAGAAAACGAACGCGATGAGCCCGGCACCGACCAGCCAAATGTTGTAAGATCGCCTACGATTGGCCCACCACGTTTTTCTTATCGCAACACTATCCATGGGCTATGTGGCCGCTGTGCCGCCAACGGTGAGGCCATCCAGGCGCAAGGTCGGCTGGCCGACGCCGACCGGCACGCTCTGGCCGTTCTTGCCGCAGGTGCCGATGCCTGTATCGAGTTTCATGTCGTTGCCGATCATGGAAACGCGCGTCAGGCATTCGGGGCCCGAACCGATCAGGGTCGCGCCCTTGATCGGCGCACCCAGCTTGCCGTTTTCGATGGCATAGGCCTCGGTGCAGCTGAAGACGAATTTGCCGTTGGTGATGTCGACTTGGCCGCCGCCGAAATTGGTGGCGTAGATGCCCTTCTTCACGCTGGCGAGAATTTCGCCGGGGTCCTTGTCACCTGCCAGCATGTAGGTGTTGGTCATGCGCGGCATCACGGTGGCGCCAAAACTCTGGCGCCGGCCGTTGCCGGTCGGCTTCATGCCCATCAGGCGCGCATTCTGGCGGTCCTGCATATAGCCTTTGAGAATGCCGTCCTCGATCAGCACCGTGCGCGAAGTGGGCGTGCCTTCATCGTCGATGGACAGCGAACCGCGCCGGCCATCGATGGTGCCGTCATCCACCACGGTCACGCCGGGGGCAGCGACGCGCTCGCCCAACAAGCCTGCAAAAGCCGATGTCTTCTTGCGATTGAAATCGCCTTCCAACCCATGACCGATGGCTTCGTGCAACAGGATGCCCGGCCAGCCGGGACCCAGCACCACCGTCATTTCGCCGGCGGGCGCGGGAACGGACTCCAAATTGACCAGCGCCTGACGCAGCGCTTCGTCGATGGCGGCTTTCCAGTAGCTGGGGTCCATATAGGTTTCGTAGCCGCCACGTCCGCCGCCACCGAAGCTTCCGGTTTCCTGGCGGCCGTCTTTTTCCACCACCACCGAAACGCCGATCCGCACCAGCGGACGGATATCGGAATAATGCTCGCCACCCGCGCGCATGATCTCGATCTTCTGCCATTCGCCGGAGAGCGAGGCAGAGACCTGACGCACCCGGCTGTCCTTGGCGCGGGCATAGGCGTTCATTTCTTCCAGTAGGCTGACCTTGGACGCGAACTGGGCAGTCTGGAGCGGATCCAGGTCGGTATAGAGTTTGACGTTGCTGCGGGCAGGGGGCGCGGCCACCTGTCCTGAATGACCGGCGGACACCGCCTTCACGGTCGCGACGGCACGGGCGATGGCGTCCTCGGACAGTTCCGTGGCGTGGGCATAGCCGGTGGCTTCACCCGCCACGGCCCGCAGGCCGAAGCCCTGGGACGTGTCGAAACTGGCCGCCTTCAGCCGGTTGTCGTCAAAAGAGAACGATTCGGATTGGCTGTATTCCAGGAAAAGTTCCCCGTCGTCGGCGCCCGTCAGGGCCGAATCCAGCTGGTTCTGGACGCGGGTGCGGTCCATTCCAGTGCGGGAAAAGAACAGATCGTTGTCGGCCATGGCGGTCTCCGGCTGCGGCGGGCGGGCAAAAGACCAGCGAACGCCAATGCTTAGACCCCAGATATCGGGGACTTAATGCGTTCCGGCAAGGCCTCGCGGTGCGCCAATCGCGCCGGCCAGTTGGCCGCAAATGGGCCGTGCCATAAGGTCGCAATGACTTTAAGGGCTTAACCCCTCTAAATCCCCGCCAAGAATCTGAAACGCGCGGGGAATTTCGAGTACACCCTGCCGGCATTTGCGAGGTCACTATCTATGTCTCTGAAACCCCGGTCCTGGCGGAACACTGGAATCACCGCCGCCGCGGTTGCCCTGTGGGCTTCTGCCGCCTCCGCCATGCCCCATAATTATCAGCTGGGTTTCCAGCCTGCGAATTCGCCGGTGATGGAGCAGATCGAAAGCTTCCACACCGAACTGGTCTACATCACCGTTGCGGTATGCCTCTTCGTCCTGGCGCTGCTGGTCTATATCGCCATCAAGTTCCGCGCCGGCGCCAATCCGACCCCGTCCAAGGTGCATCACAACACGCTCCTGGAAGTGGCCTGGACCATCATCCCGGTGATCATCCTGGTGGTGATCGCGGTGCCCAGCTTCCGCCTGCTGTATTTCGAGGCGACTATTCCCAAGCCCGACGTCACCATCAAGGCGATCGGCAAGCAATGGTTCTGGACCTATGAATATCCGGGTGCCAATGCCGGCTTCACTTATGACTCGCTGGGCCTCTCGGACGCCGACGCCGCCAAGGCCGGCAAGCCGCGCCTCCTGGGCACCGACAATGAAGTGGTCGTGCCGGTCGGCAAGGTGATCGAAATCGATACCACGGGCGCCGACGTCATCCATTCCTGGGCGCTGCCCGAGATGGGCGTGAAGATGGACGCCGTGCCGGGCCGCATCAACCACACCTGGTTCAAGGCCGATCGCACGGGCATCTATTTCGGCCAGTGCTCGGAACTGTGCGGCGCCCGCCACGCCTACATGCCGATCGAAGTGCATGTGGTGAGCGAAGCCGAATATGCCGAATGGCTTGTTTCGGCGAAGAAGAAGTTTGCCGCTCTCGACACCAACATTCACGTCGCAGCGAATTAGGAAGAGTAAGTCATGACCGATCTCGCTTTCGACCAACGCAGTCCCGATCATCATTTCGAGGACCACAGCCAGCATCCCACCGGCTGGCGCCGTTATGTCTATTCCACCAATCATAAGGACATCGGCACGATGTACCTTATCTTCGCGATCCTCGCGGGTGTGATCGGCGGCTTCTTCTCGATGATGATGCGCGCCGAGTTGATGTATCCCGGCCTGCAAATCTTCAAGGAACCACACACCTTCAACGTGTTCGTCACCGGCCATGGCCTGATCATGGTGTTCTTCATGATCATGCCGGCGATGATCGGCGGCTTCGGCAACTGGCTGGTGCCCCTGATGATCGGCGCGCCGGACATGGCGTTCCCGCGCATGAACAACATTTCCTTCTGGCTGCTGCCTTTCTCTTTCGCGCTTTTGGTCATGAGCATGTTCGTGGAAGGCGATTCCGGCGGCATGGGTGTCGGCGGCGGTTGGACCCTCTATGCGCCGCTTTCCACCTATGGCTCTCCCGGGCCGGCGATGGATCTGGCGATCTTCTCGTTGCATATCGCGGGCGCATCCTCGATTCTGGGCGCCATCAACTTCATCACCACCATTTTCAATATGCGCGCGCCGGGCATGACCCTGCACAAGATGCCGCTGTTCGTGTGGTCGATCC
>JBEPVO010000019.1:0-28951 GCA_041690975.1 Alphaproteobacteria bacterium
TGGGCGAACCAGGTCCAGATCGATTTTGAGCCCTGGTTGTTGTCAGGCTCGGCAAAGCTGGTAACCGGCACCAGGCAGCTGTGCTCGGACTTGGTGAGCTACTACCGCCAATAGCGGCTGTCGGTATACGCACGTTCGTCAGTGGGGATTCCGCGGCTTGGACCCTGGGATGTTGGTTGGTGGGAAGCCCTAACGCATCATCACCAGCTCACGCACACCGTCCCGCACTGTCCTGACCACTGGCACGGTTGCGGCAGGCTCTCCCCTTGGTTATATGAACTAAAATTAAGATTGCGGGGCTGGGGTGTCTGGGGAAATTCAAAGGCGGCATGCTGCCGCTTGTGGCGATTGGCTTGCACAAACACAGACCATCCTGCGACTTCTGACTGCACCTTTCCTGCTGTTCGCCGGCGTTTGCGTGGCTTTCGGCGTGGGACCGGCCAGCGCCGAGGAAGGCGTGACGAGCTATCCGTCGGCCTTTTTTGCGGCCAACCAGCCTGCCACCGCCTATGAAATGGTGGGTTTGCTGCCTGGATTTCACATCCAGCTGGGCGATTCCACCGTGCGCGGCTTTTCAGGCACGGTGGGCAACGTTCTGATCGACGGTCAGCTTCCCACCAGTAAGACGGACGGAGTCGATGTCCTCTTGCGCCGCATCGCGGCATCCTCGGTGGAGCGTGTTGAGCTGATCCGCGGCGCCGCCGACATGCATGGCTTTCCCGTGCTGGCCAATGTCGTGCGCAGCAAAGGCGAATTGCTGCGGGGTCGTGCGGAATTGGAAGGCGGTGTCACCCATTTCGGCACCACCGAAGATAAGGCGGCAATACATCTGACCCGGCAGGGCATGAGTTCGACCATGGAGCTGTCCGCGACCTGGGGCCGCGATATCGGCGCGAACAACCAGAACGGATTCGGCACACGCGCGCGCTTTCTCCCCGATGGCACGGCGCTGCAATTGTCGGATTACAGCTTTCCCCTGCTCACCAACAATGCCGAACTCAGCTCGACCTATCGTCAACCATTATTGGGCGGCGATCTTTCCGCGGGCTTGGCGTTCAAGCAACAGCGCGCTTATTCCAACGTCAGAGAACATATCTATTTCCCCGCGGTTTCGCTGGCGACCGGACTGGAAAACAAACTGGCGCGCACGGGTGAAGCGCGGCTGGACTACCAGCATTTGCTGGGTGATTTTGGTCAAATGCAGGTGTTCGCTGTGCACCGGGTTACGGAGCAGGACGAGATCAGTCAGAAAACCAATGCGGCAGTCACGGACATATCACGCGGCCTGTTCAACCAGCGCGAAGATGTGGCGCGGCTGGCATGGCATTACGAGGGAGCACTGAAGCTGGAAGCGGGTATCGAAGGCGCAATCAATGTGCTCAGCAGCCGCAGCACCTTGGCCTTGGGCGGCGTGCCGGTGATCCTGCCTGCCGCCAATATCAGGTTGGAAGAGAAGCGCGTCGAGCTCTTCTCCACTGCGATCTGGCGCGTCAACCCCGTGCTGATGTCGGAGTTGGGCGCGCGCTATGAGACCTCGAATCTTGTCCAGAGCGGTGACAGCAGCCTCACCAAGGATCTTGCCTTTTTCAAACCACGCTGGCTGACGACATGGAACCCCGCACCGGGTCACGAACTGCGCCTGCTGATGGAGCGGCAGGTCGGTCAGTTGGTCTTCCGCGACTTTGCCAGCTCGACCTCGCTCAACAGCAATACCGTCACCGGCGGCAACAAGAATCTCGAGCCGGCGCGCAGTTGGAACCTCTCTCTGGCTTGGGAGCTGCATTTCTGGAAGCGTGCCTCGCTGGTGCTGGAAGCGCGGCGCGAATTCATATCCAAAGTCGTGGATCGTGTGCCGGTGTTCGCCGGTGGGCAGGTTTTCAATGCGGTGGGCAATATCGGCAACGGTGTCCGCGACGGACTTCAGACCAACTTTATCCTGCCGCTGGACGAGTTGGGGCTGGCGGGCGTAACCGTGAACGGCGATGCCGCCTGGCATCACAGCCGTGTGCGCGATCCCGCCACCGGCATGTTCCGCCAAATCGTCGGCGGCCAGACCGTCAGCGCTCCGCAACCCGTTTTCACGACAACCGCCGAAGTCACTTACGATATCCCGTCCGAAAATCTGCAGTTGGGCGTGAATCTGCACACGCATGCCAACAGCCATGAATCCGAATACCGGATCGACGAGATCGACCCCAGTCACCATGGCTTCAAGCTAGGTGTCTTTGTCGAATACAAGCCATCGCCAAACTGGACGGTGCGCGTGTTCGACCGGGACATAGCCCAGACCGCCGCCTACCGGGATCGCTACGTCTATGCAGGTCTGCGAGGCACCGCGCCATTGAGCTTTGTCGAATACCGCAAGCTCAGCAATGGCGCCGTGTTGGGCATAGACCTCCAGCACGACTTCTAGGCCGATCTTTAACCGGACTTCTCTGGCGCCTTGTAATCAGTGGGCCGCAGGTTCGATTCCTACATGTAAATGGAGCGATTCGCGCCAACTCACTACGAAATATTCTCAGCGGCATGAAACTCGCGGGTAGTTAAATTGTGTGACTTGTCCCGTATTCGTTTTTGACAGAAGCGAATATCCACCGTATCGGTCGCCGAAACTGTCCGGGCCCTTCGCTCCTCAAATTTTGAGAATTGCTAGGAGGCCGCGAGCAGAACGAACTTGGGCTTGTTTTGCGTTCGCAAAGCGGGGTGCCTTAAGCATCGGCTTTCAACAGTGAGGGGAGCGCCCGAACGTCGGAGATGCCATCAAGGGTCAAAACCGTTTCGACAATCTCACTAAGCCTTTCGGCTGGCAGTATTGCGCCCGACAGGTCGTAAAATTTCGCGATTAGCTGATTGTCCGGCAAGGGATTTGCGGGACTGCCATAAGGGAAAGAAACTGTCGCGATGTGCCGACGACCATCTGATGTCTCAATGGTGATCCTGGGCTCGTCTTCGTCGGCCATGCGATCATCAATATGGACACAGGTTTTCTTGAGCAATTCCGCTATCCGCAAGGACGACCAGGCAGTCGACTCAATCTCTGCCAACCCGACTTTGCCGAATTCCAACTCGGCCGCGATGGCATAAGGCAAACTCATTTGCGCTTGCGCGCGCGACGCAATCGACTTTCCTCCACACATGCCGAACTGAAAGCGGCTCATATCGACGTTTATGAAAATGATCTGGTCGGGCATGACTTGATGCAACGAGCGCAGCTGACGGATGGCGTCGATGCCAGAATGTGTTCCACGGCAAGTCGCATAGGGCTTGATAGAGCAGCGGTTGAGCCGCCAATCCTCGCCAAAGCCATCGATCAGGCGGGCCGGATCAGATCGTTCAGGCGAGAACGTCTTGAAGAAGCTGCCCCATGCGTCGCGATCGAAAACCTTTGCGGGACCGGTAAACCCTTTTGCTGCCAGGAGTGCCGCCGTAAGCCCGCCCTCTGCCGCCCGGCCGGGATGAAGTTTCTTGGTTTGGCTGCCGTCGTGAATAAAACCCCATGTCCCGCCCGAGAAGGAGCAGGCAATGCCAAGTGCCTGTTCCAGTTGGGGGGCATCGAGACCCATTAACAATCCCGTGGCAGCGGCCGCACCAAAAACGCCGCAAGTACCCGTGGAATGCCAACCAAGATTGTTATGAATCTCATAGCCGCCGACGGCTTCCAGAGCCCGTCTGCCAACTTCGTATCCCAAGAGAACGGCAGTCAGGAGCTGGTGTCCCGATATGGGGCCATCCTGTTGCGGCAGGACGGCAAGCGCACTGGGTAGCACCACTGCTCCCGAATGATCGCAACCTCCAGAATCGTCCAATTCAAGGGCATGGGCCGACACCCCGTTGATGAAGCTGGCCGATCGTGGGTTGAGATCGAATGGCATGCCCCATGCCGTCGATTGGCCCGTATCCATCTGCAGGCCCAGGGCTTGCCACGCAATCTGTGTTTCGGTCGAAGCCGAACCTGCGAGCGCCGCCCCCAACGTATCGAGAATGTGCAACTTCGCCTTGTGGACGGTCGAGGCGGGAAAGTCCGAGAAGTGAACTTTGTACAGCTTCCCGGCCAGCTGCGCGGCGATATCATTACCCGATGACACGATGTTCTCGCCTATAGGCATCAAAGACAGTCAGCGGATGATCCGGACCTATGGAATGGGCATTGTTGGCCAAATGCCAAGCAGAAACTTCGGCGGCCTTGGCAATCCATACATCGTCGAAGGATTGAATATGTTTTATGAGCGCCTCGACCAGGAATATTCGCCCAGGGGTTCCCGTCATTTCGGGCCGCAATTGCAGGACAAAGCAAGCGCCGAATTTCCGGTACGCGTCGAACTCTGCGATCCAATTCGCCAGCACCGATTCATAAGATGCGATGCGGCTCTGCCCCTTTGGAAAGGCCGGTGTGAAATTGAACTGAAAATAAGGCCGATCTTCCAGCTCAAGATGGACGGGGATTTCGACCAGTGACGATGGGTGCAGGTACGGCACGTCGTCACCGTTGAGGGAGGCGGACCAAAGAAAGCCCGCTTCCTTTAGCAGTTCATCAAATTGATCGGGCCAATTGCCAATCGGAAGTCGAAACCCTGTGACTGATTTGCCCGATACGGATTCAACGACCTGGCGAGACCGCTCTAATAACTCCAGCGAAGATGCGCGTGGCAATTCGGCGTGGCACTCAAATGCCCAGCCATGGCATTCCATATCATGACCTGCAGCGGCAACATCACCGACCAGCGCGCGATGTTTCTCGGCGACTAGACCGGGAACGAACCAGCTCGTTCGAATTTTGGCCTCTCCAAAGGCTCGGCATAATCTTTCGACCCCCCGATTGGCCCCATAGAGCCAGACGGAATGGCTTTTGTTTCGGTTTGCCAGGTCGGGAGCGCGGGCGACAGCGTCCATGCCGTCGTCAAATATCACCGAAATGATGGCGGCGGCGCGCTTGCCCGCAGGCCAAATGATTTTGTCTGTGGAGGGTGCGCTCAAGATGTGGCCTCATTTTGGGTAAGCCACCAATGAGCAATCTCCGCTCCGTGAGCGATCCAGACATTCTTGTGATCGCGAATATCCTGAAACAACCCCTCTAAAATACTAAGTCGTCCTGGTTTCGCGACCACCTTGGGATGAAAGATCGTGGTCCAGCATAATCCGTCCCGGTAATATCCGCGAAACTCGTGCCGCCAATTCTGCTCCACCAAACGGTAATCTGAAATGCGATCCAACCCAGCCGGAAAATCCGGATCCTCGAAATAGGCCAGGGCGGTGTAGTCATCAATGTCCCAGCGGGCCGGGATTTCGACCAACCCCAGAGAGCCATCATTCCGTTTATGGAAATAGGGCCGATCGTCGCCTCGCATGGAGCTAGAATAGATGACGCCAAATTCCGCAAGCATGGCGGCGGTCTCGTTGCTCCAGTCGCCGGACGGGGTTCGGAAGCCCAGAGGGGTTACGCCAAGGCGGTTGGAAAATATTTCCCGCGACTTTCCCATGATCTCGCGCTGCTCCTCTATGGAGCAATCCCTGAAAACCTCATGCCGATGGCCATGATATGCGAGCTCATGCCCCTCCTTGACGATGCGCTCGCAGCGGCTCGTCCAATGCTGGACCACCCAGGTGGGGACGAAGAAGGTCGCTCTTAGTTCATGTTCCGCCAGGAGATCGAGAAGGCGGGGCAGGGCGCGCCAAGGACCGTAGGCCCCTTCGGTAAAATAACGAAGATTATGCAACAGGCTGCCGTCCAGCATGGCGTCGCCCGTCGGGCCGTCTAGATCGAACGCAAGCGCCACTGCGCATTGATGGCTATTGGGCCAAGATGGCCTGTCGTGCCCAGACAACGAGTGTTGCATGTCTTAATCCAACCTGGGGGTCGACACGTCCTTGTTACAAACAGACATGCGCTCGCTATTTGGCATTATTGATTGAGATGGCCGGGATGGCGTTGCGCGTGAGGCCCCACTTGGCGAGCAGCTTGTTGTATTCCCCACTCTTGATGAGGTCGTTCAACGTGCTCACCAGGGCGGCGCGAAACTGCGGATTATTTTTGCTGACGGCGATACCGAAAACATCATTCTTGAAGAGAGGATCGCCTACCATGACGTAAGTTTTTGGTTCGATCTCCATCTGATAGGCGATGGTTTCGATGCCCTGAACTACGCCGTCATAGCGGCCTTGCTTCATTCCAAGTCGGGCGGCGTTGGAATCTTCGGTGCCTTCATAGACGATGGCAGGCCGTCCCTTGGCGACGCAATTATCGGCGCTCCATTTTGGCACATCGACTGAAAAGCTGGTGCTGCGGCTGCCGGCGATCTTCTTGCCGCAAAAATCGATGGTTTTCTTGTAGAGCGAGGCTTTGGCATTGAGCGTGAAAATGATGGGACCGGTGGCAAGATAGTCGACAAAGTCCATGCTGGCCTGACGCTTCGCATTATCGCTCATGCCAGAAAGGATCAGATCGCCTCGTCGGGTCTGAAGACTGCTCTGCAGCTGGGCGAAAGCGGCTTGGGACCAGCGATCCTTTAGACCCATTTTGGCGGCGATTGCTTTGCCCAGATCGATATCGAACCCGCTAAGTTCACCGGTCTTGGGGCTTACGAACTCCATCGGTGGATAAATTGGATTGGTGAGGAACCGGATTTCACCGGGGGCGATCAGGTTAAGGTTCTGTGGAGCAGCTGACGCGGCCCCAACTGCCAAAAACCCGAACACCGGAGCCAAATATCGGATCGCGCGTCGCACTCGTTGATGTCCTTTGAAGTTGGGCGGCTACAATACAGCAGATATGAAATTGGCCACCCTGTGGTTTTGTGGGTGGACTATCATATCGTTCGGGCTGCCGGCGGCAATGATGGCGCCCCCATCCATAAATACCACCCGATCGGCCACCTCCCGGCAGAAGGCGATTTCATGGGTGACGACCACCATTGTCATCCCGGACTGCGCCAATTCCTTCATGACGCTCAGGACCTCCCCCACCAGCTCAGGATCAAGGGCGGAGGTAGGCTCATCAAAGAGTAGAATTTGGGGGTGCATGGCCAGGGCTCTGGCAATGGCGACGCGCTGCTGTTGACCGCCGGACAGCTCATTGGGGTAGGCGTCTGCCTTTTCCGCCAGTCCAACCCGTCTCAAAAGCTCTAGGGCCTCTCGCCGGCACTCTTCGACGGGGCGTTTTTGAACTCGAACCGGTCCTTCCATGAGGTTTTGCAGGGCGGAGCGGTGGGGAAAGAGATTGAAGCGCTGGAATACCATGCCGACCCGCTGACGCTGTTTGGCGATTTGAACGTCGTTTAGACAGAAAAGGGATTCACCTCGAAGGCGAAACCCGGAAATCTCATCGTCAACCGCGATGAGACCGCCATCGATGCTCTCCAGTTGGGAAATGCATCGCAGTAGCGTGCTTTTTCCAGAACCAGAGGGGCCAATGATGCAAACCACCTCTCCGCGGGAAACAGAAAGGCTCACGTCGTTCAGGGCGCGAAATGCTCCGAAGTATTTCTCAACATGAATTGCCTGGAGAATAGGAGACATCAGGTTGTCCCCACCGCTTCGGCAGAATCGACTGACAGGGCTTTACGGGTTTGCGGAGAGTGCCCCCATCCTTTCGAGAAATATTTCTCGATATAGCTTTGGCCGATGCTGAGGACTGTAACGATCACCATGTACCAGATGCCGGCCACAATCAGCAGTTCGATCACGCGTGAATTGGCATAATAAACGTCGCCGACAGAGCGCAGAACTTCCGAGTATTGGATAACGCTAGCGAGCGAAGTCAACTTGACCATCCCGATGGTTTCATTGCCAATCGGCGGCACAATGACTCGCATCGCCTGAGGCAGAATGATCGTCAGCATGGCACGAATTTTCGTCATGCCGATCGATTGGGCGGCCTCCATCTGACCGCGATCGACCGAGAGGATGCCGCTCCGCACGACTTCAGCCGTATAGGCGCCTTGCTGAATCCCCAAACCCAATAGAGCGGCGACGAATGGAGTCATCACATCTACGGTATTTACGGAGAAGAGGCCGAAAAAGCTGATGGTCGGAAAAATCAGGGCAAGGTTGAACCAGAGCAGCAGCTGCAGGAGGGCAGGTGTTCCCCGAAACAGCCAGACATAGGCAATCGCCGCCGAGCGCAGGGCGGAATTGGCGGACATGCGCATCATGGCAACAATCGTTCCGAGCAAAACGCCTATGAACATCGCGCAGACAGTCATAAGAATTGTTCCGCGCACGCCTTTAAGAATTGGAGGCGAGAACAGATAGTCCGACACGTAGTGCCATTCGATGGCGCCTACCCAGAACGCATGGATGATAAAAGCGAGAACGACAAAAAGGAGGATGGAGGCGAAGATCTGCCGATAGGCCGCGGGCCTTGCGATCTTCAGTTTCTGGACATCGACTCCGGCAAGATCCTGCATCGCTTTCCCCCTGACGCCCATTTTTGGCAACGCTGCGATACGTTTAGGTATCAATGGCGCTGCGCCAGTCTATTTGGCACTGGTGGGAGTTTGCACGCCAAAATGTCAATGTCGCCAGGAAATCGCATGATTTATTTCAATGAAGTAGCCAATTTCTGGTCATTGGATAGACGGCTTCTCTCTGTTTGCCGTCTCAAGTGAGTCAACGAACAATGCGGTTGTGGCAGCAACGATGCCGGCTCTTGTCCCGAAGTGAACGTAAACCGACGTCCGCGTCCTGATCGTGCCAGACCTAAGTGCCTTCGCATCCGATGTCGCGGTGTGAAACGGATCAGCGCCCACTAGACACGTCCGTTTTAATATCCAAGCGGACATGAGCACTGCCTGTGATCCGACAAAACCAGTTCGAAGCGGATATGGCCGCAATGTTGCAGCGCGGCACAATTTGAGCCAGAGCAAATGTAGCGATGGCGTCAGATTATCTATCGCCGCGATCGACCATGCATAGGCTTAGATCGAAAGGTGAAATCGGCATTGCGAATAGCGCATTTCAATAAAGATCCATTATCAGGGCAAAAAATCTGCAATCGGTGCAGCCACTTAAAAACGTCAAAGCAGGCCGCGATCCGCGAGTATTTCACGGCCGACAATATGAACTAGATGCGAAATGTGCGATGCTGACAGTTCAAAAGTCTTCATCCCAGGGTCTGTAGCGATGAATCAATGTCCCGTCCAGAACTTGAACTCCATTATGAATGTCCGCGATGTGGAAAATCTGCCTATCACACCATGCGATGGTTCGAGGAGAACGCGTCATTACAGTGCGCAGTGTGCAAGAATATCGTCGCATGCGATGAAATTTTAAGCGACAACGCAATTGCTGTCAGAAAGGCAGACGACGAGGAACGCGACAATGTATCCAATTAAAGATCTAGCCTATATCCAGATTGCGCCGGCATCTTGATGGAAGAGCGACCCGGTATTGTGGAGCGCGCCCTTCAGATCGCTAAAGGCGGCACCGTCCTTGATTTGGCTGAACTCCACCAGCAGCTTAAGAAGGAAGGCTATAGCGATAGCGCCCAGTATTTAGCGGGGCGCGCAATTACCAGCCAGCTGAAGCGAAACATCGCTGAGCGGTGTTTGGCGAAATGAATGTGATCTGCAATCCGCCCCGGACCAGGCGATTTTACGGAGTTTGCGTCGACGGGAATCTGTTGGGGCGGCGGAAGATTCCTCGCCTTAAGACTCGGCACACAAAATGAAAAGGCAAAAATGGCGCGTCTCACCACTTACGTCGTCCAATCCTTCATTCCAGGCCGGGGATTGTCATTGAAGGCGGAAAAACCGATTTCGTGCAAATCGGCTGAGGAAGCGCGACGGAAGGCGGAGCGCATGGCGCCCGCAAAGGTAGGCGTTGTTGCCTTTTCCACATCGGGAGATTCCGAACTTGGAGAATATGACGATGAACCCGTCTACATCTTCAAGGCGGGTCGATTGCCGGTGCAATTTGAAGAATAGCAGGAACGCCGTCGTGCCGGCAGGCTAGCCATCATTTTCGGTCGGGGCGCTTTTTTCGTCCAATAATACAACCATACGACCCGGTAACAGCGCCCAGACTTCTCCCGCAGTGCCTTGCCGACGGTAAAAAGGGGCGCTTTCCGCCGTACAGGCTCGGTTGTTGGCTTCGGATACATCCGCGCAAAACCGCCGAAATGTCCGCTCGACTTGCTCCTCCATCTTCTGGGGAATATTTTGCGATACGCGTTGGCGACGCGCGCGGATGGCGCGCATCACGGACCATTTCCGAAGCCCCTCCGCATGGGGACGCAATACGGCAATGAGTTCACTTAAGATCGGTTCGTGTGAACTCCGACGGGGTTCTGTCATATCGATTTGCACCTTCCGCCCCCCTGATATTGATATGCCACGTCTTGAAGTGTTCTCCCGTCGATCACCGCGATGCGGCCTCTGATAGGAAGGCCTTTATTGTACCACTGGGCCGGCATAGCCGTGCGATACTTTTGGTGGCGACTATGGGGCGGTTGATAAGTACCGGGTTTTCGACCATGGCATCCAAAATCTCTTCTTCCGTGACGTCGCGCTCGTCGAGTCGCAGCTGCAGATAAAGGGGTTCGATCTTCCTGATAAGATCGCGGACGTCAAGATTTGCGTGCAACGCCAGGCGCTTGATTTCCTGTCGCGTCGGCGGTGTGCGCATATATTCAACAACCTGTGGCTCGACTCCGGAAAGGCGGATCGCGGCCAGGGCGTTGCGGGACGTCTCACAATCGGGGTTGTGGTAGATGGTGATTTCCAGGGCCTCCCCAGTCGGTCGGGTCCCATCCGGGGAAGTTTGAGCCGTTTCATCGAACGGGACCGAACCCAGGTTTATCGCCTTCGCGCCCTTCGCATCCGTTTCTATATCGAACGAAACGCGTTGCCCCTCTGTCAGGTTCGGCATTCCCGCGTGCTCGGCGGCAGTCGCGTGGACGAACAGATCGGCACCGCCACCTTCCGGCGAAATGAAGCCAAATCCCTTTGTGGAGTTAAAAAACTTCACAATTCCCATCATCGTGGATTGTTCCGCTAAAATGATTGCGCTCGGGCCGTTGCCAGAGCGTTGCGAATGATAATTTCAGATTGCGTGCGACGCAGCCATCCCCACTTCGGCGAAGCTGCGCGACCAGATGCCTTCTGAAAGACATCTCTGCGGTGTGGAGGTAAGTGTTAAAGCGGCGCAGATCAAGGGTTTGCTGAATTTTTGGACCATTATCCCGCCTCACACGCACCACCGCACGCCATAATGCGACTTTCTGTTGGCCATTAGGTGCAGGAGACACTGTGTGTTAGATTGACTCCATGGTCAGCGCTCACTTGGTGCTGCCGATTTTCCGCGAAATCGCGGCTTTTAGGCCCAAATAGAAAACCAATTTCATCCCGTCGCCGTGTCGGTGCGCGTGGAAAATCTCCGATCGCGGATGGCGGGAAATGGCTGACCAGCCGACTGCGCATTTCGATAGCCTATCTAGTGGGAGCATGGGCCCAAAGCCCTTATGACAATCGAACGAGCCAGTATCCAGTTCGTTCCCAAACCATGGGGAAGCGTCGACCTGCGACCGTGGAACGAGTTGGCTCCGGCCGGGCCTCCAATCGGAGAGCTTTGGTTCCAGCGCTCTGCCAGCGATGTGCAGAATCCCATGCTTCTGCTCAAATTGCTATTCACAAAGGAAAAGCTTTCCATCCAAGTCCACCCCAGTGACGCATTTGCCTACACGCTCGGCCTGTCACATGGCAAGTCGGAGGCGTGGTACATTCTCTCCGCCGAGCCCGGCGCGAAAATTGCCGTTGGACTGAAGCGAACAGTTACGGCGCCGCAATTGCGCGATGCTATTTCAGACGGCTCCATCACCGAATTGATCGCGTGGTGGGAGGTCAAGAAGGACGATTTTGTCTTCGTCCCCGCTGGTACCATCCACGCCATTGGTGCGGGACTTGTGATCGCCGAGATCCAGCAAAGCAGTGATACGACGTTTCGTATGTTCGATTTCGGTCGGCGGAGAGAGCTTCATGTCGATAACGCGGTCGGCGCGGCAATTGCGGGCCCAGCGGAGCACCAGCCGGTCTCCGTGATTTCAACGGGTGCCAGAACCTTGCTGATTGCCGATCCGCATTTCGTGTGTGAGCGCATTATCCTGCAACCCGATTCGGACTGGCAGTTGGATGCGCGAAGCGAAACCTGGCTGCTGGTGCTGGAGGGGAAAGCGCAAATCCGGTCGCTTATTGTTTCTGTCGGCGAGGCGGCTTTCCTGGATGCTGATCGTGCCAGAATAGCAATTAAAAGTAGTGGATTGAGCGCTCTGCTTGTCTATGGCGGTCCCGCGCAAATTCCCGATCTGTTGCGGAAGATTGGCAGAAATCATGCAGCCCCGCCCGATCATTCGACGGTAGTTCAACATTGACCCGCCTGAGCCGCATAGCCTTTATCGGAAATTCGCTACCGCGCCGGTGCGGCATTGCCACTTTCACGACTGATCTGCAGCAGGCCATCTCGGCCTCTCGTACCGACATGGAAACCACTATCGTTGCGATGACGGACCATGGCCAAGCTTATGGCTATCCGTCGGCGGTGGGCTTTGAGATCAACGACGATCGTCCGGAAGACTATGTGCGTGCCGCGGAATATTTGAACGCGCGCCGATTCGAGGTTGTTTCATTACAGCATGAGTTCGGAATTTTTGGCGGCGGGGCCGGCGGTCACATCATATCGACACTCGCGCGGCTCACGATGCCGATTATAACGACATTGCACACGGTTCTTTCCGAGCCAACACCCGTTCAGCGTCGTGTGACAGATGAAATCATTGGACTTTCGTCGAAGGTCATTGTGATGGCTGAGAAGGGGCGGGAGCTGCTTCGAACCGTCAATCAGGCCCCCGCGGAAAAAATCGAAGTTATACCCCACGGCATTCCGGATTTCGCATTTGTGGAGCCCGATCGGGCGAAGACAAAATTCGGGTTCAATGGGAAATCCGTCATTTTGACGTTCGGGCTTCTTTCTCCGAACAAGGGCATCGAAGTCATGATCGACGCGATGCCTGCCATCTTGGAGAGCTGCCCCAATGCCGTTTACGTTGTGCTGGGAGCGACGCACCCCAATCTAGTGCTGCAGCAGGGTGAGGCTTACCGCGACAGTCTTGTAGCGCGGGTACGCGCTCTCGGCGTTGAAAACCATGTCGTATTTTTGAACCAGTTCGTTGATCGGGCGACTCTGCTCGACTACATCTCGATGTGCGATGTCTATGTCACGCCCTATCTCAACCAGGCGCAGATGACGTCGGGCACATTGGCCTACAGCTTTGGATTGGGAAAGCCGGTCGTTTCGACACCGTATTGGCATGCGCGGGAATTACTGGCCGACGGGCGCGGGATTCTGGTTCCATTCGGCGACGCAAATGCCATCAGCATCGAGATAACCCGTTTGCTGACAAATGATGGTGTGAGGCAATCCTTGCGGGAGCGGGCCTATTCCAGCAGCCGCTCGATGACATGGGAAAGGACCGCTGAACATTACCTGGCGGTATTTGAAGGCGCGCGACGCATTCAGCCGCTTAAGATCGCAACCGATCTTGGCAAAATCGGCGCCGGGCCCGACAGCCGCCCTCCCCCGGAAATGCAGTTCGGCCACCTTTTATCGATGTCCGATGATACGGGTCTCTTCCAGCACGCGACGCATTCGGTGCCTGACCGCTCCCATGGTTATTGCGTCGACGACAATGCAAGGGCCCTGCTATTGGCCTGCACGCTCAGCAATTCCGGTGTGCCGGGTCTGCCTGATGCAATGACGGCACGGCTGGCCGCATTTGTTCAGCATGCGTGGAACCCAGACACCAAGCGATTTCGCAATTTCATGAGCTTTGCGAGGAGCTGGCTCGAGGAGAGCGGCTCCGAAGATAGCCATGGGCGTACGCTATGGGCTTTGGGAGTTTGCGCCCTTGGTGATGCCAGTCCTTCGCGCAGGCTTTGGGCTGCGGCCTTGTTCCGCGAAGCGCTGCCGATCGTGGAAGAGTTCCGTTCGCCGCGTGCCTGGGCGTTCACGCTTCTCGGTCTGGATGCATATTGCGCCAGCGCAGCCCCGGCGGGATTGGCGGAGGGGCTCCAGCACACGCTTGCGGGCCGATTGGTCGCTCTTCTATCAGACGTCTCAACCGAGAACTGGATGTGGTTCGAGGAAAGCCTTTCCTATGACAATGCCCGATTGTCCCAGGCGTTGATCGTGACGGGAATTTCCACCGGGACGATTAGCTATCAGGAGGCAGGCTCGCGGTCCTTGCGCTGGTTGATGGATCTTCAAACCGCATCGGCGGGATATTTCAGGCCGGTTGGCTCTCAAAGCTTTGGTGAAAAACGCAAGAAGCCTTTGGGATTCGATCAGCAACCTTTGGAGGCGGCAGCCGCGATCTCGGCCTGCCTCGCGGCCTGGCGCGCCGATGGTGATCCGAAATGGAAATCGGACGCAGTCCGTGCATTTGCCTGGTTCCTTGGCGGCAACGACCTATCTCTGTCGCTCGTCGATTTGAAAACGGGCGGATGCCGAGACGGTTTGCATCCTGATCGCGTCAACGAGAACCAGGGTGGAGAGTCGGTCGTCTCCTATTTGCTTGGTCTTTCTGAAATTCGCCAGCTTGCGCGCGTCAGCGACAATCAGCCGGCAAAGCTCATTTTAAGCGCTTAGGAATTTTACCGCACAACTTGTCGAGGGTATTTTGTCTCAATTCAAATTTCTGAATCGCCAGGCCCTCTATCTGCGTCCGGACCCAGGAAGGGTTGTGGTTCGCCCTTTCAAGCCGGCGACCGAACCGCGCGATCTCAACCCGACAGACAAGACCCGGGCCAACCACATTATCGACCGTGTCCTGGCGCTCGAGCCGGAAATTGCGGCCGCTCAGTTGTCCGAAGTTCTCGAAAATTTTGTTGGGCGTCACAGAAATCTGTTGGAGACTTTTGAAGCGCGGGCCGACGAGATGGAGGAGGCGCTAGCGCCTCATGTCCCCTTTACCAAGGTCCAACGGCAGCTCGTCGGAGCATATTTCCTGAACGAATATTCGTTCGAGGCAGCGGCCTTGTTCAACCCCAGTATCGTTTCTCACCCCGACCAGTCGGGCGTACCAAATGGCGGGCGGCGGTTCATACTAAGTCTTCGCGCGGTCGGTGAGGGGCATGTTTCTTCCCTGACGTTTCGGTCGGGGATCATCGGCGCGGACGGCAATGTTGCAGTAGATCCGACTGTTCGCCTCGCTTCTGTACCCCAGGTACGAAAGCGAATAGCGGGTCCGCTGGGTGACGAAGTCGAATTGAGCTTCAGGCCGGATGAGGATATCAGCGAGCGCGTTATCTTTCCGATTACGGAATCTCAGTCAAATGGAATTGAAGATGCCCGGTTTGTTGAATTTCACGATGACGATCATCGGAGGTTTCTGGCGACATACACGGCGTATAGCGGCCGTGCGATCCGATCCGAGTTGATTGAGACAAGCGATTTCATATCTTTCAAGATGTCGCCATTGATGGGGTCGGCGGCGCAGAACAAGGGCATGGCGCTATTCCCCCGCAAAATTGGCGGCAGATATGCCATGATAGCCAGGCAGGATAATGAAAATCTCTATCTGATCTATTCGGACGATCTGTATCGCTGGGACGGCGGCGTGGCGATGCTGAAACCGGAATTTCCGTGGGAGTTTGTGCAGATTGGAAATTGTGGATCTCCGATCGAGCTGGACGAAGGTTGGTTGTTGCTGACCCATGGTGTTGGCCCCGTCCGGAAATATTCCATTGGCGCAGCCTTGCTGGACAAGAATGACCCCTCAAAGGTCATTGCGCGCGCGCGTGAGCCGCTCATACAGCCGGAGCTATCGGAACGGGAAGGGTATGTTCCAAATGTGGTCTACACCTGCGGCGCCATGCGGCACAATGATCAGATCGTGCTGCCCTATGCCATCTCGGATACCTTCTCAAATTTCGCGACGATCAAGATCGCCGCTCTGATGCAGGCGATGGCGTCATAGCGATCCGTATTCTGGCCCCTTTCAGCAAACGTTCTGAGGAGGGCCGCTGTTGGACCGCGCAGATGGACTTAGGCGACGGGTGGCTCGAGCCAGCTGATTTGCGTCAATGAAGGGAATGCCAATGGCATATCGCATTAAAACAAAATTCAAGGACGACACGACGACCGGGGCGTGAAAGGCCGGTGCGAAAGCGCCGGTCTTTGGCATTTCTACGTAAAACTGGACGCTACAATCGCGCTACGATCCGGCCGGCTGGTGTCGGCATAAGCCCGCCCAGCGCAAATTGGACCAACTCGAGTTCGAGCAGGCGCGCCTTGCGTGACGGATCAATCTGATTGCCCGGTATAAAGCTTCTGGCGACAATCTCGCGCAGCAGTATCAGCTCGTCTGGAGTTACGTCCCGCGCTGTTGGAATTCTCTGCATGGATATTTGATAACCGTCCAAGTGTAATTTCATGGCATACGAAGCCACCACGCGCCTTTCCGGGCAGATGGTCAATCGATCTTGCCGAATAAGGTGGAATGTCAGATCCGAATAGGAATTACGAAGGGCGGTTATTTTTCTCTGCTGGGCTTGTGTGACGGTCGGCAAGGACGAAAATCGAAAATAGATCCATGGGAGCGGAATTGGGTCGTTTGTACACCGAACTTCAACAGGCCCTTTGACAAGTCGCCGATACTGCAAACGTCAGCTCTCTCGATGGCGAAATGAAGAGGTCGACCCTCGCCGACGTTTCGGCCGAGGAGATGCTTCTCATTCGCTCGCAGAAGTCGTCCGACTTCCCGCTGAACAATCGAACGTTTTGCTGAGTTCTGTTGACGGGCGAGTTTGAGTTCAACCCTTGGCCCCTCAAATGTGAAGGGCGCGCGCCTGCCACGCTCGAGAGTTTCAATCACCCGTTCACGGCGTTGGCATAAAAAGCCAGAAAACCTGGCAAATCGATGGAACGCCTTACATAGCCGAGGTTGTGATCGACGGTTCGAATTCGTTCGCCCGCTCCATTTTCCGAAGGAAAATCAATTACTTGGATAACATGCGATCGCGGCCGGTCCCCGGCCGGATCGTTTGTGCGCGCGCATGATTGCAGCATGACTTGCCAAAACTGTGCGTCCGGAGCCGCGGCGGCTGGGCAGAGAGATGCAATTCAAGTCTCATGTCCTCCATGGCAAAACGGACAAGATCTTGAGCATGGCAGGCCGGTATGTGGGCGAAGTGGCGGCGCGGCTTGACCGGCTGCCGATGACCTATGGCCTGTGGCGGCTGGTGGTGCTGATCTCGCTGGGCGGCGCCTTTGAATTCTACGACCTGCTGATGACCGCCTATGTCGCCCCCGGCCTGGTGGCTGGTGGCTTGTTCACGGCGCATCCCGCCGGTTTCTTTGCCGTTAATGGGATCGGCTTTTTCGTCTTCTGCACTTTCGCGGGCATGTGGCTGGGCAGTGTCGGGTTCGGCTTTGTCGCCGACCGGATGGGACGGCGCGCCATGTTCACGGTGTCGCTGGTCTGGTACTCGCTGGCGACGGCGATGATGGCGTTCCAGCATAGCGCCGCCGGCATCGACTTCTGGCGGTTCGTGGCCGCAATCGGCGTGGGTCTGGAGCAGGTCACGATCGACACATTGCTGCCGGAACTGGTACCGCCGCCCAAGCGCGGCCGCGCTTTCGCGCTCAGCCAGGGCATCGCTTTCGCTGCCGTGCCGGTGGTGGCTCTGCTGGGCTGGCTGCTGGTGCCGCTGCATCCTTTCGGTCTGGACGGTTGGCGCTGGGTGGCGCTGATCGGCGCGTCCGGCGCGCTTTTCGCCTGGTGGTTTCGGCTGGGCGTGCCGGAGAGCCCGCGCTGGTTGGCTTTGCATGGCCGGGAGGATGAAGCGGAACAGGTCTTGCGCAGGTTGGAAACGCGCGCTGAAGCCGATATCGGCCGCGACTTGCCTGTTGTGGAAATTAAGGTTGAGGCAGCGGAGGAAAAAGGCCGCTTCGGCGAATTGTTCCAAAAGCCATACGCCAAACGCACTGTGGTGATGTCGGTGTTCAATGCCATGCAAACCATTGCCTTTTACGGCTTCGGGTCCTGGGTCCCGACTCTGCTGATCGCCAAGGGCATCCATGTCACCACCAGTTTGCAATATGCCTTCCTCATCGCGCTGGCCAATCCCGTGGGGCCGTTGCTGGCCTTCACCATCGCCGACCGCATCGAGCGCAAATGGCAGATCGTTGCTGCGGGTGTGACCACCGGCATCGGGATTTTCTTTTTCGCGCGCCAGGACAATGCCGCCCTGGTGATCCTGTTCGGTGTGCTGGTGACCTTGGCCAACAACTGGCTGTCCTTCACGTTTCACGGCTATCAGGCCGAGCAGTTTCCCACCCGCATCAGGGCCCGCGCTGTCGGCTTCGTCTATTCCTGGAGCCGCGTTTCCGCGGCGCTGGCGGGCCTGCTGATCGGGTTCTTCCTGCGCGAAGGCGGTACCATGGCGGTGGCGCTGTTCATCGGCGCCGCCATGGCGGTAATGGTGCTGGTGATCGGATTTTGGGGACCGCACACCCTGGGCCGGCGGTTGGAAGAGATTTCGCATTGAGACAGGAAAGGATTTTCCATGAGGCTGATACGCTGGGGCGCAAAGAACGCGGAGAAGCCGGGGCTGGTGGATCAGAGCGGCGCTTTACGGGATCTGTCCGGTCATGTTGCCGAGATCACGCCTGATCTTCTGTCTCCAGAAGAATTAAAGCGTCTTTCCGCAATCGATGCCGCCGGTCTGCCGAAAATCCCGGATGGCGTGCGTTTGGGCGTGCCGCTGACGGGTATTTCCAAGATCGTCTGTGTCGGTCTCAACTATGCCGATCACGCGGCCGAGACGGGCGCCAAGATTCCGAAAGAGCCGATTCTGTTTCTCAAGGCGATCAGTTCGCTGAATGGCCCCAATGACGACATCGTCATTCCGCGCGGTTCGGTGAAGACCGACTGGGAAGTGGAACTTGGTGTGGTGATCGGTACGCGCGCCTCCTATGTGAACGAGCAGGAGGCACTGGATCATGTCGCGGGCTATTGCATCATCAACGATGTCTCTGAACGCGAATACCAGAGCGAGCGGGGCGGATTGTGGGATAAGGGCAAGGGCTGCGACAGCTTTGCGCCGGTCGGCCCTTGGCTGGTAACGCGCGATGAAGTCACCGATTCTCAGAATCTGAAATTATGGACCGAGGTGAATGGCGTGCGCCGCCAGGATGGCAGCACCCAGACCATGATCTTCGATGTGCGCACCCTGGTGAGCTATATCAGTCATTTCATGACTTTGATGCCGGGCGACCTCATTGCTACCGGCACGCCGCCGGGTGTGGCGTTGGGCATGAAGCCGCCGCAATATCTCAAGGCGGGAGACGCGTTGCACCTGTCCGTCGAAGGACTGGGCGAACAGCGTAGTCACTTGGTGGCGTGGAGCCGCTAGGGCGCGATCCGGAAAAGCGTGCAGCGCAGGTACGCTGCCGCTACCAACTCCGAAAGATCGCGCGACAGTAAAAGCTAGCGCTTCGTTGCGCCGTAGGCGTCGATGAAACCGTCACGGTTCGGCATCATCACCTTGGGCAGGCTCTTGGCGTCCAGCACGGCGTCCTTTTTCACGATGCCGTCGATCGACAAGACATAGGCCGTCAACGCATAGGCTTCGTGATCCGACAGGGAATGCGGGCTGGTGATCGGCATGGCGCGGCGGATGTAGTCGAACAAGGTGGTGGCATAGGGCCAGAAGCTGGACACGGTCTTGACCGGATTGGCCGACGCCAGCGAGCCGACGCCGCCGGTGAGCTGGTCGGAGGGTTTGCCCACGCCGTTGACGCCATGACACATGACGCATTTCTCAGTGTAGATCGCCAGGCCTTCCGACACCGAACCTTTGCCGGCCGGCAAGCCGGCGCCATCGGGCGGAATGGAGCGGTCCCAAGCTTTGACCAGGGCGGGATCGGCAGGGGCGCCGAAATGCGGCGCGGCCGTGGCGAGCAGAAATGCGATGGTCTTAAACATAGATGTTCTTCACCGTGTTATCGGCGCCGATCTGCCAAGCCTGAATGGCATTATATTGATAGAACTGAACCGAAGAGACCGCGTCCTTCCAGGCGGCGCGGGTGGGCTGGACATGGCCCTTCTCGTCGGTGGCGCGGCTTTGCATGACCACCGGCTTGCCGTCCCATTCCCAGGGCAGGCGGAAGCGGGCGAGGCATTGCGGGAAAACCGGTCCCGGCATTTCCGCTTCGGTCCAGCTGCTGCCGCCGTCCATCGAGATTTCGACCTTGGCGATCTTGCCATGTCCCGACCAGGTGATGCCGGAGATTTCGTAATAACCGGGCCCGTTCATGGTCATGGTGCCGGATGGGCGCGTGATCACCGACTTGACCGGCTGAATGAAGTTGAACTGGTTGGCTTTGCCATTCTTCAGGGACTGCGAATATTTGGAAGTCTCGTCCTTGGCCATGGTCGGGCCCGCGGTCACTTTGATGCGGTGCAGCCATTTGACATTGAGATTGCCTTCCCAGCCCGGCATCAGCAGGCGCAGCGGATAACCCTGTTCGGGACGCAGCCGCTCGCCATTCTGAAACAGTGCCAGGATGCCCTGTTCATGGGCTTCCTGCAGCGGGACGGAGCGCGACATGCCGGCTGCGTCAGCGCTTTCCGCCAATATCCATTTGCCTTCCGGTTTCACGCCGGCTTCGTCCAGCAGCATGCCCAGCTTCACGCCGGTCCATTCGCTGCACGACACCAGGCCGTGGATGCCGCCCGCCGACAATGGTGGCGGCGTGGGAGAACCGGCATTGGCGCCGCTGTTGCCGCCGCATTCCACGAAATGCATCCGGCTGACGCGCGGATAACGGTCCAGGGTCGCGATGGAAAATTCCAACGGCTTGTTTACCAGGCCGTGCAGGAGGAATTTGTGGGTCTTGGGATCGAGGTCGGGAATGCCATTGTGATGACGCTCGAAATGCAGACCGCTGGGCGTGATCATGCCTTCCAGGCTTTCGATCGGGGACTGCGAACCGCCGCTGCCGGGCGAAATTCCCGGCGGACGCAGCAGGCGCTTCACCTCTTCATGGCCGGACGGCATGCCGTAAGGCGTGAAAGCCTTGCCCGGTGTCGTCATCGACGGGGTGATGTATTCGTCGGCTTTGACGGACAGCGGCACGGCGGTGGCGGCGGCTGCGCCGGCCAGTGCGGTGGTGAGGAATTTGCGGCGGGAGGGGGCGATTTTGTTTGTCATGCACGGGACATTGAAGGCCTGGTTTTGCTTTTTCAAGTTGGGTTCGGGTTACAGCCCCAGGCGAAAAATTTAAGCCAAGTATCACAAGGAAAATCCCGCTTTTCGTGATATTCCCATATGCATAACGGCATCCGCTTTGGCCCGTGTTAGCGTGCGCAAACACCAAGCGGGAGAGTCGAAAATGTCCGCACCCAGCCGCCGCGCCCTGCTCGCACAAGCCGGCAGCATGCTGGCATTGGCCTCCGCACCCGCACTCGCCGCACCTGGTCCCGATTTTGCATTTCCTGGCGGCAATGGCGCGCGGCCGCTGGCGAAAGACTTCCCGCAAAAGGGAAGCATGGTGTTACAGCGCAGTCGACCGCCGCTGCTGGAAACGCCCTTCACGGATTTCGATTCCGGCGTCTTCACGCCCAACGAAAAATTCTTCGTGCGTTGGCACTGGTCGATGATCCCGACCGAAATCGATCCCGTCTCTTTCCGGCTAAAGGTGCACGGGCAGGTGGAGCGCGAATTATCGCTGTCGCTTTCCGAACTTGCGCAATTCGAGCGCGTCGAGATCGCCGCCGTCAATCAATGCTCGGGCAATTCGCGCGGCTTTTTTGAGCCGCGTGTCGCGGGTGCGCAATGGGGCAATGGCGGCATGGGCAATGCCCGCTGGTCCGGCGTGCGGTTGCGCGATGTGCTGGACAAGGCAGGCGTGAAATCCGGTGCCGTGGCGGCGCGGTTCAGCGGCCTGGATCAACCGTCGGTCAGCGAGGGGCCGTCATTCAAGAAATCGCTGAACATCGACCGTGCCCGCCAGCCGGAAGTAATCATCGCCTATGCCATGAACGGCAAGCCGCTGCCGTTGCTCAACGGCTATCCCATCCGCCTGGTGGTGCCGGGTTGGTACTCGACCTATTGGATGAAGATGCTGAGCGATATCGAGCTGCTGGATGCGCCCGACGATAATTACTGGATGAAGACGGCGTATCTCATTCCCGACACGCCGCGTGCCGACATCAAGCCAGGTCAGGCGGGTGTGACAATGGTGCCGATCAACCGCATGGTGCCGCGCTCCTTCATCACCAATCTCGGCGCCGGGGCAAAATTGAAGGCGCGTTCCGCGACGACGATACGCGGCTTGGCGATGGGTGGGGATTGCGGCGTGGCCAAGGTAGAAGTCTCAGCGGATGGCGGTCAGACCTGGATCGACGCCAAATTGGGCCGCGATGAAGGGCCTTACAGCTTCCGGCAATGGACCACGAGAATGCCGATGTCCGATTCCGGCAACGCCGTGCTCGCGGCCCGTTGCACCAACACCAAGGGCGAGGTGCAGCCTGATGCGGCCAACTGGAACGCTTCTGGCTTCATGCGCAATGTGATCGAGCGCCTGCCCGTGACGGTGATCTGAGATGCGCGGGATCGCAGCAATCGTGGCAGGCGTGCTGATGCTGGCAACGTCCGCCATGGCGGCGCCGGGGCCGGTTTTCAAATCTCAGGCGATCGAACTGCCGCCCGATGCGGCGATTTTTCCGGACGGGCCCAATGTTAAAGTCGTGACGCAGAACTGCCTGGCCTGTCATTCCGCCGACATGGTGCTCGACCAACCCCTGCTGCCGCGTGCCACCTGGGCGGCGGAGGTCACCAAAATGCGTAATGTCTATAAAGCCCCGATCACCGACGCCGATGCCGCCTTGATCGTCGATTATCTGGCTGCGACCCACGCCCCGCCATAAAGCAACATCTTTAAGCTTGATCGCGGGGCCCGGGCGTAAGACAAGCGCCGCATGGCGCCGCTGCTTTCTCTCAAAGACATCCATATCCGCTTTGGAAACACCGTCCTGCTCGACGGCGCGGAACTGAGCGTGGGCGAAGGCGAGCGGCTGTGTCTGGTCGGCCGCAACGGCTCGGGCAAGTCAACTTTGCTCAAGATCGCGGCCGGCATGATCGACGCCGACAGCGGCGAACAATTCGCTCAGCCGGGCGCCACCATTCGCTATCTGCCGCAGGAACCCAATCTCAGCGGCTATGCCACCACCCATGATTATGTCGAGGCGGGGCTGCAGCCAGGCGACGATCCCAATCGTGCTTTTTACTTGCTGGGTCATCTGGGGCTGACCGGCCAGGAGACGCCAGCGACTTTGTCCGGCGGTGAAGCGCGCCGCGCCGCGCTGGCGCGGGTGTTGGCGCCGCGCCCCGACATTCTGCTGCTGGACGAGCCCACCAATCACCTGGACCTGCCCGCCATCGAATGGTTGGAAAGCGAACTCAAATCGATGCGCGGAGCGCTGGTGCTGATCAGCCATGACCGGCGCTTCCTGGAGAACCTGTCGCGTGCGGTGGTGTGGCTGGATAGGGGCCAGACCAAACGGCTGGACCAGGGATTCGGTGCATTCGAGAATTGGCGCGACAGCGTGCTGGAACAAGAAGAGATCGAGCGTCATAAGCGCGACCGCAAGATCGTCAATGAATTGGACTGGCTGGCACACGGCCGCAGCGGGCGGCGCAAGCGCAACCAGGGCCGGTTGGCGCGACTGAACGGACTGCGCAAAGGCCGCCGCGAAGAACTGAAAAGCATGGGCACGGTGAAGATGGAGGCGCTGGAAGGCAGTACCTCCGGCACCAAAGTGATCGACGCCAAAGGTGTCGCCAAAAGCTTCGGCGACAAACAAGTGATCCGCGACTTCACCTTGCGCATCCATCGCGGCGACCGCATCGGCATTGTCGGTCCCAATGGTGCGGGCAAGACCACCTTGATCAAACTGCTGACTGGCGAGCTTCAGCCCGATTCCGGCAATGTGAAGCTGGGCACCGGACTGGAAATGGCCAAGCTGGACCAGAACCGCGCGGCGCTGCATCCCGAAGACAATCTCGCCAATGCGCTGACCGGCGGCGGCAGCGACACGGTCTTTGTCGGCGGCAAGCCGCGTCATGTGATGAGCTATATGCAGGATTTCCTGTTCACACCGGCCCAAGCGCGCACACCGGTCAAAGTGTTGTCGGGCGGCGAGCGGGCACGGCTGTTGCTCGCCAAGCTATTCGCCATCCCGTCGAATTTCCTGGTGCTGGACGAACCCACCAACGATCTGGATCTGGAAACGCTCGATTTGCTGGAAGAAGTGGTGGGTGATTATCCGGGCACGGCATTGGTGGTGAGCCATGACCGCGACTTTCTGGATCGGGTGACGTCCATGATCGTGATGTCGGAAGGCGATGGCCGTTTTTCTGTTTATGCCGGCGGCTATTCCGACATGGTGGCGCAGCGGGGGCAGGGCGTCACCAAGCCGTCCGCGAAAAATGAGGACAAAAAAGGCGCACCGGCCAAATTCCGCCCGGCCCGCGAGGCGGTCGCCAAGCTGTCTTTTTCCGACCAGCACGCGCTCAAGACCCTGCCGGACCAGATCGAAACCCAGAACAAGCAGATCGCGGCGCTGCAGGCGGAACTTTCCGATCCCCGGCTTTATGCCAATGACGCCGCCAAATTTACCAAACTTTCCGGGCACCTGGCGGAAATCGAAGTGTCCCGTGACGCCAATGAGGAGCTTTGGCTAGCGCTCGAGATGAAGCGGGAAGCATTGGAAAGCTGATCTTTCCATCACAATTTCCGTGCCCGATGCGGAACGCCGTTCCCGCCTGTCCGTTTCATACGACAGGTCGAAATGGGGTTTCCCATGAAGCGGATGATGATTGCAGGATTTGCCGGTGGGGCCGCGATGGTGATCGGCGGAGCGCTGGGCGCGGTTTCGAACCAGGCTATTTTCCCGCTCGAACAGCCAAATCCTATCGTGGATTCCGTTGGCGGGGTGATGAACCCGATGATCGCGGGGCAGGCGATGCTGCCGAACCGCAATTTGCTGGAAAATATTGCGGCCTCTCCCGAACACACCACTCTGGTGGCAGCGCTGCGGGAATCCGGAATTGCCGATGCCTTGAAGAGCAGCGGTCAGTTCACGGTCTTCGCGCCCACCAATGCGGCGCTGTCCACGCTTTCGGCCCGGGCTTTGGAGCAGGACAAGACGCAGCTCGCCCGTATGATGGGATATCTGGTGGTACCGGGACGCTATGATTCCCAGGCGTTGCTGCGTGTGATCAGCGAAGGCGGCGGCCAGGCCAAGCTACGTACGGTCGAAGGCGGTGTGTTGGTGGCGCGCATGAACGGTCCCACCAATGTGATCCTGATGGACGAGAATGGCGCTACTGCCGACATCGCCATCTATGATGTCTATGACAAGAATGGCGTGATGCATGTGATCGACCACATGTTGGAGCCCGGCATGGCGGCGCGCCAGGTGGCCTCACGCTGATCCGATGAGATTATGCCAAAGAAAAAGCCGCGGGTTTTGGCCCGCGGCTTTTCGTTTTCATTTATAAAATTCAGCCCGGATTGGGATCGGTCCAATGGGCGAGGTAATCGGCCAGATCCTGCGGCGTCTGGTGGCCGGCATTCGATAGGGCGAATACGCGATCGCCGTTGATCACTTTGTTGGTGGCCGGATCGACCACCAAGATGGTAGGCACGCCCTTGAGGCGCGTGTTGTAGCCATAGCGGGCGCCGATCTGGGGATTGCGGTCGAACTTGCCGACATCGACCATCGCCACTTCATAATGGGCGTCCATGAATTTCTGCATCGTCGGCACCAGCATCAGATTGTGCAGCACCACGCAGTCGGGGCACCAGTTGCCGCCCATGTCGATCAGAAGAAGCTTCTTGCTCTTTTTGGCTTTGGCCATCGCCGCATCCACCACCTGATCGGCATTCGCCTTTTCGTCATAGACCTGCATGCTGACGATCGGCAGCTCTGCCATCGAGGTGTAGGGCAATTTCGGAGCGGGCGCGGCAGACGCGATGCCGGAGAATCCCGTCAAGGCAGCAGCGGCGAAAATCACGGCGGAAAGTTTGCGCATCAGTTTGTCTCCAATCCCCGGCCTTTGAGCAGGGCCTCTATCTCTGGATCGCGGCCACGAAAACTACGGTAGGCTTCTGTGAAATCCCGCGTCCCACCGGCTGAATAGATATGCTGATGTAGTTTCTTTGCAAGTGCGGGCGCGAAAGGATCCTTGGCTTCGGTAAAAGCTTCAAAGCCGTCGGCGTCCAGCACCTCCGACCACAGATATGAATAATAGCCCGCGCTATAGCCTTCGCCCGCGAAAATATGGCCGAAATGCTGGGCCGCGTGGCGTGGAACTATGCTGTCCGGCATGCCGATGGCGGCCAGAGATGCGGCCTCCAGTGCCACGGGATCATAATTCTCCAAACGCTGACTGTGGAAATCCATGTCCGTAAATGCGGATGCCAGAAACTCCACGGTCTGGAAGCCCTGATTGAAATGGCGCGCCGCATTGAGCTTGTCCATCAACGCCGCCGGCATGGACGCGCCGGTCTGGTAGTGACGCGCGAAGCGGGAAAGGACCTGCGGCTCTTCCAGCCAATGCTCGAACAATTGCGATGGCAGTTCGACAAAGTCGCGCGCCACATTGGTGCCGGACAGGCGCGGGTAGCGAACCTGCGACAGCAATCCGTGCAGGGCATGACCGAATTCGTGAAACACGGTGCGCGCGTCGTCGAACGAAATCAGTGCGGGATCGCCCTTGATGAAATTGCAATTGTTGGTGATCAGCGGCAACACGTCACCGTCCAGACTCTGCTGGTCGCGCAATGAAGACATCCAGGCGCCGCCTTGCTTACCGGCTCGTGCGAAATAATCGCCATAGAACAGCCCGATGGTCTTGCCGTCGCGCGTCACGTCCCAGACCCGCACATCGGGGTGATAGACCGCGATATCGGAACGCGGCTGGAACACCAACCCAAACAATTTCGCAGCGGTGTCGAAAGCCGCCGCGATCATATTGTCCAAGCTCAGATAGGGTTTCAGCGCGTCATCGTCGAAATCGTAACAGCGCTGGCGAAACTTCTCGGCGTAATAGCGCCAGTCCCATGGCGCCAGTGCGAAATTGCCGCCTTCTTCCGCCACCAATGCCTGCAATGCGTCCCGTTCCTGAAGCGCGCGTTTGCGGGCAGGGGCCCAGACCTTGTCCAGCAAGGCGCGCGCGCGCGCAGGCGTGCCCGCCATGCTGTCGGCCAATTTGTAGGCGGCATAGGTTTCATAGCCCAGCAGCCGCGCTTTTTCCGCCCGCAAGGAAAGCGTTTCGGCCATCACCGCGCTGTTGTCGTGTGCTCCTGGATTGTGGCCGCGCCGGACCCAGGCCCGGAACAGTTTCTCGCGTAGATCGCGATTGCTCGCGGATTGAAGGAAGGGCTCGATGCTGGAGCGCGACAGGGTAACAGCATAGGGCGCGTCGATGCCGCGCTCTTTTGCGGTGGCCGCCAAGGCTTCGCGCAACGACGCAGGCACGCCCGCGACCTGCGCCTCGCTGAGCGCTTCGACAAAATCGTCCTCGTCCGCCAGGACATTCTGGGAAAATTCAGTGGAAAGCGTTGCCAGGCGTTGATTGATCGCATCCATGCGTGTCCGCGCTTGCGGCGAAAGACGGGCACCGGCACGCACGAAATCCAGATGCAGGCGCTCCAGCACCTTCAGTGATTCCGAATCCAGATGAAGGTCCGCGCGCTGGTGCCAGACGGCATCGAGCCGGGCGAACAGTGCGGCATTCAGATAAACCGCGTTCCAATGCGCCGACAAGCGCGGCGCCATTTCCAGCTCGATCGCCTGCAGGGCCTCATTGGTGGCCGAGCCGGTCAAGGCGGAAAAGATTGCATCCACCCGGGCCAGCAACTTGCCACTTCGTTCCAGGGCGACAATGGTATTGGCGAAATCGGGCGGCGACGCATCGCCGGCGATGCGTGTTATCTCCGCATCATGATCGGAAAGCGCCTGGGCATAGGCCGGCGCGAAATGCTCTGGCCTAATGCGGTCCAGCGGCGGCGTGCCGAGCGGCCCGGCCCAGTCTCCCAGCAATGGATTCACTTGATCTCCCAGACGATGGTGATATCGGCGTTGACGCTTTGCTCGCCCAGCGCCACCGGTACGGCCTTGTCGCGCAGCATCATTGGCGCGGCGGCGTACATCGGGCGGGGCCCTTCATTACCGGCTTCACCGATGGACAGGATCGAACCCAGGCTTACGTTGGCTGCTTTCGCAAATGTCTCGGCCTTGAGGCGGGCTTCCGCCACTGCCGCTGCACGCGCCTGCGCCAGAAGCGCCGTGTCGTTGCGAATGGAGAAGTTGACGCCATTCATCTGGTTGGCGCCCGCGCTCACCAGGGCATCCAGGGTGACGCCCAGTTTTCTCACATCTTCAAGCCGCACCTCGACCTGGTTGTTCGCCTGATAGCCGGTGACGCGCGGCGCCTCGCCATTGCCGTTGGCATATTGCGGCGAGATCGAGAAATTCGAGGTCTGTATGTCCTTGTCCGGAATGCCTTGCTTCTTCAACGACGCCAGCACGGACTGCATGCGAGCGGTGTTGGCGGCCAGCGCGGCCGCGGCGGTCGGCGCCTGCGCGCTCACCCCCGCCGACAGCATCGCGGTGTCGGGGACGGCGCGGGCCTCGCCATGGCCGCTCATAGAGATGACGCGGGGCGGCGGGGCGGCCTGTGCCGCCGCCAGCTGGGGCGTGCAAAGGACCAGGGCCAGCACCGTCCAGAATCGAAATCGCATGGGAATCTCCTTCGAAATCAGCCGGATGATGGCAGCGCAGCGGGGCGGAACTAGGGCAATTGATGATTTCGTCCCGCCTGTTATACCCCGATGCGGGAAGGGCCTGTAGCTCAGTTGGTTAGAGCTGACCGCTCATAACGGTTAGGTC
>JBEPVO010000020.1:0-28560 GCA_041690975.1 Alphaproteobacteria bacterium
TTCGATGTGATCGGAATATAAAAACTGATCCACCGGCGTCACCGGTCCGATGCGAAATCCAGCTTTGACAAGAATGGCGGCGTCGCGTGCGAAGCTAGCTGCGTCGCAGGACACATAGACAATACGCCGGACCTTTGAAGCGGCCAGCGCCTTCGCCTGGGCTTCCGCGCCCGCGCGTGGCGGATCTAGGATCACGGTGTCGAAGCGATTCAGTTCCAACGGCGTCAGGGGCGTTTTGAACAGGTCGCGCCGCTCGGTGGTGACGGGCTTGAGACCCTTGGCCTTGCGCGCGGCTTCAGCCAGCACGGCCAAAGCCTCCAGCTCCTGTTCCACGGCATGAACCTTTGCCCGCCGGGCCAGCGGCAAAGTAAAAGTCCCCAGACCGGAAAACAGATCGGCGATGGTCTTGGCGCAGTCGGTGAGGGCCAGCACGCGCGCCGTCAATGCCATCTCGCCTGCCCGGGTGGATTGCAGAAAGGCATGCTGCGGCACCGCCACGGTAATTCCGTCGAAGGCGACCCGCGGGACGGCCTGCTCGAACAGCATTTCGCCGTTGAAGAGGATGCGCGCGATATTCTGTCCCGAGAACGCCTGGGCGATGGACGCCGTCAAAGCGGAACTCAACTTGCGCGGCGAATGGAACGCCAGATCGAGGCCCGTATCGGTTTCGGTGGCATGGACCTCGCCTTTCTCGCCATCGGACAGAATGGGGGTCAGTACGCGACGAAGATCGCCGGTCAATGCCAGCAAGGCGGGCGTCAACACCAGGCACTCCTGCATGTCCACAATCTCGTGGCTGCGGGCCGCATGGAAGCCGGCGATGACCTCTCCCTTCTGCTTGCCGAATTTGAAGACAGCGCGGCGGCGCGTTTTCTCCGGCACCAGCGATGGCTCTTCCACCACAACATCTGTGAGCCCGGCACGCGTTAACGCCGCAACGACACTGTCCCGCTTGCGGGCGCGATACGCTTCAGGGGAAAGATTTTGCAGGGTACAGCCGCCGCAGACGCCAAAATGAATGCAGATCGTCATGTCTTCAACGCCGCCAGCAGATATTCGATATTACCATCACCGCCTTCGATCGGGCTCTCGATATGACCGAGCGCGCGCCATCCGGCTTGCGCCGCGATGAATTCGACAATGCTGGTCATTACGGTCTCGCGCGCTGCCTTGTCCCGCACAATGCCGCCCTTGCCGACGGCGCCCCGCCCGACCTCGAATTGCGGCTTGACCAGCAAGACGGCCCAGGCGCTTTTCGACGCTAAGAACAAAGCGGGCGGCAGCGCCAGTTTTAAACTAATGAAACTGAGGTCGGCGGTGATCGCAGTGATCGATTCCGGCAGATCCGCCGGGGCCAGATCACGGGCGTTGAACCCGTCGCGCACGATGATGCGCGGATCTTGCGCCAATCCGGCCTCCATCTGGCCGTGCCCCACATCCATCGCATAGACCCGGGTCGCGCCGCGCTGGAGCAGAACCTGCGTGAAGCCGCCGGTGGACGCGCCCAGATCGAGGCAGACGCGCGCCTCAGGCGAGAGGCCGAAATGATCCAGCGCGGCAGTCAGCTTGACCCCGCCCCGCGAGACGAATGGATGCGGCTTCTCATATTCGATTGCGGCGCTCGCCTGTACGGTCTGCGATGGCTTGCCCACGACGGCACCATCCACGCGCACAAGGCCTTCGCGGATAGCGGCCTGCGCCTCGCTGCGGCTCTTGGCAAACCCGTTCTCGACCAGAAATACGTCGGCGCGCATGAATACCACTTTTGAGGCGCGAGGAATTTTCGTTCCTGCCTAGGAGCATCGCGCGGAGCGGGCGCAAGCCCGTGAGCACGTGCGACAACGCCAGGGACGAAAAGAACCGCGCCTTAGGCGATCTTGCCCACGGCTGCCGGCACCTCGTTGGAACGCCCCAGCGCCGACAGAGCAACCTTCACGATGCCATCGGCATCCAGGCCCGCCTGGGCGTATTGGCGCTCCGGCGTGTCCTGGTCTTGGAAGACGTCTGGCAAAGTCATGGGGCGTATCTTGAGCCCCCTGTCGAGCAAGCCTTCCCAGGCCAGGACCTGCATCACATGGCTGCCGAAGCCGCCCACGGCACCTTCCTCGATGGTGATGAGGACTTCGTGCTCGCGCGCCAGCTTGGTGATCAGTTCGACATCCAGCGGCTTGGCGAAGCGCGCGTCGGCGATGGTGGGCGACAGGCCATAGGCGGACAATTTTTCCGCCGCCGCCAGAACTTCGGGCAACCGTGCGCCGAACGACAGGATGGCGATGGACGTACCTTCGCGGATCATGCGGCCTTTGCCGATAGGAAGCGGGATGCCTTCCGCGGGACGGGCGATGCCGGTGCCCTCGCCGCGCGGATAGCGGATGGCGCTGGGCCGGTCGTTGATCTGCACGGCGGTGGCGACCATGTGAGTCAGCTCCGCCTCGTCCGCCGCCGCCATGACGACGAAATTGGGCAAGGTGGCGAGATAGGCGATGTCGAAGGAACCCGCATGGGTGGCGCCGTCCGCGCCCACCAGGCCAGCGCGGTCCATGGCGAAGCGCACGGGCAGCGACTGGATCGCCACGTCATGCACCACCTGGTCATAGGCGCGCTGCAGGAAGGTCGAATAGATGGCGCAGAAAGGTTTCATGCCTTCAGCGGCAAGACCAGCAGCAAAGGTGACACCATGCTGCTCGGCAATACCGACATCGAAGCTGCGTTCCGGGAACGCCGCCTCGAAAAGATCCACGCCGGTACCCGACGGCATCGCCGCCGTGATCGCCACGATGCGGCTGTCCTTCTTGGCTTCCGCGATCAGGCTTTCGCCGAACACTTTCTGGAAGGTGGGCGCCTTGGCGACCGTCTTTTTCTGCTCGCCGGTAAGGACAGTGAATTTCGACACGGCATGATATTTGTCGGCGCTGGCTTCGGCCGGAGCATAGCCATGGCCTTTCTTGGTCACGACGTGAACCAGCACGGGGCCCTTCATGGTGTCGCGCACATTCTCCAGGATCGGAATCAGATGATCCAGATTGTGGCCGTCGATCGGGCCGACATAGAAGAAGCCCATCTCCTCGAACAGGGTGCCGCCCATCGCCATGCCGCGAGCATATTCCTCGGTCCGGCGCGCCATGGTGAAGAGGAATTTGGGCAGCAGCTTTTTGGCCAGCCGCTTGCCGAAATTGCGGAAGCCCGTATAGGGGCGGCTCGACACCAGCCGCGCCAGATAGGCGCTCATCGCGCCCACCGGCGGCGCGATCGACATGTCATTGTCGTTGAGGATGACGATCAGCCGGTTGCGGTTGGCGCCGGCATTGTTCATCGCCTCATAGGCCATGCCCGCGCTCATCGACCCGTCGCCGATCACCGAGATGACATTATTGTGTTCGCCCTTGAGGTCGCGCGCTGCCGCCATGCCCAGGCCGGCCGAAATCGATGTCGAGGAATGCGCCGCGCCGAACGGATCATATTCGCTTTCCATCCGCTTGGTGAAGCCGGACAGACCGCCACCCTGGCGCAGGCTGCGCATGCGTGCGCGCCGGCCGGTGATGATCTTGTGGGGATAGGCCTGGTGGCCCACGTCCCAGATCAGCCGATCCGCAGGCGTGTTGAAAACATAATGGAGCGCCACGGTGAGTTCGACCACGCCCAGACCGGCGCCGAAATGACCGCCCGTAACCGACACGATATCGATCAGGTCATTGCGCAATTCATCGGCAAACTGGCGCAGCGAGCTTTTCGGCAGCTTGCGCAGATCGGCCGGAATATCGACCTGATCGAGAAGCGGTGTCTTGGTGGGTAAGCTCATGGCGCAACCGAATAAGGGCAGATGATGGACCGCGCGCCTCGCCCGACGGATGCGCGATCATGACAAATCGAATTTATGACGACGTAAATCAAGCTCATGCCACATCCAGCCTTTCGCCGATGGCTGGCCCGCTGGCGCCCTGGACGATTTTTTCCAGGCGGCTTTCTGCCGATTTAAGTTTGGCTTCGCAATGGCCTTTCAAAGCCTGCCCGCGCTCATACAGCGCGATAGAATCTTCCAGATCGACCTCGCCCTGCTCCAGGCGCGCGACGATGGTTTCGAGCTCCTTCAAGGCGGCCTCAAAACTCATGTCACGAACGGGCATGGCCTCGTTTTGCGATTTTGCCGGTGCGGGAATGACAGATCTCCAACAATATCTCGGGGCGCCCTGGCGCCCCCGCCTAGAACGCAATCGTCACAATTTCGCAGGTTTGGCAAATGGGCGCCACCCCACGAATCTCAACGAAATTATATGTCCTAAGTCCCGGGACAGAAAGTATTTATCCTGCCGCTAGGGAAGTTGCCTGGGAAGGTTTGTGGCCCGAAGTTCCACCCGCCCACGGGGAGCCTCGGCCAACGCTCCCACTAAGCCCTGGACGCCCGGCAGCGCCATCAGGGTTTGCAGTCCCTCCAGAGCCTTCATGCTGGCCCGGCTTTGCCCCATCAGATTGCCCAGGCTTTCCACCAATCCCCGGCGCCGCGGATAGATCTTGATCGCGATCTGGTCCTGCGACATCCCGCCCAGCTGGGCGGCCATGCCCGCCGCCGTCCAGAACCCGCCAAGCCCATCCACCAGTCCGCGCGACCGGGCGTCGGCACCTGTCCAGACCCTGCCCTTGGCCGCTGCCTGAACCTGCTCGAAAGGAAGTTTACGGCCCGCCGCCACCTTGTGGAGGAAGTCATCATAAATGACGTCCGCTTGATGGTTCAGCAAAGCCCATTGTTCGGGCGTGTAAGGCTGGATCGTCGAATCCATCATGGTGTTCTTGCCCGAGGCGACCTCGTTCAATTCCACGCCCGCCAGATTGAGCGACTTGCCGATCGCAACCTTGCCGGTCAGCACGCCGATCGAACCCGTCAACGTGCCAGGCTGGGCCACGATCTTGTTGGCGCTGGCCGAGATGTAATAGCCGCCGGACGCTCCCAAGCCGCCCATGCTCACCACCACCGGCTTGCCCTTGGCCTGCGCTTTCTTCACCGCATCCAGGATCTGATCCGACGCTGTGACCGAGCCGCCGGGCGAATCCACCCGAAGCACGATCGCCTTGATGCCGGGTTCACGCGCGGCCTGGCGGATCGCTTCCGACAGATCGTCGCTGGCGATGCCGGCACCGGTGCTGAAGATGTCGCCCTTGGCGGTGCCGTCCACGATTTCGCCGGCCGCTTCGATCACCGCAAGATTGGCGCCATACGCCGTGTTGAAATCCTGGGCCTTGATGTAATCGGTGATTTTAAAAGGCTTGGCGCCATTGCCCGCCCGGCCCAAGGCCGCGCCCAGCGCGTCGTCGTCATAACCGATGCGGTCCACCAGGCCTTTGGCTTTCGCATCCTCGGCGAATTGCGGGCTCTCGTCGAACGCTGCGCGCACCTTTGCAGGATCCAGACGGCGGTCGGCCGCTACCTGCGCCACCGCCGCGTCGCTCCAAGATTTTGTCACCTGTTCCAGCTGCTCCTTGTCCGCATCGGTCATGGATTTTTCCATGTACATGTCGGCGGCACTTTTATACTCAGCGCGCTTGGCCATTTGCGGCTCGGCTTGGATCTTGTCGAGTAATCCCCGCACAAAAAGACCGCCGACCGCGCCGCCGGAGACCTTGAAGTCGCTGCGGGGCTGAACCCAGATCTCGTCGGCGGCAACAGCGGCGACATAGTCACCCAGACCGGATGTTAGAAACCCAGTCGCCTGGGCGATGACGAATTTCTTGTGATCGCGGAACCGATGCAGTGCACCGGATATTTCTTCTGCTTCAGCCAGCGACAGAGCACCGTTGCCCAAACGCATGACCACGCCCTTGATGCGACCGTCGCGCGACGCGTTGTCGAGTGCGAAAACCAGATTCATCACGGTCTGTTGCTGCCCACCCAGCGAAAGGCTGGATACGGCGGAATCCGCCACGGCTTGGCGAAGGTCCAAAGTCAGAACGGTGTTTTTGGGCAGACCATCGCCTTGCGCTAGCCCGATCACCAGCAACACCACGAAAATCAGGATCAGCAGAAACGCGAATTTGGCGATGCCGTTCAGCACCGCCGCCATGATCGAGCGGAGCCATCTCAGAAAGGCGATCATGGGGAATTCCTCGCGGTGCGGATTTCTTATATCGCGGCCTGGAGCAGCAAGACAGTGCGGCAAGACCGTCTGGACGGGCAGCAAAAAGCCCGGCTTCCAGGCGGAAGCCGGGCTTTTTGGTCATGCTTAAAAATTACTGGCCGGACGCATCGCGCAGCGCATCCTTGGCGCCGCCGATCGCATTCTGGATTTTTCCGGCAGCCTTGTCCGCGGCGCCTTCCGCCTTGAGCTTGGCATCGCCAGTGAGCTTGCCGGCGGCTTCCTTGATGGCGCCTTTGGCCTGATTGGCCGCGCCTTCGATCCTGTCCTTGTCCATCTTGTAATCTCCGTTTGGGGAAGCAGAGAGGTAACGGGCCGCCGGGAGCGCGGTTCCGTAACTTTTCCGCATCATCCGCGAACTGGTTTTTAGCGTATAATTGACTGCCACGATGGAGACACAGATGCAGAGACGGAAATTTCTGGGTTTGCTGATGATGGGAAGTGCGGGCGCCTGCCTCGGTGGTCCGGCTGCCTTTGCAGCCTATCCCGTGACCAAAAGCGATGCCGAATGGAAAAAGATGCTGTCCCCCGCGTCCTATGACGTGCTGCGACACCAGGGGACTGAAATGCCCTACTCCAGCCCGCTGGACGAATTTACCAAGAAGGGAACTTATTCCTGCGCCGGCTGCAACGTAGCGCTGTTTTCATCCGACACCAAATATGACAGCCGCACCGGCTGGCCCAGCTTCTGGAAGCCAATTTCCGGCGCCGTGATCAACCGGACCGATACCAGCGAGATGATGGTCCGCACCGAAGTCCTCTGCCACAGTTGCGGTGGACATCTGGGTCATGTCTTCGACGACGGGCCGAAGCCCACGGGCCTGCGCTATTGCATGAACGGCGTGGCGATGACGTTCAAGGCAGCCTGACGCATCACGGCACAAACAAAAAAGCCGCCGGGTGACCGGCGGCTTTTTCATGTCGAGACTCGACCGCTATTTGGCCGGCGCGGGCGCCGCAGGAAGCGGCTTGGCCTTCTGCTTCGCCTGTTCGGCCATGGAATCATGGGCCGCGGTGAAGCCGTTCAGCGGCACCTTCAGATCGTATTTCTTTCCGTCATCGGCGACGATCTTCACCATCGCGGTGTCGCCCGCATGGGTGAGTTGATCGATGATGGCGCTGTCGAGAGGACGTTCGACATAACAGCCAGCCCGGTCGCAGCGGCGATAGGGCAACACCGGCGAGGCATAGGTGCCGGAATGGATCACCACGCCCGGACCCACAGATACGCCCAGCGGCACCACGATCTGGATCAGATGCATGTTGGCGAGGGGATCAAACGCGATCGAAAGCGCCAGGATGCGCTGTTTGGTGCGCTCATCGCCTTGCTGCTGGAACATGTCGCAGGGAGACGGGCTTTGAACCGGGAAGCAGCGGACCTGCCAGTCGCCGATCTGCTTGACCTCCGGCGGAGCCGGCGGGGCCGCGGGGGCCTGTGCCTGCGCCAATGCGGCGCCCGAACCCAGCGCCAACAGCGCCAGTCCGCTCAACAGATACGAAAACTTCATGACCACATTCTCCAGAACCAGGAAGTGCGCTTGGCTTCGCCATTGTCATAGACGCGCTTGGCGGCGCCATAGCCCTTGAGCGAAAGCGGAATCGCGATCGGCTTCTCGCTGGTCAGGCCGGTAATCAGGATGTTGCCATCCTTGCCGGCATTCAGCGACGCTTGCAGCTTATCGTCGATGGGGAAGTCCGCGATGCAACCCTGTGCCAGGCAGGTGCGGTACTTCACGGTGCGCGCAGGCTCGGTGCCCAGCACCAGGCCGACATCATGCTCCAGCGAAACGCCCAGCGGCATGGTGAGGTCGATGATCGGCTTACCGTCCGGCAGCTTGCCGATGGCGATGCGGACCAGTTCCTGATGGCTTTCATTGTCCACCACGTCCTGGATCATTTCGCAGCTCACACCTTTCTGGTCCGCGGCCGGGCAGGCCACGCGCCAGGATTCGAAACTGGTCATGAATTGAGTCGCGGTGCTGTAACCGGTCACGCCCCGCCCGGCCCAGCCGAGCACGAGCCCGATGACCAGGGTGACGGCGCCTATGACCAGCTTTTGGGTCAGATTTGTCATGGATACTCTCGCCTAGGGAAAATCCAGCGAAAACCGCCCCTTCGCGGATTTGCGCCTTAAAACCGGGGGACGAGGTAGCAGATCATCTGCGCAAAGGAAACGGTCGCGGCGGCGTTTCCACCCCTCCCCGGGCCCGTCATTCCGGGCCCGGGCGGTTCATGAAGGCTTTTTAAGGCTTAGCGGCTCGCCAGGCGGACCGCATCGGGGCGGTAAAACTCCGGCCAGACCTTCTGCAACGCCGCCAGCTTGGGCAGATCGTTGATCACGATATAGGGCTGGGTCGGGTTATGGATCAGATAGTCCTGGTGATAGCCCTCGGCGGCATAAAAGCCCTTGAGCGCCTCGACCTTGGTGACGATGGGCTGGCTGAAAACATGCACCGCGCCAAGCTGGGCGATATAGGCACGCGCGGACTTTTCCTGGGCCGGGCTGCTGAAGAAGATTTCCGAGCGGTAGCTGCTGCCCTGGTCCGGGCCCTGGAAATTCAGTTGGGTGGGATCGTGCGCGACCGAGAAATAGATCTGCAGCAATGTCCCGAACGACACCAGCTTGGGATCGAATGTGATCTGGATCGACTCGGCATGGCCAGTGGTTTCCGTGGTGACCTGGGGATAGGTCGCGGTTTCCCGAGCACCGCCGGAATAGCCCGCAACGACCTTGGTGACGCCCTTCACATGTTCGAACACGGCCTGCTGGCCCCAGAAGCAGCCCCCCGCCAGGACGACGGTTTCGCTGGCTGCGGTGTTGGCCAGATTGAGCGCCGGCGCAGGAATTTTCTTGTCGAGATCCTCGGCGCGGGCGGAGGCGCTGAGCGCCAGCACGGCAGTGGCGGCAAGCAACGGGGCGAATTTCATGGCGGGTTCCTTTCGGGCATTCGATCATAGTCGAATTCCCCAATGAGTTCGCGCCAAAACGATCCCGGTTACGGGACGGGTTCCGACGCAACAAAAACCTCCCGGCATGATCGCCGAGAGGTCATTGCCCCAGGAAGGGTTTTTGGAACTCAGACGAACTGGCGCAGCAGGAAGTATAGAATGCCCGCCAAGGCCATCGCCGCCGGCAGGGTTATGACCCAGGCCAAAGCGATGGAGCGCACCGTGCTCCATTGGAGACCCGAGCCATTGGCCGCCATAGTGCCGGCCACGCCGCTCGACAGGATGTGGGTGGTGGAAACGGGCAATCCGATATATTGCGCCCCCATAATGGTGCAGGCCGCGACCAATTCGGCGGAAGCGCCCTGGGCGTAGGTGAGATGGGATTTGCCGATCTTCTCGCCCACCGTCACGACGATGCGCTTCCAGCCCACCATGGTGCCGAGACCCAGCGCGATCGCGACGCAGACCTTCACCCAGAGCGGGATGAAGCGTGTGCCTTTTTCCAAGCTGGTGCTGAAGCTCTTGAGTTCCGTGGTCTCGTCGGCGGAGAATTTCGCGCCCTGCTTGGGCAGAAGACGGACGGCGTCGCCCGCCAGATACATCTCATTGCGCAAGTTGGGCGTGGCTGCCGCGGGCACATGGCTGATCGTGCCATAGTTCCTGAGATTGGTGACGATGTCATCCGACAGCACCGTCAGGCTGGCGAAGACTTCCGGCCGGTTCAATGATTTGTCGCGCAGCGCATCGCCCACCATCTTGCGGGCCCCGTCAGGTGTCGGCATCCCGGCATTGCCAGCATGCGACAGGAACACTTTGCCGGCAAAGGTGGCGCTGGTCATGAAGGCCGGCGTCTCGCTGGCGGGCATGGTGCGGTTGAGCGCATAGGCCGTCGGCGCAGCGCCGATCAAGATCAGCATGATAAGGCCCATGCCCTTCTGGCCGTCATTGCCGCCATGGGCAAAGGAAACGCCCGTGCAGGTCAGGATCAGAAGACTGCGGATCCACAGCGGTGGCGGCTGCTGGGTCTTGGGCGCTTCATAGAGCGTGGGCGAACGCACGATCATCTTCATCACCAGAAGAAGCGCCGCGGCACATACGAAACCCATCAACGGGCTCCAGAAAAGCGCGCTGAACACAGTGCTGGCCTGGCCCCAATCCACGCCGGAGGTGGCTTGACCGGCCGGCGCCATCAATTGGTTCGCAAGACCCACGCCCATGATCGAACCGATCAGCGCATGGGAAGAAGAATTGGGGATGCCGAGCGCCCAAGTAGAGAGATTCCACACGATCGCCGCGATCAGAAGTGCGAAGATCATGGCATAGCCTGCGCCGCTGCCGACTTGCAGGATCAATTCGACCGGCAGAAGCGTGATGACGCTGTAGGCTACCGCGCCGGTGGACACCAGCACACCCAGCAAGTTCCAGCAGCCAGACCAGATCACGGCCACCATCGGTTGCATGGAATGGGTGTAGATCACCGTTGCCACAGCATTGGCGGTGTCGTGGAAGCCGTTGACGAATTCAAAGCCGAGCGCGATCAGCAGCGCCAAGCCGAGCAAGGCGAACACGCCGAACGCAAGCGGCTCATGCACGCTGGCGATATCGTCCAACAGACCGTGAATGCCATAGCCGATACCCGCCGCCAGAAGGCAGAAGAAGACGATGGCCCCGACCGGACTGGTCTTGTGATTGAGCTTGGGCGCACCGCGACCATGATATGCTTCTGTTGAAACAGCGACGTCGGCCATTTTTCACCCCAGTGATTTCCGGGATTAAAGGCGCGCCTTGCAACGATTTGATGAAGCCAGCCTACAAAGCCGATTCCCCAATTTCCCCAGTCCGAACCCGCAACACGGACTCCAGATCCAACGTGAAGATCTTGCCGTCACCGATCTTGCCCGTGCGCGCGGCCTTGGTGATCGCGGCAACTGCGTCCTCGACCCGCGCAGAGGGCAGCGCCACTTCCAGCTTCAATTTCGGCAGGAAGGCGATGGTATATTCGGCGCCGCGATAGATTTCGGTATGGCCCTTCTGACGGCCATAACCGCGAACCTCCGAAACCGTCATGCCTTCCACGCCGATAGCCGTCAGGGCTTCGCGCACCGCATCCAGGCGATGCGGCTGGATAATGGCCACGATCAACTTCATGCCAAACCCCTGTCAAAAACGACCGTGTCCAAGGACATTACCTATCTGCCGCTATGATAGCCCGTCTCGCCATGGGAAGAGAAATCCAGGCCTTGAATCTCATGGTCGCGATCGACACGCAGCCCGACGATCATGCCGGTGACTTTTGTGATGACGAAGGTGGCAACAGCCGACCAGACGGCGACCGCCACAACCCCTTCCGCCTGAACCAGGAATTGTGTGCCCACCGGATGATGCAGCGCCGCGCCGCCGACGCCCAGACCTGCCAGGAAGGGCAGCGCCAAGGTGCCCAGCGCTCCGCCCACCCCATGCACGCCCAGCACGTCGAGTGCGTCATCCACCACCATCACGCGTTTGACGACATGCACCGCACCATAACAGACCAGGCTGGCGGCCGCGCCTAACACCACCGCGCCAAGGGGACCGACATTGCCGGCCGCGGGCGTAATCGTCGCCAGGCCTGCGATAGTACCCGTCACAGCACCCACCAGGCTGGGCTTGCCGAACGACATCCATTCGATCGCCATCCACACCAGGGTTGCTGTCGCCGCCGACAGATGGGTGGTCAGCATCGCCATCCCGGCGTCGGCATTGGCCGCGAGCGCGCTGCCCGCGTTGAAACCGAACCAGCCCACCCACAGCAGAGATGCACCCACCATCACCATCCAGGGCGCATGGGGCGGGCGGACCGATTTGGGAAAATCGACGCGCGGCTTCAGGGTCCAGGCGATCACCAGAGCAGAAACACCGGCTGTGACATGGACAACGATGCCGCCGGCGAAATCGATCACGCCTGCTTTTGCCAACCAGCCACCGCCCCAAACCCAGTGCGCCACCGGCACATACACGATCAGAAGCCAGAGGGCCGAGATCCACAACACCGCGCTGAAGCGGATGCGCTCGACATAGGCGCCGATGATCAGCGCCGGAGTGATGACCGCGAAGGTCATCTGAAACATCACAAAGACGCTTTCGGGAATATTGGTCCCGGCATGCAGCATGGTGCGGTTGCCGTTCTGCAGGAAGACGGCGGACAGATCGCCCAGCCAGGCGCCGTTTCCGGAATACGTAAGGCTGTAGCCGCAGACAAACCACAGCACCGACGCAACACAAGCCACCGCGCAACACTGAACCAGCACCGAAAGGATGTTCTTGGCCTGGACTAGGCCGCCATAGAACAGCGCCAGAGCCGGCAAGGTCATCAGCAGCACCAGCACCGTAGCGGTCATCAGCCACGCGGTATCGGATCCGTTTATCACTGTGGTCGCCCCTTGATTTGCCTGTTTCGCAGTCATCCCAACCGCGATTGCCTACAAGACTGGCGGGGGTGCCGATCCGTGACAAGGCGGCGCTCCGACGCGGCGCCCATTTCTTGAACCAATTGCCGAAACCCGCGTTGTTGATAATGCAGAACCCAGCGGGGACCCTCCATGCTGCGCCTGATTTTGTTGATTATTCTGATACTTGCCGTTCTGGGCTCGGTGCCGATGTGGCCCTACAGCATGGGCTGGGGCTATGGTCCGTCCGGCGGATTGGGCTTGGTGCTGATCGTACTTCTGATACTTATTTTGGCTGGCCGCCTATAAAGAAGGCGACATGGCGACAAAATACTCAGAGGTGCGATTTGCGATTGCACAAAATGAGTCGCGCCACCGGTGAAATCCGGCCGGTTCAAAAGCTTTCCCGGTCGAAACCATGGATGCGGCATACGCGGACCGCGATGCGTTCGAACTCCGAATTGTGGGAGCCCCGGGTGCAGCTGCCATTCTCATGCTGATAGAGATGGATCATCTCATGCGCCATCGTCGCCATCAGCAGATCGGTGGATTTGACGACCCGCAGCGAAACGCCAATCTCGTTGAGTTCCGGCTTGGTCTTGATGCGGCCGCGGAAATGACCAAAGCGATCGCGGGCGCCCATCACGCGGAAAACAAGATTATCCGCATGCGGAAGATTCATCCGGCGAAACGGCAAAGTGGTACGCAGATACTCATAGGCATTCTCCAGGCAATCAGGGGTGATATGCAGTGTTCCCCCGACCTCCTCGATCTCGTGCCCGTCTGTCGTGCGCTTGCGCATGGGCAAATTTAGGCATAGCCGGACGGGCCTCGCCAAGCGCTGAAATGCCCAAAAAATATAAAGTTTTTGCACGCCGGGGCTTTGGCGATACCCCCCTTTGGGCTAGGATTCCGGCCCGAAACGGAGGCGAATATGGCTAATTTCCGCCATTTCCTGCCATTGCTGCTCCTGCTGCCTCTGGCGGGCTGTTTTTCCGACCAGAAAGCGCGGCTCACAGCCTGCGAAAAGTACGCCCCCCGAACCGGCGCGGGCGAACCTTTCAAGACAATCCAGGGTTGTATGGACAAGGCAGGATACACCTTCATCGGCTGGAACGACGGCGTGGTCTGCGGCATGAGCGCCCTGGTCCGGGGCCAGCACGTTACGGATGGCTCCGATGCACTTTGCTTCGAGCCGAAAGGCTGGCTGGCGCTCAAACTCTATCGCATCGAAGTGCCGTCGCGGTCGTCCAAGACCGGTTGAGTTGGGCGTCGCTGCTGACCGGGCTAGACTCGAAGGGCATGTGGTTGCTCCTCGCCTTTCTGGGACCGGTCTGTTGGGCGGTCTCCACCCATATCGATAAATATCTGGTGGATCGCTATTTCCGCGATAGCGACACCGCGGTCCTGATGCTGTTCACGGCGCTGACGGGTGTGGCGCTGTTGCCCGTTATCTGGTGGATCGAACCCGCCATCCTCAAACCCGCACCCAGCGCCATCGCGGTGATGACGGCATCAGGCATTCTTTATATGGGCGCTATGCTTTTCTATCTGCGCGCCATCCAGAGCGAGGAAGCCTCGGTGGTGGCGCCGCTGTTCCAGGCCTCCACCTTGTTCACATTCCTGCTGGGATATTTCTTCCTGCATGAGCGGTTGGGGGGCATGCAGTTGCTGGGCGGCAGCCTGATCGTTGGCGGAGCGCTGGGATTGTCCTTCCAGGACGGGAGCAAAGCCCGCCGCTTCAATACCAGGCTGGCATTTCTGATGCTGGCGGCGACCTTCGTGCTGGCGCTATCCACGGTCCTGTTCAAATTCTTCGCCGTGCGCGACGATTTCTGGACCACGACCTTCTGGACTTTCGTGGGCGAAGGCCTGTTCGGATTGGCGCTTCTTTGCCGGTCCAGCTATCGCCGCCAATTCGTCGCCCTGTTCCGCCGCAGCCCTGGCGCGGTGGCCGGCATCAATGCCACCAACGAATTGATCAACCTGGGCGCGGGACTGGGCGTTCGTTATGCCGCCCTGCTGGCGCCTGTGGCGTTGGTATCGGCGATTTCCTCCACCACCACCCTTTTCGTCTTTGCCATCGGCATTTTTCTTGCACTCTTCTTTCCCAAGGTGGGGCGCGAGGATTTGTCCGCCCGCAACCTGGTGAAGAAGGGACTCGGCGCGTTGTTGATCGCTGCCGGCGTACTCCTGATCGAAATGCCATAAAAAATCCCCCGTCTCTTTCGAGACAGGGGAAGGATTGTACTCAGGGGAGTTTCAGTAATCAGTAATTGAAGCGAATGCCGAGGCGGTACTGGCGGCCGATCGCGTCATAGATGTCTTCGCGAATGGCCGAGAAGTAATAGGCATTCTGGCCCTGCGCCTGGGTCGAAGGAATGTTTGGCGGTGGCGTATTAATGACATTGTCGACCGCTGCGTAGAACTGCAGATTGTCGTTCCATTTATACGACCCGCGCAGATCCAGATAGGCGATCGCCGGCACGCTGTTGTTGTCGACCTGCAGCGGACCCCAAGCGTTGTTCAGCTTGCCAGCGCCGATGAAACGGCCCTGCACGGTGCCCGACCAACCGCCTTCGGTGTATGTCGAAGCCAGCGTGGTCTTGAATTTCGGCGTACCGGTAATCGACGAGGCGTTGCTCAGGCTGCCGGCATAATCGAAATTGATACCGATCGCATTCTGGGTTTGCTCGTCGGTATAATTGCCGACCAAATGCCAGTTCAGAATGCCGTTGAACAGCGGCATCACATAGTCGGCCTGGAAGTCCAGGCCTGACACGGTCTGAGATGCCGAGTTGGCCGGGAAGGTCTTGATGGCCGAGAGGGCCAACGTACCGGCCGGGAAACCCGCAAGTTGCGGACCTTGGAAGACCAGCTGGGAGCAGTAGGGCGATGCGGCGTTGGCGTTGCAAAGTGCCAGAACCTGGGTCGAGCTCGTGGTGAAGATCGACTGCTTGATCAGGATCGAATACCAGTCCGCCGAGATCGACAGACCATCGATCCAGTGCGGGGTCAGCACGACGCCGCCCGACACAGTCGTGGCAATTTCCGGCTGCAAGGTAGAATTACCCGACGCCTGGGTGAAGATCGGTTTATTGACGTTGTCGCGCGGATCCACCGCCGAGCTGAGGGTCGAAACGCCGGAGTTAAACAATTCGCTCAGGTTCGGCGCGCGAATGTCCAAGGACCAAGTTGTGCGAAGGCGGATATCGTCGTTGACCTGGCTCTGCACACCCAGCTTGTAAGTTTCCACCAGACCCGAGGTGGAATAACTGGTGATACGGCCAGCCGCGTCGAAGTTCAGGCTCTGGACGATGCTATCCTTGAGGATCGGAACCGCAACTTCGAGAAAGCCTTCCTCGACATTGTACTGGCCGGCAAAGTTGTTGAAGTTGCCCACCGAATACTGAACGAGAACTGCACCCGGATCAGCGACGGTACGGCCGCCTTCCTTGCGATACTCGGCGCCGAACGACACGGCGACAGGGCCCGCAGGCAACGACCAGGGCAGAACGCCCTGCATCGAACCGGCCGCCACGTCTTCGTTAAGAACGATGGTTTGGAAATCGTTCTTGGTGGTGACGTAGTTGATCGCAGCTTGCGAGGCCACGCCGACGCCGAACACGTTCAAGGGCTGGCAGCCATTGGCCGGATTGGTCAAGCTCGAACGGCAGGCGATCGAGCCGACCGCAAGCCCCGACGAACCGACATTACCCGTTGTGACGCGTACGGCATCGACCGCGTTGGTATAATTGGCGTTGATAACGTTGTTCAACACGTGCTGATGCACACGCACATTGCCGTGCTGGTAATAGGCGTTCCACGACCAGTCATCGCCGAGAGAACCGTCCAACGTAAAGACGCCGCGCATCAGCTGGCGCTGGGTGATGGCCACCGGTATGCCGAACGTCTGCGCTTCCTTTTTCAAGGAAAGATTATTGAAATCGGCAGGCGTCAGATTGTTGGTGTTGATCGAACCGAAGCTGAAGGACGGAACACCCAACGCCGTCATGCGCGCGGCGATGGTGGGATCGAGATAGGCATTGTCCGCACGGATTGTCTGGTTGCCCAGCTTAACGGCTGGAACCGAATTGTTCTCGGACCATGACTTGCCAAAGTTGAGCTGCAAGGACGCCTTGATGTTCGGCGTTATCTTGTAGCTGCCGTAACCGAACAAGGTGGCTGTGTGATAGGCCACAGTCAGGTTGTTCAGCATGCCTTCGTAATGTTCCGCATCGCCGCCGTTCGAGAGCGGACCAGACACATTGCCGAAACTGAACGGCGTGGGCGTTCCAGCGGACCCGACAAACTGAATGCCTTTGAACGCATTGACGTTGGCGCCGCCCGTGCCAGCTGGGCTGGCCGTGATCAGTCCGCCGATGGTCGCCTGGGACAGGCCGACATTGGTGGCGTGGATAAACTGGGGCTGACCATTGGCGCCGCCATTATAGGCCGGGTTGTTCACCAGCGCTTGCGCCTTATAGAAAGAACGCTGTCTGGAGAAGATCGTGTCCGGGCTGTCGGTATATTGACCGCTGACGATGAAATGACCGCGATCGCCATCGAAGCCCTGGCCATAAGACAATTCGCCCTTGTAAGTGCGCAGATCGTCCTTCCAGCTGTCGCCCAACTGGATATTGCCCTTGAGACCTTCGAAATTCTTGTTGATGATGAGGTTGACCACGCCGGCAACCGCGTCAGATCCCCAGGCCGCCGAGGCACCACCGGTCACGACGTCAATGCGCTGGACCAGTGAGGCGGGAACCGTCGAAAGGTCGGCGCCGCCGGTGATGTTGGACTGAACCACGCGCTGACCGTCGAACAGGACCAGTGTACGAGTGATGCCCAGGTTACGCAGATTTACGGTGTCAACGCCGGTAATGGCCGACACGATGTTGCCTGCGCCGCCGCCATTGGTAGGCGAGGACGAATTGCCGACCGCGGGAAGTTCGCGGATCACGTCGCCGATGCTGGACTTGGAATCTCGCTGGATCTGCTCGGAACCAACCACCGTCACCGGTGTGGGTGCCTGGTAACCGGCGATCGAAATACGGGAGGCGGAAACGATGACTTGTTCCACATTGGTGGCGGTCGGGTCGGCCGGCGTCGTTTCGGAAATCGGTGCACTCTGTGCGAGCGCTGTGCCTGCAGATAAGGCAAGAATGCCTGCGCTGCATACAAAATGTGCGCGAATATGCTTGAACTTGAAGCCGGACATCGTCCCTCCTGAGATCGATGGCTTTTGATAGCTGCCATCTTGTTGGGAGAGACGAGCGGTCGTGGAAAATCCCCACCCTTCCACACAGCGATCATCTGCTATGCGAATTCGATTGAGATGAAGCCGTGTTGATTGGGCCACACATCATGGATCGACATTACATCGGAGAAAGAATTTAGAAACTGAACCGCACGCCTATTCGATATTGGCGGCCGATGGCGTCATAGACATCATCCCGAACCGATACATCGTAAGGCGTCGTGGAAAAAGTCGTGCCGGCCACAACCGGAGGCGGCGTATTGAAGATGTTGTCTATCGCCGCATAAAGCTGAACGCTTTCGGTCCAGCGATAAGCTCCCCGCAGATCCATGTACGCAACCGATGGTATGTTATTGTTATCCACATTGAGGGAACTCCATGTGTTGTTCAGTTTGGCCGCGCCGATGACGCGGCCCTGAACCGTTCCCTGCCAGGCATTCTGCGTATAGGTGGCCGCTAAAGTTGTTTTGAATTTTGGCACACCCCGCACCGCTGAATCCGGCCCAATGCTGCCGGCATAGGAAACAGTCTGTCCTTGCGCCGTCTGGGTCTGCGTGTCGGTGTAGTTGGCGATCAGATGCAGATCGACTGTTCCCGCCAGAAATGGGGTTCGATAGTCGCCCTGAAAATCCAGACCCGAAACGGCCTGGCGGTTGGCGTTGATCGGCTGGGTGTTGATCTGCGACAAGGCACCGTTGGGGCCGCCAAAGACAAGCTGCCCGCAGGCCAATTGAACACCGGCCGCGCATTGCGCCACGACATTGTTGGCGCTGAGGGTGGCGATCGCCTTGCTGATGCTGATCGAATACCAATCCAAGGACAAATTCAGCCCATCGAACCAATGCGGCGTCAGCACAAGGCCGCCGGAGACCGTGGTTGACTGTTCCGGTTTGAGATTCGGATTCGCCAGAGAAAGATTATAGATCTGCACATTGGCGCCGGTTCGCGGATCGGTCGCCACGCCCAACACAGAAAAACCACCGCTATTCAATTCCTGAAGATCCGGCGCACGGATATCGAATGACCAGGTGGTGCGGACGCGGATGTCCTGATCGATCTGGCTGGTCAGGCCGAGTTTCCAAGTCTCGACCAGACCGCTGGTGGAATAGCTGGTGATGCGGCCGGCAGTGTTAAATTCCAGCGACTGGACAATACTGTCCTTGAGCAGGGGGGCTTCGACTTCGACAAACCCTTCCTCGACATTATACTGACCGGCAAAGCCCGAGAAATTTCCCACAGAAAACAATTTGGCCTGTGCCAGCGGATCGACCGTCACGCGGCCGCCTTCCTTGCGGTACTCACCACCGAACGCAACGGAAATAGGTCCTGCACCCAAAGCCCAGGGCAGATTGCCCTGCATCGCCACCGACGCGACATCCTGATTCAGGATCGCCAGTTGATAATCATGTCCGTTGCGCGCTGGGCCGTTGATATAGTTGATAGCCGCGGCCGAAGCTACGCCGGAGCCGAACAGGTTCAACGGCTGACAGCCATTGGCGGGATTGGTCAAGCTCGAACGGCATGCGATGGAGCCAATCGGCAGTCCCGACGCCCCGACATTGCCAGCTGATACCCGCACCGCATCGATCGCCAGATTATAGTTCGGCGTGTAGACATTGTTGGTGACCAACGTGCGCACGCGTGACTCGCCGTGCTGGTAATAGGCGTTCCAGGACCAGCTGTCGCTCAGACTGCCCTCGAAATTTAGTACGCCGCGAAACAGTTGACGCCTGTTGGTCGAAACCGGGATACCCAGGGTCTGCGCCTCCGCCGCCAGACTGTTATTGATCAGATGAGCGCCAGTACTGCTGATATTGTTTAGATTGCTCGTACCCAACGAGAAGCTGTTAATTCCCAAAGCATCCATCTGCGCGCCGATTGTCGGATCGAGATAGGCATTGTCGCGCGAAATGGCGACGGTGCCGTATTTGTTGGCGGCAAAGCTGTTATTCTCGGAAAAGGATTTTCCGTAATTCAATTCGAGCGAAGCGATGACGTTGCTGGTCAACCTGTAGCTGCCATAGCCGAAAAACGTGAAGCTGCGCATCGGAATGGTCAGATGATTGAGATCCCCCTCGGCGCCCTCCCCGCTGCCGCCATTTGAATAGGCACCAGAAATATTGCCGAAATCGAACGGCGCCGGCGTTCCATTGGGGCCGACGAACTGGATGCCCCGCAGCGCATTCGCATTCGCGCCCAAGGCATTGGCGGGGCTTGCTGTGATCAAACCACCCTGGGTCGCCTGCGACAGGCCGACATTGTTGGCATGGATATATTGCGGCTGCCCGTTGCCCGAGGTGTAACCAGGATTGTTGACCAGCCTGGCATTCCTGTACCAGGAACGCTGACTGACAAAGAGCGCGTCCGGGCTGTTGCTGTACGAGACACTGCCAATGAGATGGCCACGCTCGCCATCGAAATCGGTTCCGTAAGAGAATTCCCCCTTGATGGAGCGATGATCGTCCTGCCAGGAATTGCCGCCTTCGATATTCGCGGCAAATCCGTCGAATCTTTTGTTGAGGATGACGTTGACCACGCCCGCGACGGCATCTGAACCCCAGGCCGCTGACGCGCCGCCCGTCACCACATCGACACGCTGCACCAGACTGGTCGGCATGGTCGAAAGATCCACACCGCCGCTGAGCGCGGACGCCACCACGCGCTGTCCGTTGAACAGGACCAGCGTGCGCAAAACTCCAAGATTGCGCAGATTGACGACATTGATGCCGGGCGTTCCGCTGACGATATAATTGGCGGCGATGGTATTGTTGGGACTGGAAGAAGCCCCGAAGGCTGGCAATTGGCGGATCGCATCGCCGATATCGCTGAACGCGTCGCGCCGCAATTGATCCCCGGTAATCACCGTGACCGGCGTGGGTTGCTGATAGCCGCCGATCGAAATGCGCGAGGCGCTGACAATGACTTGCTCTGTCAACAATCCCGTCAAGGGAAGATCGAGTTCCTGCCGCTGCATCAGCGCGCTTTGTGCGGGCCCTGATTGAGCAGATGCACCTGCTTGCGCCGGCGGCTGTCCATTCCTGCCTGCAACAACGGGACGGTTTCCCAGTGGTCGTTGCGGATCGGTTTGTGTGGCATTGCCCAGGGCATGAACGATCAGTCCGCCATTGCCGTCGGGATCGGCGCCAAGATTGGTGCCCTTGAGCAGCACCGTCACCGCGTCGCGGCTGCTCATCTGACCGCGCAACTCGGGCGCGATCAGACCGGCAACCGCTTGGGGTGTGAAGAGGATGTTCTGTCCGGTCTGCTGGGCGACCGCTTTGAGGGAATCAGAAAGCGGCTGTGCCGGCAGCGCGAAACTAGCGCCCTGCGCCCATGCCATGCCCGTTGTCAGAACAAGGATGCCCGCGCCGCGGAGAAACGCTGCACGTATCCCCCCTATGCCCGACATCCAGCCCCTCCCGAACGGTGGCTGTTATGAACTCCCACCTTCTTCAAAAGCGCAAGTAGCCTCGGGATTTCTCTATCCCTGCAGGATACGGGCATCATCGCCCACGAGCTGAATGCGATCACCAACCACACGTATTTCAACGGGCAGAAGGCGTGAGAGCGAGCGCGCAAAATTGGCATTGTCGCCGACACGATATACGCCGCTGACCTTCATGAGAGCGATACGCGTATCATCGACTTCCAGCTTGATGGTGGAGTAGCGGTTCATCTCCAGCACGACGTCGGTCAGGGGCGAGTTTTCAAAAATGGCCTGACCGGTATGCCACGCAATCAGCGGAAGCAAATTGGGCTTGTCGAGCTTCGGCGACTGCCCAGAAATGAAGCTCAACCGTTCGCCATCGCTAAGCAGACGCTCGGCGTCGATACCCGTCGCGGTATTTTTGACCGTCGCACGCCCATGGATGAGCAACACGGAGATATCGTCGCCGTAACGGCGCACATCAAACGTCGAGCGCGTGCCAATGACTAATTTTTGTGCAGCTTCGACAGCAAAAGATCGGCTGGCGTCCGGGGCGACGCGGAAATTCGCGCGACCGTAGCGCAGATCGACTTTCCGGCTCTTGTCGTTGAAATCCACCACCAACTTGGTGTCGGTATCCAGGAAAACGCCGGTGCCATCTTTCAGCGTGACATGCTTCTGCTCGCCGACATCGGTCTTGTAAACTTCTGCCGCAGCCGATTGCACAAAAGCAAAGGTACCGCCGGCGACAACCGCCATCCCGACGCCACCGCTTAGCAAGGCGCGGCGGCTGAATCGGGGTTCGAGCGGGACTTCGCCGTTGCGCATATCGCGCGACAGCGCACCGACGCTGTCCCACATGCCATTGACGGCTTCGAAGGCCGAGGCATGACGCGAATCCGCCATCAGCCAAGAACGAAATGCGCGCTCATCCTCGAGCGAGCGATCGTCAGCGCGCAGGCGCGCGAGCCAGATCGCGGCTTCCTTAACGTAAGGGGCGCCAGGAGAAAGTTGCGTCATCTACCAGCCTTCGGTCCATTCCGTCAGGAAAAGTACGGCCTTTGCGATGTGTTTTTCAACAGCGCTCTGACTAATGCCGAGACGATCCGCAATTTCGTGGTATTTCAAATTGTTAAGCCGGTGCATGAGGAATATCTCGCGCGTCCGGGGGGTTAGTTGATTCAACCCGGCCTTCACCCTGGCTAGACGAGCGCGGGCGGCAACTACCTCATCTTGAAGGGGGGCCGTATCCTCGACGTCAGGCGCTTCAGCCTGATTCTGCTGGATTTTGGCGTGGCGGTAATTGTCGATGCTTATATTAAAGGCAGTGCGCACAAGAAAGGCAGCCGGGTCATTGACCGTGTTCTGGGTGCGATAGCGTTCCAGGCGTAAGTACGCGGAATGTAATAGATCTTCGGCATCGGTGCGGTTACGGGTGCGGCGTACGATCTGCCGCAGCAGATCGCTCCAAAGCTCCCGACCAACCGGGATGTCGGTCATGTTTCCGTGTCCGTCATCTTTGCCCCTGACCGTAACACCATAAAGGTGAGGTCAAACGCCGCCACAAAAATATTTTCTGAAAAAATGATGGGGTAAATTTCTTGTTGCACGTCCAGAGCGTGAAAGCTGCCCTGACGGACGATCACCGCCGCAGTTTGACCTCCCCAGCGGGCGGGCGCCAAACTGGTCGCCCATGAAAATAGTTCTGATTGGTGCGGCTTGCCTGGGCTTTTGGCTCGCCGCTGCCCCTTCCATCGCGCAGACACCGGGCCCACCCAAAGGCATCCAAGGGGCGCCAAAAGTTCCGGCGCCAGCCACTCCATCCCCGCCTGTTCCGCAACCGCCGGTCGCGGGCCCGGAAGAAATGTCCCATCAGGCCATGGTGGAAGAGCAAGAACGGCGCGACCGCGAGGAACAGGCCGAACGGGACCGCGACGATCAGGCTTGACGAATTGAGGCGCGCCCTGCCCGCCCCCCTTATGCCGTCACGTGATGATGCACCTTGGTGGTGCCGGTGACGCGCTTCTCCAATTCCCGCAGCAGCACATAGAAGACGGGCGTCAGGAACAAGCCGAAGAAGGTCACACCCAGCATGCCGAAGAACACCGCCACACCCATGGCGTGACGCATCTCCGCGCCGGCGCCGGATGATATCACCAACGGCACCACGCCCATGATGAAGGCGAAACTGGTCATCAGGATGGGCCGAAGCCGCAAGCGCGCCGCCTCGATCGCGGCGGCGACCGTCGTGCGGCCCTGAATCTCGAGTTCGCGCGCAAACTCGACGATCAGGATCGCGTTCTTGCAGGCCAGGCCGATCAACACGAACAATCCGATCTGGGTGAAGATGTTGTTGTCGCCTCCCGTCAGCCATACGCCTGTGATTGCCGACAACAAGCACATGGGCACGATCAGGATGATGGCGAGCGGCAGGAACAGGCTCTCATACTGAGCCGCCAGCACCAGGAACACCAAGAGTACGCAGATAGGAAACACCAGAAGCGCGGTGTTGCCGGTCAGGATCTGCTGATAGGTCAGATCCGTCCATTCATAGCGCATCCCCTTGGGCAAGGTTTCATCCAGAATCTGAGTAATTGCTGCCTGGGCCTGGCCGGTGGAATAGCCCGGCGCGGCACCGCCATTGAGATCGGCGGAACGGAAGCCGTTATAACGGCTGGCGCTGTCGGGACCGGTGATCTCCTTCACTGTCACCATGGCGCCCAGGGGCACCATTTCACCGCTCTCGTTGCGCACCTGCAATCTCAGAATATCGTCCGGCCGGGCACGGAACGGTGTGTCGGCCTGGGCAATCACTTGGTAAGTGCGGCCAAAACGATTGAAGTCGTTGACATAGATCGACCCCAGATAAGTTTGCATGGTGTCGAAGACATCCTGGACATTGACGCCGAGCTGCTGCGCCTTGGTGCGATCCAGATGGGCGAAGAGTTGCGGCATGCCGGTGTTGAAATTAGAGAAGACGCCCTGCAAGGCCGGGTTCTTCGCCGCCTTCGCCTGGATCTGCGCCATGACCTGGTTCAGGACGGCATCGCCCTGATCGGTGCGGTCTTCCACTTCCAGCTTGAAGCCGCCGATGGTGCCCAGCCCCTGTACGGGCGGCGGTGGGAAGATGGCGATGATCGCGTCATTGATGCCGGCGAATTTGGCTTGCAGGCGTTGAGCAATCGCATTGCCCGACAGATTGCTCGAGTTGCGCTGGTCGAAAGGCTTCAGAGTGACGAAGACGATGCCGGCGGACGGGCTGTTGATGAAGCCATTGATCGAAAGACCAGGGAACGCGACGGCATGATCGACGCCAGGCTCCTTGGAGGCGATATCGGTCATCTTGCGGATCACCGCTTCGGTGCGGTCGAGCGTGGCGCCCTGCGGCAGTTGGGCGAAGCTGACGAGGTACATCTTATCTTGCAGTGGCACGAAGCCAGGTGGCACTGCGTTGAATCCGACCACAGTGGCCACAAGCAACGCGCCATAGACCAGCATGGCCCGCGACTTGCGCATCATGATGCCCCCCACACCCTTGCCGTATTTCTGCGAGCTGGTGTGGAACAGGCGGTTGAAGCCAGAAAAGAACGGCCCCAGCACTTTTTCCATGCCGCGCGCCAAAGCATCCTTGGGCGCGTCATGGCCTCGCAGCAGCAACGCGGCCAGCGCCGGCGACAAGGTCAGTGAATTGAACGCCGAGATGATGGTCGAGAAGGCAATCGTCAGCGCGAACTGGCGATAGAATTCACCCGTCAGGCCGCTGATGAAGGCGATCGGCACGAATACGGCGCACAACACCAGCGCGATGGCAATGATCGGGCCGGTGACTTCGCGCATCGCTTTCAAGGTGGCGTCGCGCGGGTTCAGGCCCGATTCGATATTGCGCTCGACATTCTCCACCACCACGATGGCGTCATCCACCACGATGCCGATGGCCAGAACCAGGCCGAACAGCGACAGGTCGTTGATCGAAAAGCCGCAAGCCAGCATCGCCGCAAACGTGCCAACGATGGAAATCGGCACCGCCAGCAGCGGAATGATGGAGGCGCGCCAGGTCTGGAGAAACAGGATCACCACCAGTACAACCAGCAGCACCGCTTCCAGCAAGGTATGGACCACCGCCGTGATGGAGTCGCGGACGAAGCTGGTGGGGTCATAGACGATGCGATAGTCCAGCCCTTGTGGAAAATTCTTTTTCAGTTCCGCCATTTTGGCGTGAACCTGGTCAGAGATCTGGAGTGCGTTGGAGCCAGGCGATTGGAAGATCGGCAGCGCGATCGCCTGCTGATTGTCCAGCAGCGCGCGCAGGCCATATTGCGAAGCGTCGATCTCGGTGCGCGCGACATCGCCTAGCCGCGTGATCACACCATTCTGACGCTTGATCACGATCTGGGCGAATTGTTCGGGATCCGACAGCCGGCCTTCGACCGTGATCGGAAGCTGCAGCATGCCCTTCTGGCTGTAGGGCGGGCCATTGATGACGCCGGCCGCGACCTGGACATTCTGCTGGCGCACCGCCGCCACGACTTCGTCGGCCGTCATGCCGCGTTCGGCAATCTTCTGCGGATTGAGCCACAGCCGCATGGCGTAATCGCCCGAACCGAACATCTGGACCGCGCCAACGCCTTCGATCTTGGACAGCTGGTCCTTGACGTTGAGGACGGCGTAGTTGCGCAGATACAGCGTGTCGTAGCGATTGTCCGGCGAGATCAGATGTACCACCACCGCGAAATCGGGTGATGCCTTGACGGTGGTGACGCCGAGATTGCGGGTGACTTCCGGGAGGCGTGGCAACGCCTGGTTGACGCGGTTCTGTACCAGCTGCTGGGCCAGATTGGCATCGGTGCCCAGCTTGAACGTGACCGTCAGAGTCAGCGTACCGTCGCTGGCGGCCTGCGAGGACATGTACAACATGTTCTCGGTGCCGTTTATCTGCTCTTCCAGCGGCGTCGCCACCGTATCAGCGATGGTGCCCGGATTGGCGCCCGGGAACATCGCGGTGACCACGACGGAAGGCGGCACGACCTCGGGATATTCCGAGATCGGCAATTGCAGCATGGCGATCAGGCCCGCCAAGAAGATCGCGACAGAAATCACCCCGGCAAAAATCGGCCGGTCGATAAAAAATTTCGACAGGTTCACGTTGGTTTCTCCCCGGGCCAACCCGGTATGGTTTTAATCAGTTGCTGGCGGTCTGCTGCCGCGGCTTGGCATCGACCGGAACGCCCGGCGCCAGGCGCTGCAGCCCGTCCAGAATCACGCGGTCTCCCGCCTTCACGCCGTTGGTGACGATGCGCGCACCGTCAACTTCGGCGCCCAGCGAGATCTGGCGATATTCTGCCTTGGAATCGCGGCTGACAACAAACACAAAGCGCTTGCTTTGGTCGTTGCCGATGGCGCTTTCCGGCACCATGATCGCGTTGTTGAGCGTGCCGCCGCCCATCTTCACCGACACGAACATCCCGGGCACCAGGCTGGCATCCTTGTTGTCGAAGCGGGCGCGGGCGCGAATGGTGCCCGAACCGGTATTGATCCGGTTGTCGAAGCTTTCGATCGTGCCGCGATAGACATGCCCGCTGTCGCCTTCGATCTGCAAATCGACCGGAATTTTCGCCTGCTGATCCGGGGTCTGGGCGTGATTGCGCACATTGTTCAGATAGGTCTGTTCGTCGACCTCAAAATCGGCATAGACACCGTTTCCCGAAACAATCGACGCCAGCACCGGCGGCGCCGACGCGGTGGCGCCGACCAGATTGCCCAAAGTGATTTCGGCGCGGCTGATGCGGCCGGAGATCGGCGCCTTGATATAGGCATAATCGATGTTGAGCTGAGCCGCCGCCAGCGTCGCCCTCGCCGACTGCACGGCCGCCTGGGCAACACCATCACCGTTGGCGCGCTGATCAAAAGATTCCTGCGCCAGGGCACCCGCCTTCATCAGACGGTCGCCACGGTCATGTTCGATTTTGGCAAGCTTCGCATTGTTGATGGCGCTGGCCAGATCGCCCTGCGCTTTCGCCGCCGCCGCCTGATAGGCGCGCGGATCGATCACAAAGAGAATGTCGCCGGCCTTGACCTGCTGGCCGTCATGAAACCGGATCTCGGTAATGCGGCCACCGACCTGGGGACGGATCTCGGCATAATCGACCGCATTGATGCGGCCGGAGAACTGGGCGGAGGGCTGAACCGTCTGGGGCTGGAGCGCCAGGGCGGTCACCGGCAGCGCCTGGACGGCAGGGACAGCGGCATCGCCGCCATGGCTGTGCAGGAAGAAAACTCCACCCCCGGCGATCAGCGCAACGGCCGCCGCGCCCAGAAAAGCGTGCTTCTTCAAACGATTGGTAGGCCCGACGGGCTGACCGATGAACTTATCGGCCCTGGCGAGATCCGCGAAATTGGACATGGACGACCCCTAATTCTGTAACGCATGGCACAGATATGGATCTGGACCTTGACCGTCAAGGACATTATGTAACGATTGCTACAATAATTATGGGAGGCACCCATGCGGACGGGACGTCCCCGGGGGTTTTGTGTGGAAGAGACCCTCGACCGGGCCATGACGGTCTTCTGGCGGCATGGCTATGAAGGCGCTTCACTCAGCGACCTCACTGCCGCCATGGGTATCAACTCGCCCAGCCTCTATGCCTGTTTCGGCAGCAAGGAGGGTTTGTTCCGCGCCGTGCTGGAACGATATGACGAGCGACGCAAAAGCTTCATGGAAAGCGTGCTCGCCGCGCCCACCGCCGCCAAGGCTGCAGAGACATACCTGCACGGCGTCGCCGATTTCGCGATTGATACCAGCGGCCAGAATCCGCCGGGCTGCCTTTTACTGCAGAGTGGACTGTCCTGCGGCGATTCCGATATTCCCGATGAGATGGCGCGCCATCGCGCGGAAAAAGAATCCGCCTTGTGTGCCCGCTTCGAGCAGGCACGCAAACAGGACGATCTGCCGAAAAGCGCCAACCCCGAGGCCCTCGCCCGTTATCTGATGACGGTCTCCAACGGCATCTGCGTTCAGGCCGCGTCCGGCGCATCGGCCGATGAACTGCACGAAGTCGCGACGATGGCACTGATGGCCTGGCCCAGCGGGAACGCGAAGGCATCAAAACCGAAGACCAAGGCGGCCGCGAAGGCCGACTAGTCTTTCATCAAAGGTCTACGATCAATCGGGTGTCGATCAGACGCCCGCTGCGCGCGCATCTTCGAAGTCCGCGGCTCTTGACGTTGAAGAATTCCTCTACTCCGCATTGCTGTGTTTGCTGCTGCACAGCAGACGCCGGTGGGATGTCCGCTTCCTTGCGAAAGCGGACATTGGCTCTTTCTGATCTAAAAGCGATCGCTCTCCAATAATTCCAGCAGCTTCGAAAAAGATTC
>JBEPVO010000021.1:0-28352 GCA_041690975.1 Alphaproteobacteria bacterium
ACGCGGCCAGCGCTGCGCCGGCCAGCACCACGCCCACAAATGGCGCTGGCAGCAAAGTTTTCGCCACCGCCGGGAATACGTCATTGGCGGACGCAATATACGGCAGGTGGCTCAGCGCGAAATAAGCGATAAACGTGAGAAAGGGGAACATCACCATATAAAGCGGCATGGTAACCTGTGCCCGCCGCACCGACGATGCCGAGCGCGCCGTGAAAATGTAAGCGCAGGTTTGCGGCACGATGCAGAACCCGACGCTCTGCAAGAGAATGGTGGTGATCGCAAACACATCGCTTTTCAATGTGGGTTGCGCCGCTTGCCTCCAGGCCGCGACGGCTTGTGATGCCGATGCGCCACCGCCTGACCAGTGTGCCATTGCCACCAATCCGGTGAGAAGGATTGCGATGATCAGTAGAATGTCTTTCAGCACGGCAACATAGGCCGAAGCCCTGATGCCGGAGATCGCGATATAGCTGAAGGCGAGTAGCCCGGCGACGCTGGCAGCCATCAGGGGAGAAGTTCCCCAGTCTAGTTCCCGAAGAATGATCTGAAGGCCCAGAAATTGCTGCATGCCCAACGGCACAAGGAACAGAAGCGCGGTGCACGCCACCACCACTTCAAGCGGGCGGCTGTCGAAATGACGGCGGAACAGATCGGGCAAGGTTACCGCGCCATGGATGCGACCTGCACGCCAGATCAAGGGATTCAAGAAATAACCGACCACAAACGCCAGAAGGATGTAGCCCAGGAACCAAGTGATGAAACCAGTGCCATTGGCATAGACCCCACCGGGAAAGCCGAGCACCGTGGTGATGCTGTAGGTTTCACCCACCGCCAGGAAAAAGAACAGGACGGTGCTGAACTGGCCCGACGCGACAAAGAAATCTTCCGCCTTCTGGTGCAGGTGACCGCGCCTGGACAGCAGTGCGAGCAAGACCGATAGCAGGATGATGGCCAGGAACGCGACGGTCATGAATGGCCGCCGCCATCATAATCGGCTTCGATATGTTCATCCGGCCGATGGCGGTCATGCCCGAACCAGCAGACGGCAAGACAAAGTGAGGCAAGCGGAATGCAGGCGAAAAGCCACCAGATCCCCACCGGCACGCCCAGAAAAGTGATCGGCAGCCGATTGAGCATGGGAACGGTGGGTATGACCGACAGGAAGGGGACGGCAATGCCGATCGTGTAGCGAGCAAAGGGCGGCAACGTGGTCACTCCCCGTCTTGCGGTATCACAGGTTGCGCCAGATCTTGCCTTCCATGCCCGGCGGCAGGGTCGCTTCATACACGCCGCGGGCGACGGCGCGCGCTAGAACATCGGCGGCCAGGGCGCCGATCCGCGCCACCACGAAATCCGCCGAAGGTCCCTTCAATTTTTGCTTTGCCGTCGACAAGCCGAACACCACATCGCCATCGAATGGCGAATGGATCGGGCGGATGGCGCGCGAAAGGCCGTCCTGCGCCATCATCGTGACGCGCTTCATCTGGTCGATGTCCAGATCGACATCTGTGGCGATGCAGGCGATTGTGGTGTTGGTGCGCGCGCCCGGATTGACCTTGGCCTGACCCCAGTCTTCGCCGATCACATGCGCGCTGCTGGCGCCCAGGCCGCCGAATTCCTTGCCGATCTCGAACGCGCCTGACCAGAAGTTTTTCGTGCCGGGCACGACCGGTGATCCCAGGCTGTTCACAGCAACGATAGCACCGACGCTGATGCCATCCTTTGTCACGAAGGAGGCCGAACCGATGCCACCCTTGAGTGCGCCGGACTCTGCGCCATAACCGGCGCCGGCGGTGCCGAGCTTGAAACTGTGCGAGGCCGCTTCCACCGCCCGCATGCCCAGATCGCGATACGGCGGATTGGTGCCCCAGCCCTTGTCGCCTTTGTTGGCAAGATCATAAAGGATCGCGGCCGGCACGATGGGCGAGACCGGAACACCCGGTGCCGTGCTGAGGCCATAGCCGCGCTTGCGCGCGCCTAGCCATGCGGCCACGCCATCAGCCGATGCCAGGCCATAGACCGAGCCGCCGGACAGCACGATGGCATCGACGGAATGCACCAGGTTCCAGGAATTGAGAGCATCGGTTTCCCGCGTGCCCGGACCGCCGCCACGAACATCGACGGCGCAGGTCGCGCGTCCGTCATCGGGCAGGATCACGGTTACGCCCGTACGCGCTTTGGGGTCTTCGGCCTGGCCGATCTGCAGCCCCGGCACATCGGTGATCAGGTTGGAAGGGCCGGGCCCCCCCGTTGCGGAATTCTGGGCCTGGGCGAACCGTGGAGCAGAGGCCAGCAGTGCCGCGCCACTGGTCAAAGAGGCGAGCAAGGTGCGGCGATCCATGGAAATCCCCCTTGATTTATTTTCCGGGCGTGCGTGAAGGCCCATCCATTGTCACAAACATTTTCGACAACACCTTACTATCGGCGGGACCATCCCGGCCCGCAAGACGCCGGGGCCTTTATCCGGCATGAAATGCTGAAATTTGAGGCAATAGCTGTCACGGCGAAATCCATGCCATGCTGTTGACGAGGAACCGCTATGTCCGCACCCGCACTTCCCATCATTGAAGCCCGCCGCGAACAGATGTTTCCGGTTCTGGACGCACGCGACATCGGACATCTGAAGCGGTTCGGTGAAATCCGCCATTACGAGATCGGCGCTTCGGTGATGAAGGCGGGCGAGGTTGCGCCCGGACTGATCCTCATACTGTCGGGCAAGGTCCAGGTCAGTCAGGGCGGCAATTACTCGGCACGCCAGGACGTGATCCAGCATGGCCCGGGAAGTTTTGCCGGAGAACTGGCGCAGCTATCGGACCGTCCGTCCTTGGTGGACAGTTTTGCGATTGAGCCCGTGGAAGCGCTGGTGGTGCCACCGCGCCGCTTGCGCGACGTGATGGTGCAGGAAGCAGAACTAGGCGAACGCCTGATGCGCGCGTTGATCCTGCGCCGCGTCGGCCTGTTGCAGGCGGGCCAGACCGGGCCGATCATCATCGGGATTGCGGGTAGCGCGGATGTGCTTCGGCTGCAAAACTTCCTCACCCGTAATGGTCATCCACACAAGACACTGGATGGGCGGGTCGATCCATGCGCGATGACTCTGCTGGACCGGTTTCAGGTCGCGCCCGAGCAGTTGCCCATCGTGTTGTGTCCCGGTGGACAGATCCTGCACAATCCGGGGGAACGCGAATTGGCGCGCTGCATTGGACTGCTGCGCAAGATCGATTCCGATATCGTTTATGACACGGTGATCGTGGGTGCGGGGCCCGCCGGTCTTGCCGCCGCCGTTTATGCCGCGTCGGAGGGACTTTCGACTTTGGTGCTCGACTGCCGCAGCTTTGGCGGTCAGGCGGGCGCATCCTCTCGCATTGAAAACTATCTGGGCTTTCCCACTGGCATTACCGGCCTGGCGCTGATGGCGCGTGCCTATAACCAGGCGCAGAAATTCGGCGCGGAGATCGCCATACCCGACGAGGCCGCGAAATTGGAGGATGGCGACGGTGCACGATTCCACGTCCATCTGGGCGACGGCGAACATGTGCGTGCCAACAGCCTGGTGGTCGCCAGCGGCGCGCGCTATCGCCGGCCGGAGATCGCAAATCTATCGGAGTTTGAAGGCACCTGTGTCCATTACTGGGCGTCGGCAATTGAAACCCGATTGTGCGCAGGTCAGGAAATCGCACTGGTGGGCGCTGGAAATTCCGCGGGCCAGGCGGTGGTCTATCTCGCCCAGCAAGTAAAAAAAGTCTGGATGATCGTGCGTGGCCGCAGCTTGGAAGCGACCATGTCCCAATATCTGGTGGACCGCATTCGCGGACTTCCCAATGTGGAAGTGCTGGTGCGAACGGAAATCTGCGGGCTGGAAGGTGAAGGCGATGCCCTCGCCAGGGTGCGCTGGAAGAACCGCGATACCGGCGCAGAAGAAACCCATGCGATCGGGCATCTGTTTTTGTTCATCGGCGCGGATCCCAACACCGACTGGCTTGCGGGATCTGGCATCGATCTGGACCAGAAAGGCTTTGTCGTGACGGGCCAGGAAGAGGCACATCATGCGCTGGCCACCAGCCGCGAGGGCGTCTTCGCCATCGGCGATGTGCGGGCCGGCTCGGTTAAGCGCGTCGCAGCGTCGGTGGGTGAAGGCGCGCAAGTGGTGGCGGCCTTGCATGCCTTTCTTGCCGCCGCACGCGCGAATACTATGGAACAGGAAAAAACCTGATGGCCGATAACTGCAGCCACCTCGGCACCATCCGCAATGTCACGCCCAGCGCGCTGGGCTGCGAGGAATGCCTGAAGATGGGCGATATCTGGCTTCATCTGCGGATCTGCCGCACCTGCGGCCATGTCGGCTGCTGCGACCAGTCTAAGAACAAACACGCCACCAAGCATTTCCACCACACCAAGCATCCGATCATCGAAGGCTATGACCCGCCGGAGGGCTGGGGCTGGTGCTATGTGGACGAAGTCTTTTTCGACCTGGGTTCCAACGTGACGCCCCAAAAAGGGCCGATCCCGCGCTATTACTAACCCCTTGCGGCGTCCTGTCGCAGGCCTATAGTTCTCCCAACAAGGTCGCGGGTTTTCGTGACCGACGGCGAGTTGCCGCCGCGCCCCGAGCGCCCCAGGCCCGAACAGGTCAGGAGGAAGGCGCATGACAATCCGAAATCCGATCGAATGGGGCGGCTCGCAGATCGCCGGCACGGCAAGGGCCCTGAGCGCGGTCGGCCATTCGTTGCATCATGTCCAGGACACCATCCATTCGCCCGCCCCCGTGATCCGGCGCATCCGCAATGCGGATATCTTTGATGCCGTTCGAAAAGGGTTCGAGGATTTCCAGATCTACCGCAGCGATGTGGTCCTCCTCTGCATCGTCTATGCCGCGGTCGGGCTTGTGCTGGCGCGACTGTTCTTCGGTGCAGACTTGCTGCCGCTCCTGTTCCCGCTGGCGTCGGGGTTCGCCATTCTTGGTCCCTTCGCGGCGCTGGCGCTTTATGAAATGAGCCGCATGCACGAAAAGGGCGCGCCGGTCAGCTGGGCCAGTGCCTTCGACGTCCTGAAGGCGCCGGCCATTGGTTCGATCCTGATCCTCGGTGCCGGGTTGGTGGCGTTGTTCCTGCTCTGGATTCTGGCGGCCTGGGTCATCTACGCCTACACCTTGCACGTGGACGTGGCGGGTATATTCGCCAAGGTCGATAATGGCACGCGCATGATCTTCGTGCCCGGCAATCACGACAGCATGACACCCACCTCCATAGGCGCCTTCCTGCATCAGGTTTTTCGCACCAGCGCGGGCCAGACACTGATTGTGGTCGGATGTGGCGTCGGTTTTCTGTTCGCGCTGGTCGCGATGATGATCAGTGTGGTCTCTTTCCCCCTGCTGTTGGATCAAGACATCGGTCTGGACACGGCGGTCAGCACATCGGTGAAGGCTGTGATCGCCAATCCCGGTCCCATGGCGCTGTGGGGCCTTGTGGTCGCTGGCAGCCTGGTGCTGGGTTCGATCCCTGCATTCCTCGGGCTGGTGGTCGTGATCCCGGTGCTGGGACATGCCACCTGGCATCTTTATCGCAAGCTGATACAGCCGCACTGACACAGAAGAGAACGGCGCGCCCTTAATAGGGCGTGCCGTCCTTGTGCAGGAAGCGGCGGCTGCCGTCCGGTTGCGGCGCCAGAAGCATATCCACGTCTGGGTAATGCACTTGGTCGTTCGGGCTGCGGTCGCCCACCACCAGCAGCAGGACATCCTGGTACGAAAGATTGCGGAAGCGATGCGCGTCGCCCGTGCCGGCGGGAAAGCCCGCACACATGCCTGGCGACAAAAGTTGTGTCCCGGCATTGGTCTCCAGGGTCGGAGTGCCGTTTAGCACATAGACGAATTCGTCCTGGGTGGCATGACCATGGCGATGCGACGATTGCCCGCCGGGAATGATGCGCGTCAGCACGACGCCGTAATTCTTCAACCCCGCATGATCGCCGATCTTGCGGTTAAAGCGCTTGAGATTGTCGGTGTGAAAGGGCGGCGGGTAGGTCGTGGCGTTGCTTTCCGTCATTTCTGCGGGATCGAAAGCGGGCAGGGTGGGCATCGGAACGGCCTCTCGCGAACAGCACACTCTGTTTAGCAGAGACAGGGGCGGGTGTTTCCTGCAAAAATCGCGGATCGCGGATGCAATTCCTAGATTCGCAGATCGACAGGGGCATGCCGCGCTTCTTCCAGCTCCCAATCGGGCTCCGGTTCGCCGGCGCGATGCCCGGCTAGAAATTCGGCACGCATTTCCAGTTCGATCGCGGTGCGCAGGAATTTGCCGACATAGTTGCGTTCGTCAACGTCCGCCGCGAAGCGCCGCAGATTGGCGGCAAGCTTCAGCAAGGCCCGAATGTCTTGAACCGAACTTTCCATAAAAACGAAACGCCAGCTCGCCTGCCCGGTGCCTCGAAACGGAAAGGATTGGTTAGGGATCCGTTACGCGCCTTTATTTGACCACATCCTGGGCCTCGGGATGGCGCTTGAACCAGGCGACCGCATAGCTGCAACGCGGAACCAAAGTGAGGTTCTGCGCCCGGGCGTGGTCAACGACGGCCTGCATCAACCGGGCCGCGGCGCCGATGCCGCGCAAGGCGGGATCGGCTTCGACATGGGTGAGAACATAACTGCCGTCGTGATCGCGGTAATTGGCGAAAGCGGTAAGATTGTTTTCGACGGCTTCAAAACGGTGCAGTTGCTGATTGTCGATCACCGCTTCGGCTCCGCATACATCCAGGGCAGTGCCAGGCCGATGGGGACGATCCAGAACAGGCCCGTCACGACATAGAAAAGCAGGCTCACATACCAGACGGCATGCGGCAGGATGTGCACGGCCACGGCGGAGGCCACCAGGGCGTATAATACCAGCCAGACCAGCATCAAGATGGTGCCGATCAGCTTTTTCGTGTGCGGCGTCATGGCGGGAACATCGCCGCAAATGCCGCGGCGGGCAAGAGTGGACCAAAGGTCGTACAATCTGTATTGGAACCGGCATGCAGGCGTCGCGCAAAGCCGTAGGCGTATGGTTGTTGGCCATCGCCGTCATCATCCTCGCCATGGTCATCATCGGCGGGCTGACGCGCATTACCGGCTCGGGTCTTTCCATCACCGAATGGGATCCGATCATGGGCGCGATCCCGCCCCTGACCGATGCGCAATGGGCCGATGCTTTCGCCAAATATCAGAAGATCCCGCAATATATCCTGGAAAACCGGGGCATGAGCCTGACGGATTTCCAGGGCATCTTCTGGTGGGAATGGGCGCATCGTTTCCTGGGCCGTTTCCTGGGTGTGGCGTTTTTTGTGCCGTTTCTCTGGTTCGCTTGGAAAGGCGCCATCCGCAAGAGCGACTGGCCGCGCATGCTTCTGCTGTTCATGCTGGGAGGCCTGCAAGGCTTTATCGGTTGGTGGATGGTGCAGAGCGGTTTGGAGACACGTGTTTCCGTAAGCCAGTACCGGCTGGCGATCCATCTGGGCGCCGCGCTGCTGCTGCTGATCGCCATTCTCTGGATCGCGCTGGAATATTTGCGCGATCTCAAATCGCCGCCCAGACCCGCCGGCAGGGCAATCAGTTTCGTGGCGCTTGTCTATGTCCAGATGCTATTGGGCGCGTTGGTCGCCGGTCTGCATGCCGGGCTGATCTATAACACCTGGCCCGAGATGGACGGGCGCGTGTTTCCCGAACATCCCTTCTTCTCGGCGCCGTGGTGGATCAATTTCTTCGAGAATCCCGGTCTGGCGCAATTCGATCACCGCATCGGCGCCTATATCGTGGCGGGGTTTGCGGTGTGGGTATTTGCCGGCGGCATGCAATTCGGCAGCTATGCAAAGAAGAGCGCCAAGCTGGTGGCGGGCATCACCGCCTTCCAGATCGGGCTGGGAATTTTCACCTTGCTGCTGCAAGCCCCGGAAGGGTTGGCAGCCTTGCACCAGGTGACGGCGACGGCACTGTTATGCGCCGCCGTCTGGCACGCTTATGAAATGAAGTACCGGTCCGCCTAGGAGCCCATCGCCCGTTCTAGATCGGCGATAATGTCCGGCACATCTTCGATGCCGATCGAGAGCCGAACCACATCATTGCCCGCACCGGCCTTGGCGCGATCCTCATCCGACAGCTGGCGATGGGTGGTGGAGGCCGGGTGGATGATCAGGCTGCGGGTGTCGCCGACATTGGCGAGATGCGAGAAGAGCTGCACGCTGTTGACCAGCTTCATCCCCGCCTCATAGCCGCCCTTCAGGCCGAAGGTGAATACGCTGCCCGCGCCTTTGGGACAATATTTCTTGTGCAGGGCATAACTCTCATTGTCTTCCAGCCCGGCATAATTGACCCAGGCGACATTGGGATTGGCTTTCAGCCAGCGCGCCACTGCCAAGGCATTGTCGCAATGCTTTTGCATCCGCAGCGGCAAGGTCTCTGTGCCGGTGAGGACGAGGAAGGCATTCAAAGGCGCCAGGGACGGGCCCAGATCGCGCAGCGCCAGCACGCGCGTGGCGACTGCGAAGGCCATGTCGCCAAAGGTCTCCCACATCCGCATGCCGTGATAGGAGGGATTGGGTTCGGACAAAGTGGGAAATTTGTCGCTCTTGCCCCAGTCGAACTTGCCGCCATCCACGATCACGCCTGCCATCGAGTTGCCGTGGCCGCCCAGGAATTTGGTGGCCGAATGCAGCACGATATCTGCGCCCCATTCGATGGGGCGGATCAGGTAGGGCGATGCCAGCGTATTGTCGATGATGAGCGGCACGCCGGCATCCTGGGCGATTTTGGCCAGCGCCTCGATGTCGGTGATGAGGCCGCCCGGATTGGCGATGCTTTCGGCATATAGCGCCTTGGTCTTGTCGGTGATCTGCGCCTTGAAGCTTTGCGGATCGCGGGTGTCGGCCCATTTCACGCGCCAGTCGAATTTGGCGAAGCTCTGGGAGAATTGGTTGACCGAACCGCCATAAAGCTGGCGCGCAGAAACGATTTCGCTGCCGGGGCTCATCAGGGTGTGGAAAGCGAGAAGCTGCGCGGCGTGGCCGGATGCACACGCAAGTCCGGCGCGGCCATTTTCCAGCGCCGCCACCCGTTCCTCCAGCACCGCATTGGTGGGATTCATGATGCGCGAATAGATATTGCCGAAGACCTGAAGGTTGAACAGGGCCGCGGCGTGATCGGCATCCTCGAACGCGTATGCCGTCGTCTGGTAGATCGGCGTTGCGCGCGCGCCCGTGGCGGGATCGGGTTGCGCGCCGGCATGCACGCTCAATGTGCTGAAACCATAATCGGCCATGTCATCAATCCTTTACTGCGGCGGTAGAGTCACGCCTTCTGCTTTACAATCTCTGATCTTGCAATAATTGGCAAAAGTAGCGGTGCGGATTTTGACCAGAACATCAGTCTCCGCGGTCATGACGGCATCCGTGGCATCGGAATTCTTGGCGGCGACGGCGGCACGCTGCTTGACGATTTCGTGAAATTTGACCAGCGCCGCACTTTGCTCGGATGACAGGCCCTGTGAACCAGGATCGGGCCAGACAACGACGCCAAACGCATCGCGGCTCTTGTTCATGATGTTCTGGCCTTCGGGGCTTTCGTAGAAAGCGATTTCGGCCGACATCTGGTCGGCGGAATAGAGCCCGGCATAGATCTTGGAGAGATCCTCATCGGCGGCAGCAACGACAGCGCTGTTGTCGGTCAATGCCTGCTCGAAGCTCTGTTTGAAGATGACCGGCGCACCGACGGACGCTGCCATGCCGCCTTCGAAATTGCGCAGTATCAGGCTGACCCCACCGGTGTAGCGAACCAGCTTGCGGGCAAGTTCAAGCGCATCGGCAGCATGAGCGGCGGTGGCCGCGAGCGATGCGGCCAAGATCATCGCGAAGATGCCGCTACGTTGCATGCGCAAGGCCGAGATCCTGTTCCACGCGCCTGATCCAGTTCTGCACGGATGGTACGCGCGTCAGGTCGAAGCCGCCTTCATGGGCCCAGCGCGTATAGGCGACGAGGGCGATGTCGGCGAGGCTGATTTTGTCATTTACAAAATACCGGCGCGTGGCGAGGTGATCGTTCATCACTGCCAGCACGCGCTCACCCTTGGGTAGCAAGGCAGGATCGATTTCCGCTTCCGGTTTTTTCAGAAAGGCTTTGTGAAAGCGGCGCACTGCGATCACGGTCTCGTGGCTATACTGTTCCCAGAACAGCCATTGGAACATTAGCGCACGGTCATAAGCGTCAGTGGGGATAAGGTCCGAGCCTTCCGCCAGATACAGCATGATGGCGTTGGACTGTGCCAATATGCGGCCATCCGTCAGTTTCATGGTCGGTACCTGGCCAGCGGGATTCATCGCCAGGAATTCCGGCGTGCGGGTTTCGCGCTTCAGCACGCTGGTCTCGATCCAGCGATACGGGATTTCCAGCCGGTCGCAGACGAATTTTGCTTTCAGGCAATTGCCGGAAATGGAGTCGCCGTAAATGGTCAGCATGGTCATAACCGGTTGAGGCTCCCGCCCTTGCCGAACAGCAGCGGCTTGCGATTGTCGATAATTCTACGGTTGATGCCCATCCAGCCCAGCTCGCCGGAAAAGCGGCCATGCTCGATCTTGGGGCAGCGATCCATGATGACGGTGAGGCCCGCATCCTGCGCCAGCTTTTCGGCCTCCTCGCTGATCACGCCCAACTGCATCCAAATGTATTTAAGGCCGAAGCGATCCTTTTCCGCCAATGCCTCGCGCACGATGCCGGGCGCATATTGGGACTCGCGGAAGATATCCACCATATCGACCGGCGCCGGCACTTCAGCGAGGCTGGCATAGACTTTCTGGCCGAGAATGTCTTTGCCCACCATGCCCGGATTCACCGGAATGATTTTGTAGCCCTTGTTCAGCAGATACATCATCGCGAAATAGGACGGGCGGATCTCGTTGCCGCTGGCGCCCACCATCGCAATGGTCTTGACCGAACGCAGGATGGTTTTGATCAAGGTGTCCGGATACGTCATGCCGGCCATTGGGGATCTCTTTTTTCCAGGAAGGCGCAGATGCCTTCCTCGGCTTCGGCGTTCAGCATATTTTCCGTCATCACGCGCGAGGCATAGTCATAGGCGTCCGCCAGCGGCATTTCGATCTGGCGGTAAAATGCCTCCTTGCCGGTGCGCACCGTGGCGCGGGGCTTGGAAGCGATGGTCTGCGCCAGCGACATAGTTTCGGCTCGCAGCTGTCCCGGCGCCACCACGCGATTGATCAGGCCGAGATGGCGCGCTTCGTCCGCCGAAATCATTTCGCCGGTCAGAAGCATCTCCATTGCGGCCTTGCGGCCGACGCTGCGCGACAGGGCCACCATGGGGGTCGAACAGAACAGGCCGATATCGACGCCCGGCGTGGCGAAGCGGGCCAGCGACGACGCCACGGCCAAATCGCAACTGGCGACCAATTGGCACCCGGCTGCCGTGGCGGTGCCCTGCACTTCGGCGATCACGGGCTTGGGGCAGGCCACGATCTGCTGCATCAGGGCCGAGCATTGGGTGAAGAGGGCGGCAAAGGCGCTGGCGCCGTCATCGTCTTCCGACCGCCTGGCGTTCATTTCCTTCAGGTCGTGCCCGGCGGAAAACACGCTGCCTTCGGCGGCGATGATGATGGCGCGGACGCCGGTATCAGCGGCGGAGCCTTCCAGGGCATTGGCCAGCGCGCCCATCAAGGACGAACTCAGCGCGTTGCGGGCCTGGGGCCTGTTCATCGACAACCGCAGCACGGCGCCCTCGCGGGCGGACTTCAGCGGGGATTCCATTTGATAGATGTTCATGGCGCGGACTGTAGTGCGGCCCGGCGGCAATTTCACGATGCCTGTCGCTTTTATGCGGTATAGTAATACCGCATCATGGAAATGCCCGGAATTCCGAGTTTTCTATTGACCTTCCGGCGGTCCGACCGTATATGCGCCCGTCCTTTCAAGAGTATATCGCCATGAAAACCTACTCGGCCAAAGCCTCCGAGATCGAAAAGAAGTGGATCTTGATCGACGCTGAGGGCCTCGTTGTTGGCCGGCTCGCCTCGATCATCGCCATGCGCCTGCGCGGCAAGCACAAGCCGACCTACACCCCCCATATGGATTGCGGCGACAATATTATCGTCATCAATGCCCGCAAGGTGGTGCTGACCGGCCAGAAGCTGAAGAAGAAGATCTATTATCACCACACCGGTTATATCGGCGGCATCAAGGAACGCTCTGCCGGCGCGATCATGGCGGGCAAATTTCCGGAGCGAATCGTCGAGAAGGCGGTCGAGCGCATGGTGCCGCGCGGTCCCCTGGGCCGCCAGCAGATGTCCAACCTGCGCGTATATCCCGATGCGGTGCATCCGCATGAAGCGCAGCAGCCCGAGACGCTCGATGTGGCTGCGATGAACCCCAAGAACACCCAGTACAAGATCACCAATCCTAAGACTAAGGCGGCTTAAGTCATGGCTGACGACAACAAGTTCGGCGAACTCAAATCCACGCTCATCAAGGCCAAGACCGGTGCGCCGGAAGACGCCGCCAAGGTAGACAACAAGCGCGACTCCAAGGGCCGCGCCTATGCCACCGGCCGCCGCAAGGAATCAGTCGCCCGCGTCTGGATCAAGCCGGGTTCCGGCAAGATCACGGTCAATGGCCGGGATGAGACGACCTATTTCGCCCGTCCGGTGCTGCGCATGATCCTGCGCCAGCCGCTGATCGCCACCAATCGCGACGGCCAGTTCGACGTGATCGTCACCGTCACCGGTGGCGGTCTGTCGGGTCAGGCGGGTGCGGTGCGTCATGGCATTTCGCGCGCACTGGTGAATTACGAGCCCAGCCTGCGCGCCGCGCTGAAGCCGGGCGGCTTCCTCACCCGCGATCCGCGCGCAGTGGAACGCAAGAAGTATGGGCGCCCCAAGGCGCGCCGCAGCTTCCAGTTCTCCAAGCGCTAAGCGCCGCGAACTGGATTGCCCATTCCTTAGGCGGCCCGGCGAAAGCCGGGCCGCCTTTTTTGTTGCTGACCCAATTCTCCCTTCGCGATATCCGGCTATAGTGCGGCCCTGAGTTGCGTGAAATCTTCAATTATCAAAACAACATTCCTTGGGAGGGACGTATGCATAAAGGAATCGTGGCTGCAGCCTTGTTGCTCAGCACTTCGACGATCGCGTTTGCACAGCAGGACAGAGCCACCGACATCACCGCGGCGCAGGTTCAGCAAGTTCTGAAAGCGCCATCCAAGATTGTCGATCACACACTCAAAGTGGTTGATCTTGGCAAATATTCGCTTTCCGTCGCCGTCATCAAACGCGGTCCGACGCGCGCGCCCGGCGCCGCTGCGCCGGCGCGCCAGCCCGATCCGAATGCCGTGAAATGCGGCCTGACGGCATTGCCGGCAGGGGCCAAGGAAGCGGCCGACGGCGGCATCTCCCATGACGATACGGACGAGACCTATATCGTCATCTCCGGTTCCGGTACCTTGATCACTGGTGGCCAAATCTTGAACGGCACGCGTTCGGCTCCCGACAGCGAAGTGACCAAGGTGTTGAACGGTCCGTCCTGCAGCGGGCGGATTGTGGGAAATTTCGTCGCCCGCAAAGTGGGCGTAGGCGACATCTCCGTCATCCCGGCAGGCGTCGTGCATGGATGGTCTGACATCACCACCGAAGTGACCTATCTCAGCGTCCGGCCCGATGCGAAGAAAGTGCTGGAGCATGGCTACGTAAATCCCGCGATCAAATAATAGGCAATTCTGCAAGCTTTCCCGCATCGCAACATAATCGAGGCCGACAAACTTCGCGACAAGAACGCGCTGGCTTGTCGGCCTCCATTGCCTATGAATTGTCTGTCATAAACCGGCGGGGATGAGGGCATATTCCTTCCCATGTCCGGCAACAGGGGGAATGCATGTCCAAATCGAAATCATATGTGAAGCGTTTATCGTCCGTGGCGGCGATCGCGTTGTTGCCCGCGCTGTTTATGGGCCACGCGGGCGCCCAGACCATGGGCCAGCCATCTACCGCCAAAGGCGATTGGCCGATGTATTTCGCGGATCCGTCCGGTTCGCGCTATTCGCCGCAAACCCAGATCAACGCGTCGAACTTCAACAAGCTTGAAGTCGCCTGGCATTTCAAGACCGACAATCTTGGCTCGCGGCAAGAGTTCAAGCTCGAAGGCACGCCGGTTGAAGTCAACGGGATGCTCTACACCACTGCCGGATCGCGCCGCGCGGTTGTCGCACTCAACGCCAAGACCGGCGAATTGAAATGGGTCTATAGTCTCGAGGAAGGACCGCGCGCCTCGCTGGCGCCTCGCCAGTTGTCGGGCCGCGGTGTTTCTTATTGGACCGATGGCAAGGGTGACGAGCGCATCATTTATGTGACGACCGGCTATCGCATGGTCGAGCTCAACGCCAAGACTGGACGTCCCGTCGAGTCTTTCGGCGAGCATGGCATCCTCGATATGAAGATCGGTGCCATTAAGGGCTCGGGCGAACAGATCGACCTTGAGAAGGGTGAGATCGGTCTGCACACCACGCCGACCGTCGTGAAGGACATCATCATTGCGGGGTCTGCCTTCAAGGAAGGTATGCAACCGCTGACTGCCAACAACACCAAGGGCCTGGTACGGGCCTGGGATGTGCGGACGGGCAAGGAATTGTGGAAATTCCGCACCATCCCGCAAAAGGGCGAGTTCGGTTACGACACCTGGGAGAACGGCTCCGCCGATAGGAACGGCAACACCGGCGTGTGGACAGGCATCACCGTCGACCCCGAGCTGAACAGCGTCTATCTTCCGGTCGAAGATCCTACCAACGACACCTATGGCGGGTCGCGGCCCGGAAACAATTTGTACGGCGACAGTCTGGTCTGCGTCGATCTGAACACCGGCAAGCCGAAATGGCATTTCCAGATCGTCCATCATCCGATCTGGGATTACGACCTGTCATCGCCGCCGCTGCTGGCCGACATCGTGGTCGACGGCAAGCCGATTAAGGCGGTGGCGCTCCCGACCAAGGAAGCGTTCCTTTATGTCTTCGACCGGGTAACGGGCAAGCCGGTTTGGCCGATCGTCGAAAAGCCGGTGCCGCAAAGCGAAGTACCGGGCGAGAAGACGTCCAAGACCCAACCGTTCCCGACCAAGCCCGCAGCCTATGCGCGCCAGGCCGTGACAATGGACGAACTTATCGACTTCACGCCGGAATTGCGCGCCAAGGCGGTGAAGATCGTCAAAGAAAACTACAAGCTGGGTCCGATGTTCTCGCCTGCCATCATCAGCAAAGTGGGTTATCCCAGTGCGGTTCTCACCATCGGCAATTTCGGTGGCGGCACCAACTGGCCGGGCGCCGGTTATGATCCGGAGATGCACACGGTGTTCGCCCCGGCGGCCAATACCGGCATTGTGCAAATGGGCCTGGTCGAACCCCCGCCGGGTCTGACCGACTCCAAGTATCTGCTGGGTACGGCCGGGCAGCCCTTCCGCATCAGCGGCGGTCCCGGTTTCGGCAGCGCCGCGGACGCACCAAAGATTAGTGAAGACGAAGCCAAGCTCCAGGCTGCTCTTGCCGCGCATCCGCAGACCCCGGTCGGCCCGCCGCCGCCGCGCAACGTGGACGGCATGCCGCTGGTCAAGCCGCCATATGGCATGCTGACGGCGATCAATCTCGATAGCGGCAACACCATGTGGCAAGTCGCGCATGGCGATACGCCGGACGATATCCGCAACAATCCGGCGTTGAAGGGGCTCAACATCCCCAAGACCGGTCAGGCGGGCAATGTCGGTCTGGTGATCACCAAAAGCTTGGTGGTCATGGGCGATCCGCTCTTCACCACCACGGCCGAACATCCGCGTGGTGCGATGCTGCGGGCGTATGACAAGAAGACCGGCGCGCAGGTCGGCGCCGTATTGATGCCTGCACCGCAGAGTGGCTCGCCCATGACCTATTCGGTTGACGGCAAGCAGTACATCGTTGTCGCGGTCAGCGGGGGCAATTATTCGGGCGAGTATATCGCCTATAGTCTGCCCAGTAACTGACGTCAGAAATGCAACGGGCCGCCCATCGGCGGCCCGTTGTCTCTTCCAGATTGCAGTTGGAAATTCCGCCGGCGGAGATTACGCCGGCGGCGCCGGTACCGGCATTGCTTGCTCGGGCGGCGGACCATAGGCATTGGCCGCGGCATCGCCGGGCTGGCACCAGAAATAGATCAGCACCACCGAAGCGATAAGCGCGATCAGTCCCAGCAATGGGCCGATCGTCAACATGTATGCGATTGCTCCCAGAACACCGAACGGCCCGAAGATGAATATCCGGAACAGCAGGGAGATGGCGGCGGGAATCAAGGCGATCCAGACCAAGTTTCCGTTGCGGCCCGTGTCCTGCAGGCGGCGCGCACCCATTCCGGCGCTCGGCAGCAACAATGCCAGCGAAACCAGCGCAGCGATGGGCAGAAAGATTGCCGATTGCAGGATCGACGCCACCACCTGCACCACCACGCAGGCCAGGATGAAATACCAGAAGCGCTCGCGCCCCACGCGCCCGCTCATGTCGAAATAATGCTGGGTCACCGTGTTGCGGAAATTCTCGACGATTGCGTTCAGGTCCATTGTTACGCCCCCAAAACCAGCCATTTTCTGGATGCGATGCTAGTCCCGCCCGGCGGGCTTGGAAAGCCGCCGTGCGTTCCCTGCATGGCCGGATGGCTTGCCGCTGGGGCAAAATAGGCTAAGAGAAGCCGCCAAAACGGGCATGCACATGACGGCGAAGATCTTCATCGACGGGGCGGTTGGAACCACGGGGCTGGAAATCCGCGAGCGTTTGGCCGCGCGTTCCGATCTGACCGTGGTTGCGTTGCCTGATGCGGCGCGCAAGGACGAAGCAGCGCGCGCGCGCGCACTCAATGATGCGGATCTGGTCATTCTCTGCCTGCCGGACGAAGCGTCGCGCCAGGCCGTCTCGCTGATCGAGAATCCGGATGTCCGGGTGATCGATGCCTCTACCGCTTTTCGTGTTGCCGAAGGCTGGGCCTATGGCTTTCCCGAACTGGAAGCAGATGGCTATGACGTGATCGCGTCCAGTGCCCGCGTCGCCAATCCGGGTTGCTGGGCGACCGGCTTTCTGGCGCTGGCGCGGCCTTTGGTGCGCGCGGGCCTGATCCCTACCGATTTTCCCGTCACCGTGCATGGCGTTTCCGGCTATTCCGGGGGCGGTAAGGCCATGATCGAGGAATTCGAGAAATCGGATTCTCCCGCCTTCGTGGAAACCGTGCAGCGCGGCTATGCGCTAGGCCTGTCGCACAAGCATCTTCCCGAAATGCAGGCGCGCGCCGGCCTCAGCCATCTGCCTTTGTTCGCACCCACCGTGGCGCGTTTTTATCGCGGTATGCTGGTGGAATTGCCGCTACAATTATGGGCGCTGCCCGGCGCGCCCGCGCCGCGCGACATTCATGCGGTGCTCGCCAATGCCTATGCGGGCCGACCGCTGGTCGAAGTGGCGAGCCTGGATGAGGCCGCATCGATAAAGGTCCTGGATGCGGAGCTGCTGGCGGGAAGCAACCGGATGAAGCTCTTCGTCTTCGCCAATGAAGCGGCGGGACAGGTGCGGCTGGTGGCGGCGCTCGACAATCTGGGCAAGGGCGCGGGCGGCGCAGCGGTCCAAAATCTCAACATCATGCTGGGTTTGCCCGAGACGACAGGACTCTGATCTGTGCTAGAAGCGCGCATGGCGCGGCTCTGGCTCGGAGTGCTTGTGGTGGTGGCGTTGGGCGCGTTCGGCGTTGCCCGGCTGATCACCCGTCCGCCTGATCCTGAGGGATATTCTGGATTGGAATTCGCGCGGATGACCGGCGCTGCCGCATCGCGCGCGCCCCTGCTGGCCACGCACGGCGCGTTGATACAGGGCGTGGCCGATAACAGCCCCGCGTCCCGGGCCGGTATCCGGCCGGGGACGGTGGTGGCCCAGATCGACGGCAAGAACATCGCGTCGGCGCGGGAGGCTTCCGGAATTATTCGCCGGCATCGGGCCGGTGATCGCGTCATCCTGACTCTGTTCGACGAAGCTCGGGGCAGGGTGCATCCCCGGAATGTGCCGCTCCTATTCGCCGCCGCCCCGCCGGTCAGCAAAAAGGTTTTTTCCGTCGATCCGCCGCCGACCTTGGCGGAGGATAAGCTTGCGCCGCCGGTCATGGCCGCCAATGCGGCCTGGTCAAGGCGCCTGGCGCATGGCGTCAGTGTTCGTCTGCGCACACTGCCACAATTGACGGCGGGTGTTTGCTCGGGCGTGGCCCCGGAGAAATGGCAAGTGCGCGATTCCGGCAAGAGCATGATCCATATCGTGTCCGATTCCGGTACGGCGCATGCAATCTACAAGCTGGTGCGCTTGGACGCGGATCAGCGGCGCGATCCATTGGGATATGTGTCCGGTCTGTTGCACGAAATCTTCCGCAGCCCGGTTACGGCCACGCCGGTCGAGGCCCGGCCTTTCGGCATTCAAAGCATCAGTTTTGGCAATAAGAACGGTGCCACAGGTTTTGCGCTGTGGCGTTTGAACCGAGATGTCCTGTCCGTCTGGATCGCGGGGGTGCCCGCCAGCGATATTGCCTGGGCGATACCGGTGACGGGAAGTGTCTTGTTGTCGTTGCGCTGCGAGTCCGATTTGGCGCCGGCTCCGCGACCGCGCGATTCGGCGATGGCCGCTACGTCCCTGTCGTCGCGCTGTCTGGCGGATCGCTGCGAGGACAGCGATTTTGCCGCCGCCATTCTCGACAAATTCCGCTTGGGCTATGTCCATGCCCATAACGGAGACGTTTTCCTGGTCAATCCGCGCCGCGATCTATGGGTGAGCGGGCAGGAAGGGCCGGGCTTTTATCGCCAGTTGGGCGGCCAGAATGAAAAGCTGGAGCCGGGTCGGACCAATTGATCCTCGGGCGCCTTTACTGCGCTTTGACCTTCACATATTCGCCAGGTGCATCGCCCAGCACTTTCAACTTGCCGTCGCCGGGGGTGCGTGCGGGAATCTTCTCGCCCGATAACTTGGAAAGCCATTGATCCCAGTCGGACCACCAGGAGCCCGGATGTTCTGTTGCGCTGGCGCGCCAGCCATCGACGGTCTCGGTCTTTTTGTCGTTGGTCCAGTATTGGTATTTCTTCGCCGCGGGCGGATTGATCACGCCCGCGATATGGCCCGATCCGGCGATGATGAAGCGGACCGGTCCGCCAAACAATTTGGTCGCCTTGAACACCGAATTGGCCGGCGCGATATGGTCTTCCTTGGCCGATTGCAGATAGACCGGCACTGTTACTTTTGACAGATCGAGCGTCACCCCGCCCAGCATCATCTTGCCCAGGGCCAGGGCATTGTCTTTGTAGCACTGGCGCAGATAAGACAGATGCAGCTTCTCCGGCATCCGCGTGGTGTCACTGTTCCAATAGAGCAGGTCGAACGGCATGGGCGATTTGCCCAGCATGTAGTTGTTGATGACGAAGGACCAGATCAGGTCGTTGGCGCGCAGCATGTTGAAAGTGCCTGCCATCTTGGCGCCATTGAGCACGCCGCCGGACTTTTTCATCTGCTGTTCCAGCGCTTCGAGCTGGGCTTCGTCGACGAACACGGACAAATCGCCAGCTTCGCTGAAATCGGTCTGGGCGGCCCAGAAGGTGGCGGAATGGACCCGCGCATCCTCTTTCGCGGCCATATAGGCCAAGGTGGCCGCCAGCAAAGTGCCGCCGATGCAATAGCCGACGCAGTTTGGATCTTCCACGCCGGTCGCGCCCCTAACGCCGTCCAGCGCGGCAAAGATGCCGTCGCGCATATAATCTTCGAATCCCATCTGGGCGAGATCGCTGTCGGGATTGGCCCAGGAGACCACGAAGACGGTGTAGCCCTGACCTACCAGCCAGCGGATGAAGCTGTTTTCCGGACGCAGGTCGAGAATGTAGAATTTGTTGATCCAGGGTGGAAAAATCAGCAGCGGTCGTTCGTGGACCTGTTCGGTGGTGGGATTGAACTGCAAAAGTTCGATCAGGCGATTGCGGAATACCACCTTGCCCGGAGCGGTGGCGATATTCTCGCCGATCACGAAACCGTCCGCAGACTGACGAATTGACAGCTCGCCATGTCCACGCTCGATATCGGCGATGAGATTGTCCAGCCCCTTGACCAGATTTTCGCCGTTCGACGCCAGGGTGGCGCGCATCACTTCTGGATTGGTCAGCAGGAAATTGGTCGGCGCGAAAGCGTCAGCGAATTGGCGAGTATAGAATTCCACCCGCTTGCGCTCATTCTCAGGAATGTCGTTGAGGTTGGCGACCATGCCCTGCATCGCATTGGCCGAAAGCAGATAAGACTGCTTGATGAAATCGAAGATTTCGTTCTGCTGCCATTCGGCATCGCGGAAGCGGCGATCGCCAGGTGGTGGCGCGATCACTGGCTTGGTATTGGCATCGCCCAGCATGCGCAGTGCCGTGTTTTCCCACAGGCCCATCCAGTCGCGCCACAATTGGGTCTGGCTTTCCATTACGGTCTGACGGTCAGTCCCCATCGCCTTCAGCAGCGCGAAGAAAGCGCTGGAGACATTCAAAGGATCAAGGGGACCGGGATTTTCGCGGTCGGCCCAGCGCCGGAGAAATTCGCCGATCAATTTTTGGCTCTGACCCGCAACCTGAAGCATGTTGCGGGCAAATTTCTCCCGATCGACGGTCGCCCACCGGTCGGACAGGGAAGGGCCCGCTGATTCGGGCTGAGGCGCGGACTGTTTCTGACCCATCATGACACCGTGTAAGGCCGGGACTTGGTGATAACGCGGGGCGCCGGGCACGGCAAATCCCTTATCGGAAAGCCCGTTATGGCTGGAATATGTCAAGAATTCACGTATTTAGCAGCGGGCGCGCTTGGAACCAAAGCCTTGGCACGGTATAGGAAAAGAGCTGGATTGTGCGCAGATCGGGGTGCCACGCGCCGGCCAGCGATGCTTTCTGACCGGGAACCGACCGCATGACCAAGTCTACCGTCCACCTGCGCCAGTTGACGCTGATCCTGGGCCTGACCGTTGCGGCATCCGCCTGTTCCACGATCTCGGATCTGGATCCCACCGGTCTTCTGAGCGACAGCAGTGACAGTGCGCCCGCCAGCCAGTTTCCCGATCAGGCGGCGCCGACTGCGACCGATGACGCGGCCGGAACCACCCCGGACCTCGCCAGCCTGCCGGCCCGCCCGGCGCCCACCGCGACCGCGGGCGATCAACAGCAGACGACCCAATCCTTGGCCAGTGACGGCGCCCAGGCTCGCTACAGCGCCGATGCTCTGCGCGGCGGCACCGAGGCGGCCGCGCCGCCCCCGGCCGCCAGCGATGCTGCGCCGAACGCCACACAACGTCTTCTGAGCACGGCCGATGCGGCGCCGACCGCTGCGGATGCACCCCCGACGGCAACGCCGGACGCAATGCCTGCGGCAGCGCCGCGCGTTGCAGCCGTGACACCGCCGCCGACCGCTGCCGCACCAGTTCTGCCAGCACCCACTCCGGCTGCATCCGTTCCAGCCTTGCGGACAACCGATACGTCTCCAAACGATGCGCAACCGGCGGTGCCGGCAAATGCTCCGGTGCGAACTGCGGCGTTGCCGGGTGTCACGGCCACGCCGGTCGGTCCCTCTGCAGGATCCGTCGCAACGCGCGCGGGGGGCGCGCCTGCCGTACCTGCTACCGCACCGATGCGTGGTGGCGCGGTCATGGCGACGCCTATGGCCTCCGATGCAGCGTTGGGTTTCAAGCCGTCAGCCGCGCCGCCGCTGGACCCCTCGGTCGGCCAGTTTGTTTCCGCGCCCATCGTGGCGCGTTATCGCCAGACCGCTTCGTTGGCGGGCGGCCCGATGACCAGCACCGCTGCCGTTCCTGCAGTTCCGCTGAAAGGTGCAATCCGTGGCTCGGACAATGGATCGGTGGTCGCCAATCTTGATTCCGGAGCAGGGCGCGCCGCTGTGATGAATGGCGGAACTCCGCCCACGGCGGTGGTGTATTTCTCTGGCGATGGCATTGCGCTCAGCAAGTCCGCGCATACGCAGGTTCGTGCGGCGGTCGCCGCCTTCAAGGCCAATGGCGGGCAGGGTTCCATCCGCGTGATCGGCCATGCCTCCAGCCGGACCGGCAACATGTCGGTGGAAAAGCATTTAGAAACGATCTTCGCCAAGTCGCAGGGACGGGCCAATGCCGTGGCGCAGGATTTGATCCGCCAGGGTGTTCCGGCAGCTAAGGTCTTGATCGACGCGGTCGGCGACAGCCAGCCGGTCTATTATGAATCCATGCCAAAAGGCGAAACCGGCAATCGCCGCGCCGAGATTTTCGTGCAGGGGTGAGCAGCGGTCCGCCAAAGGCGGACGAAATGGTCCAGCGGACCATTTCGAGCTGCGAACACCGCGAGCGAAAGCGAGCGGCCGGGCAGCCGCGAAATCGGAGCCCGCAGCGGGCTGCCAGGCGACCGTGCCGCCCCGCCCATCACTGACGCATGAAACCATTGCTTTAAAAGCGCCCCAAAACAGCCGGAAAGTGATTGCACACAGCACCCAAATGCCCGATTTTTAGGGTGCTTTCAGGAAACTCCCATGAACACCGACTTCTACCGCATCAAGCGGTTGCCGCCTTACATTTTCGAGGAAGTTAACCGCCTCAAGGCACAGGCGCGGGCGCGGGGCGAAGACATCATCGATTTCGGCATGGGTAATCCCGATATGCCCACGCCCGAACATATCGTCGAGAAGTTGTGCGAGACGGCGCGCGATCCGCGCTCCAACCGCTATTCGGCCTCGCGCGGCATCAAAGGCCTCAGGAAAGCGCATGTCGCCTATTACAAGCGCCGTTTCGGCGTCACGCTCGATCCCGACCGCGAAGTGATCGCGGCGCTGGGCTCCAAGGAAGGTTTCGCCAATCTTGCCCAGGCGATCACCGCGCCGGGCGATGTGGTGCTGGTGCCCAATCCCGCTTATCCGATCCATGCCTTCGGTTTCATTCTCGCGGGCGCTGCCATCCGTCATGTGCCCGCAACGTCGCCAGAGACATATCTGTCGGCGCTCAGCCGCGCTGCGCGCCATTCGGTGCCGTCGCCGGTGGCGCTGGTGGTGAACTATCCCTCCAATCCCACGGCGCAGGTGGTGGGGCTCGACTTTTACAAAGAGATCGTGAAATTCGCGAAGAAGCATGAGATCTGGGTTCTGTCCGATCTGGCGTATGCCGATATCTATTTCGGCGATGAGCCGCCACCTTCGATTCTGGAAGTGGACGGTGCCAAGGATATCGCGATTGAATTCCAGTCGCTTTCGAAGACCTATGCCATGCCCGGCTGGCGCATGGGGTTTGCGGCGGGCAATGAACATCTGATCGGGGCGCTGGCGCGCATCAAATCCTATCTCGATTACGGCGCCTATACGCCGATCCAGGTTGCGGCAGCTGCGGCGTTGAACGGACCCCAGAATGTGGCAGACGAAATTCGTGCCATGTATAAATCACGCCGCGATGTGCTGGTGAAAAGCATGGCGCAGGCCGGTTGGGAAATCCCTTCGCCGGAAGCTTCGATGTTCGCCTGGGCGCCGGTGCCGGAAAAATTCCGCGAGGCCGGCTCGATGGAATTCGCCAAGCAGATGCTGCAGCACGCCAAGGTCGCGGTGTCGCCCGGCATCGGCTTTGGCGAATATGGCGAAGGCTATGTCCGCGTGGCGCTGGTGGAGAATGAACACCGCATCCGCCAGGCCGCCCGCAACGTGAAGAAATTCCTCGCCATGGGTACCAATCATGCGCCCGCCGATCTCACTTCCGTCAAGGTCTGATCGGCTAACGATGGGAGCACCTCTCAAAATCGCAATCGCGGGTCTGGGCACCGTCGGCGGCGGCGTGGTCAAGGCGCTGGCGGCACAAGGCGCTGAGTTGGCGGCAAGGGCTGGCCGTGAACTTGTGCTGGTCGGCGTCAGTGCACGGGATGCGAAAAAAGCACGCGGGTTCACGGTAGAAAATTTCGCTGCCGATCCGTTGGTGCTTGCCAGTTCCGACGCAGACGTCGTGGTGGAATTGATCGGCGGCGATGAAGGCGTGGCGCGCACCTTGGTCGAAACCGCGCTCGCCAATGGCAAGCATGTGGTGACGGCCAACAAGGCGTTGCTGGCCAAGCATGGCAAGGCGCTGGCCGCGACCGCCGAACGCAAGAACTTGCAATTGAAATTTGAAGCGGCGGTGGCGGGCGGCATTCCCATCGTCAAGACCTTGCGTGAGAGCTTGGTTGCTTATGAGATCCAGGCGGTCAAAGGCATTCTCAACGGCACCTGCAATTATATCCTCACCGAGATGGAAGCGTCGGGCGCAAGCTTTGCCGAAGTCCTGAAGGATGCACAGGCGCTGGGTTATGCGGAAGCCGACCCCATATTGGATGTGGGCGGCGGCGATACCGCACACAAGCTGGCGCTGCTCTCCAGTCTGGCCTTTGGCGTCGCGCCCGATCTGTCCGCGATGACGGTCGAGGGCATTCAGCACATCATGCCTGCCGACATTCATTTCGCATCGGAGTTTGGTTTTCGTATCAAGCTGCTGGGCGTGGCGCGGCGCACCGCTTCGGGTGTCGACCAGAAAGTCCATCCCGCCATGGTGCGGATACGTTCGCCGCTGGCCCATGTCGACGGCGCCGCCAACGGCATCCTGGTCGATGCGGGGCAGGCGGGACCGTTCTTCTTTTCGGGCAGGGGCGCTGGAGAGGCGCCCACGGCTTCGGCTGTGGTGGCCGATCTGGTCGAGATCGCGCGGGGTTCCTGTACCCCTGTTTTTGGACGTCCGGCGGCTGCCCTGGACGATTTGCGGGCGGTTGCCCCGGACGCGGCGCTGACCCCCTGGTATCTGCGCTTCGAGGTGCTCGACCTGCCCGGCGTGCTGGCGGAGATCGCCGGGCACCTGTCCCAGGCGGGTGTTTCCATTGAAAGCATGATCCAGCGGGGCCGCGACCATGGCGCCCCGGTGGCGATTGTCATGATTACCCACGAAACTGCCCAAAGCGCGGTCGAACGCGCCTTGAAGGCCATCGGCGCCTCGGACAAGGTTCGGGCGCGGCCCTGCATGATTCCCATGGAGGCCGCGTGAGCGGGCCTAAACTAGACCGCGTAAGCGGGCGGTAACCAGGCGATGATATGTGGCCGTTCTATTCAAAGAAATCAGCCGCCTGAGACGGCCTGTGCCCTGGAGATGACATGACCCTGATCCGCCCCCCTTCGATTGTTCAACCGCTTGACCGCGCTTTTGCGCTGGAAGCGGTGCGCGTCACCGAAGCGGCCGCGATTGCCGCTGCCGCGCAGATCGGACGGGGCGATGAGCATGCCGCCGACCAAGCCGCCGTCGAGGCGATGCGGGCCGCGTTCAATGCGTTGCCGATCGACGGCACGGTGGTAATCGGCGAAGGCGAGCGCGACGAAGCGCCGATGCTGTTCATCGGCGAGAAAGTCGGGCAGGGCGGGCTGGCAGTCGATATCGCGCTCGATCCCCTGGAAGGCACCACGCTTACGGCCAAGGCAATGGCCAATGCGCTGGCGGTGATGGCGATGGCCGAGCCGGGCACCATGCTGCATGCGCCGGACACTTATATGGACAAGATCGCGATCGGCGGCGGCTTCAAGGACGGCCTGATCGATCTCGATGCCGAACCAGGCGACAACATCAACGCGCTGGCCAAGGCCAAGGGCGTCAAGCCGTATGAAATTTCGGTCTGCATCATGGACCGGCCACGGCATGAGGAACTGATCGCCAAGGTCCGCAAGGCCGGCGCATCGGTGAGACTGATCACCGACGGCGATGTGGCAGGCGTGATCGCCACCACCGATCCCTCCACCGGGATCGATTTGTATATCGGCCAGGGCGGCGCCCCCGAAGGCGTGCTGGCGGCGGCGGCGCTGCGCTGCATTGGCGGCCAGATGCAGGCGCGCCTGATTTTCAAGAAGGATGACGAAAAGCGCCGCGCCGAAAAGATCGGCATCAAGGATTTCAACCGCAAATATGCGATGATCGATCTGGTTTCGGGCGATGTGGTGTTCTCCGCCACTGGCGTGACCGATGGTTCGATGCTGGCGGGCGTGCATCGCGATGGCGATTACGTCACGACCGAGAGCGTTGTGATGCGCTCAGCGACGGGCACGGTGCGCTGGATCAAGGCGCGCCATCGCAGGAACGGTGCCTGAGGCGCTGACCACCCGGCCGGAAGCGGCGTTCGGCGTCGCGCGCAGCTTTTCGGGTCGCCGATGGCAGCTTGAAGCGGGCGATGAAACGCTTGCCCGCCAGTTGCAACAGGAATTGACGCTTTCGCCGGTGCTGGCGCGTATTTTGGCCGCGCGGGGCATACCGGTTGCCGGCGCATATGACTACCTCAATCCGACCTTGAAGAAATTCCTGCCCGACCCGCGATTGCTGGCCGAGATGGATCTGGCCGTGATGCGGGTGAAGCGTGCGCTGGAAGCCGGTGAGCGTATTGCGGTGTTCGGCGATTACGACGTGGACGGCTCGACCTCTACGGCGCTGCTGGCAAATTTCCTCACGGCCCTGGGCGCGCCGCCACGTCTCTATATCCCGGACCGGATGAGCGAAGGTTACGGCCCTTCCGCGCCCGCAATGTTGGCATTGAAGGCCGAAGGTGCATCCCTGGTGGTGACCGTGGATTGCGGCGCATCTGGCGGCGCGGCGTTCGAAGCAGCGCGCGAGATCGGTCTGGATGTGGTGGTGCTGGATCATCATCGCGTTGAGACGCGGCCTGATGCGGTGGCCCACGTCAATCCCAACCAGCCTGCGGATCAATCGGGCCTCACTTATCTCTGTGCTGCGGGCGTGACGTTCCTGTTCATGGTGGCTCTCAATCGTGCGCTGCGCGAAGCGGGTTTCTATGCGGAACGCGATATCCCCGAACCGGATCTGCGCGAGCATCTGGATCTGGTGGGATTGGCGACGGTGTGCGATGTGGTGCCGCTGGTGGGCGTCAATCGCGCCTTTGTGCGCCAGGGCCTGGGACAATTGTCGAAGCTTTCGCGCCCCGGCTTGGCGGCGCTGGCGGCGGTGGGCAAATCCGCGCCGCCCTTCACGGCGTATCATCTGGGATTCGTGTTCGGACCGCGCATCAATGCCGGTGGGCGGGTCGGTCGGTCGAGCCTTGGCGCCGATCTTCTCACCGCGCGCGATGCGCAGGCAGCGGAAGGTTTTGCCCTGCAGCTTGATCTGCACAATCGCGAGCGCCAGGGCATCGAAAAATTGATCCTGGAGGAAGCGGTCGCACTGGCTGCGGTCCAGGACAATGTGCCGTTCCTGCTGGTGACGAATGACGGCTGGCATCCCGGGGTGGTCGGAATTGTAGCAGGGCGATTGAAAGAGCGTTTCGCCAAGCCGTCTTTCGTCGCCGGGTTCGAGGGGGGCATGGGGCGCGGCTCCGCGCGTTCCATACCGGGCATCGATATCGGCCGCATGGTCCGCGCCGCGCGCGAGCAGGGCTTGATCGAGGCTGGTGGTGGTCACGCCATGGCGGCGGGATTCTCGCTGATGTCGGATCAGCTTCCCGGCTTTCGCAAATTCCTGGAACAACAATTTTCCGGCACCGAAGCGGCTTATGAAGAAGCAGCCAGCCTGACCCTGGATGCGGTGTCTTCGCCCGCTGCTGCGGGACGCAGCCTTGTCGCCGAGATCGCCTTGGCGGGCCCCTATGGCGCGGGCAATCCCGAACCGCTTCTGGTCTTCCCGGACGTGCGGGTAGCCTTTGCCGATGTGGTGGGCGGCGCGCATGTCAAAGTCCGACTGTCCGGGGGGGATGGGGCGCGGCTGGATGCCATCGCCTTTCGTGCCGCTGGCACGCCTTTGGGAGAGGGGCTTTTAAAGGCTCGTGGCCGACCCATCCATGTCGCGGGAAAGCTGCGCACCGACGATTGGAACGGCCAGGAGCGGGTTCAGCTCCAGATCGAGGATGCCGCGGCAAGCGCCTGAATCCGCTTGCAATAAGCATCCTTGGCCGGTATAGCCCGGTTTCTGGCCGCGCCCTTCGTCTATCGGTTAGGACTCAGGATTTTCATTCCTGCAAGAGGGGTTCGACTCCCCTAGGGCGCACCAGATTTCCCCTAAAATTGTCAGCTGCAGCCACCGGGCTTTCGGCCCTGGCTAGTCTTCGTCCTTGATTTCCTCATGGTCGCCGACCGGTCCTTCGATGCCGGCATAGGCCCGGCATCCTTCGATGAAGCTTTCGGAATTACCGGTGCAAAGCGCCGGATTGGCGACGGCGTTTTTCGCAGCCCAATCGTACCCCGCCTGATGGCTCGAACAGTCACCGCCGCATGTATAACCATGGAAGGTGAAGGTGCTCGACAGCCCGACTGACTCAACCGGCA
>JBEPVO010000022.1:0-27779 GCA_041690975.1 Alphaproteobacteria bacterium
GAAAGTGTGTAACGGTGAAAGCCGTTCGAGGGTTCGAATCCCTCTCTGTCCGCCATCTCCATTTCTGCACCTAACAAGATCAGCTAATTAGCCTTAGATTTGGCTAACTGATCTACAGGGTTAACTCCGGTTGGGGGCTATCCAATCGCGATGTCCACATCAGCAGACCATCACAGATCGTCGTTTTTGCACGATATCTTACGCAAGAGGGAACAATATGCATCTCCGCTTAGCAATTCCCGTCTTCGTTGCGTGCGTTTGCTTCGCCGGTGTCGTGCATGCTGACCAGTTGGCCGACATTAAGCAGAAAGGCGAGATCGTCATTGGCGTGCGCGTGGCCGCGCCGAACAGCTTCGTTGATCCCAAAACGGGCGAAATGGTCGGCTACGAGGTTGACATAGCGAATGCAGTTGCGAAGGCGATTGGTGTCAAATCCGTGTTCAAGCCCTTAGCGTCAGCAGCGCGCATCTCCCAACTGCAACAGGGAAACGTCGACATCTTGGCCGCCTCGCTGACGCACAACAAGCAACGCGAGGCGCAAGTCGACTTCTCTCTGACGATGTTGGTAACTGGTCAGAAGGTGTTGGTAATAACCGCTAGCGGCGTAAAAGACCTACCGGACCTTGCTGGAAAAAAAGTGTTGGTCGTTAAGGGCGGCACGGAGGAAACCAATATCCGCAAGGCGGTGCCGAGTGTCGATATCGTCACCTTTGATACGATACAGCAAGCTGTCTTGGCGCTACAGCATGGCGAGGGCGTGGGCTACGTCGCTGACGAGACCTCGCTGGTAAACGATTACGCCGAATTTGGCGCCGGCAGGAAGGATTACGCGATCCTTCCGACCAACGTGAGCGTAGAGCCGTTGGCGCTGGGCATCCGGAAGGGTGAGAAGGGCGTCAAGACCGCGATTGATGGCACGTTACGTGCGCTCGAAAAGTCCGGCGAAGCCGAAAAGATCTTCCTCAAATGGTATGGTCCAGGCACCAAGACCAACTTCGACAAGCGCTCATTTAAATTCGAGACCGACGAAATCGACCGTTGAACGCTTTGCGCTGATCGTGAATGAGTTTGCTCACAGCAGCTGAATTTCGGCTAGCGGGAGACCGAGCGGGAAAAGCAGCCACGGCGCCACCAAAGGCTACGAACCAATAATTTTCCTGCGGCACGTCGCGGTCAAACTGGTTAGCCAGAGGTAATATAAGCTATTGAGAGCTATGGGAGGGTAATTGGTAGGTTAGCCAAGCTAAGCTTTTGAATGCCTTCAATTGGGGCACTCCCTCTCTTTTCGCCAATAAAAAGGCGCGCAGTCGCGGGGCTTTTTTATTGGCGGACAGGGAACGGTGAACGGACGGTTCGTCGTTCGAAACGATCCGCTGGACCGTTTCGTAACCTCTCCTCGCTCGACAAAATCGGCACCAGCTGATTTGCCGGTTTCGATCTGACCGAATTTATTGCGCCGCAGTTACGTAAAGTGTCTTCTGTCCGAAAACAGCATAAAGATGTAGTTGGCGCAGCACATCCATGCCGAGCGTAACGTCGGGAATTCGAGCGTCGGTCGATTGCGCGTGGCTCCCCAGCACGACACCTCTGTCTGCATCACGGGCCATGTCGTTGGTTTCTATCAACATCGGGAAATCATCCGCCGCGACACCTTCAAATCCGATCTTCCGGAAGGTGTGACGATAAACTTGCTGACCCAGGCCATCCTTAAGAAGGCCCTCCGGCATCATGTCCGACGTATCCGGTTTGAGATTGAATGTGAGTTCAGCGATATCGCGGCGCATCACAGTACGCGGGGAACTTGTGTCGATCACAGCATTCAACGTATGGCCATCAATCGTGACAGGCACTTGAATTTTGTCACCTAAAGTCGTCATCGGGACTGCGGCCACCTCAAAATGGGCCCAAAACACGACCTGATTTCGGTCTGCGCAAGTGTTCGGCGTGAGATAGGTTATCTGCTTCCCACCAAAATCTATCTCGACATCATATTGGCGGAAAAAATCTCCAGTCAGAAGACCATCGTATGGTATCGCCTTGCCCATGTCCGCATCATTTGCGACGACAAACTGCATCGCACGACCTTTTGCGCTTCCCATCGTGAATTCCCGGACCCGAACACGCGTGCGTAAGTCTTCGCGGCTTCGGCTGCCTTTGGTTTCATAAATGGGCGCCTGTAAAGGTATGCCGCCCGCCAATAATCCGGGTATCGGAACCGGTTGAATGCCGCCACTCACTTTGGTGCTCTCTGGAAGGCTCAGTTCCGTCACCGTTGCTTGCGAGACTTCTGTCGGGTTTGAACCAATATCGAGCAGAAATTGCTTTGGCGTGCCATTGATCTCGACGGGAACCGTCATCAAATTGCTTTGAGGGAGCTGCTTCAATACCGCGGTGGCGGCAATTTTTGGAAGGGAACAGCTCTGCCCGGCGGCGGTGTCGCTCAAAGCCAAAAGCGCGACGAATGCACCAAATACTTCCTTGGTCATGGAATCCCCCGCGTTGTTTTTTGTAAAACGCCACGCCGCTGAATTTACGGGATAGTTTTCTTCATTTGGCAAAATCCCATTCCAGTCTTGTTTACTATAGCACCATTTCGGAAGGAGCAGAGGCGCAATTGGTGACCTTTGGTGTCGAGCAGCGCTTCATACCAAGTGCCTTAGGCTGATCGCATTGCCAGCCGGCACACCAATCCTCCGAGTGAACGCGCCACACCCCACCCATTTTACAAAAACTCTGTCGGGATGCCCGTGAGACAGGCGGATGGGGGTTGGAACAGGATGGGCCCGTGCCTATCTCCGCAACACTTGCACCGATGAGAAGCTGTTCGCCCGATGCTGCACTGGATTCTGTCTCTCATATTCGTGGCAGTGGTGGGCATACCCGCAGGCCTGATGTTGGGTTTTCTGGCGATGCGGCGCATCCGAACGTCGAGACGATTCAGGATGGGCGCGATGATAGCGGCGGGCTTGTTCTCATTCATGACCTACCGAGACCCTGGCGAACGGGCCGCAGTCGAAGAGACGGAATCAGAAACCAAACGCACGAAAGAAAAGAACGCCGGCGACCCGCCCGACCTTGGCGATGACGATTAAGCGCCGGTTATCGTGAGGCCGAAGATGGCGCGTGCGACTGATGGGTGTGCGGCCTCGGCGGCATACTAGGGTCGCCTTATCTCGATCGTGGGCGGCAATGCCAGGACTTCAAAACATCGGCCCCAGGTCATCGCCGCCCCTCAGAGGATTACTTCTTTTTGCCTTTAGACGCTTGGTAGGAGGTGGCGGGGGCTGCGGCCTTCGCACCTTTGTCCTGCTTGGGCTTCTTTTTCTCGCGGTTACTTTTCTGCTCTTTGCTCATTTGTTCGGCTTTCCTAAAATCAGAAGCCTGACAAACTACCCTAGAGGGAGGGGAGAGGCCATATGCAAACTCTGCGGCCAGGCCAAAGGCCCGAAGGCGATCCGCGACATTGCGAACGCGGGGGACCGGCTGGATAGCGCGGGTCATCTCGAACCGCAGCCCGGTATCTTCCCGGACAGGGTGGCGCCGGTCGTCCGCGCGATGTCCAGCGGGGGTGCGAGCTTCTAAGAATGCGGTGGAGGAATTGCGCGATGAAGCGAGTTTCTGACTAACATTAAAAACGAACCGGAGATTGGGAGGTATTGTGATTAAGCATTGGATGGGTGCCGCCGCGTGGTGCATTGCTTTAATGATTGCTTCCACTTCGGTGGCTTGGGCTCAATCCTCAGAACTGCTGGATTTCGGCGTCGGCCGGCCAGTGCCGACCGGCAACGTTTCAGGGGGCCAACACATTTTTGATGCCGTGTGCTTTGCTTGTCATTCTCACGACCTGAGCGGAGGGAATGCGCCGCCGCTTACGGGTTCTGCGTTTTATAAGGTATGGCAAGGAAGGGATGTTGATGCTCTTTTTGGCGTCATCTTTAGTACGATGCCGAAAGGCGAGCCCGTCCTATCTGAGCAGATGGCACATGATTTGGTCGCTTATATCGTGACCTACTCCAACAGACCCGAGAGTTTGAAGGGTGACCACCTTGGGAAATAGCGCGAACTTCGGCTGGCTTCTCGGCACTGACGATTCGTTCTCGGCGGTCTGGTGCGTCTAATGAACCGACTGAAGCACCAGTTGACCCGCAGTGGTGATGCGGAGACTTCCCAGCAAACTGTAGATCAACCTTAAGTGCAGCAAGTGGGCTGCGTGATCGACCGATATCGGGCCGTGGCAAAATCCCGTTCCCACCACTGCGAGGGACGCAAGTTCGGCATCCGAAAGATAAGGGCTGTGTTCCATAGTAGGGAAACTCCCTCAACGGCTATTCGACCCATTCAGGCCGATGCCGCTCTGCATTAGCGATAATCGCCTTTACACAGAAATTACATCCGAGCGCATTGCAAAAAGGAGCATTCGCCCTATTTGAGAGTATATGCTCGTAATTGTTACGGGCATCCATGAAGTGGAGGATGTCATGAACAGACATATTGGAACGTCGTTTTTGTTGGCCGCTATAGTGACGCTAGGGCTCGGCGTGTCCGCGCAAGCCGGTGAATTTAACGGGACGGAAGAAGACTTGGCCGTCCCTGCGGGCTCATACAACTCCGCATGGGCCATTCCCTTTAATTCAGAAAATGTTTTGGCCATTGCCAAGTCGGAAAACGGCGAAAGTCAGCCAGTCGCGCAGCTGACAAGGACGGAAGAAGATCTGGCCGTTCCTCCGGGTTCCTACAACTCCGCATGGGTTTTGCCCAATACGCGCGAGGATACACAAAGACTCGCGAACGCCACCGCCCGCAAGAATGTCGAATAAAAAAAGATGGCTCCGCGACATTTGGGGCGGCACAGAGTGCTGCCCCAATAATTTTGCTTGAGTATCGTTAGGGCATTGCTGGCGGAAATCGCCGGGCCTAAACCTCACTATCAAGCCTTCGACCAAGTGCCCTTCTTGATATCGAATTTAACCTTGCCGGCGGCACGCATTCTCATCAGTAAATCTTGAAGAGCGTCGGTGCTTTTACTGCTGGGGTCTACCAATCGTTGAACCGCATAAACCGCACGTGGCTTGTCCAGGGCTGCTAGCACTTCTTCCTCAGTCGTCACTGTCGGTTATCTCCATTAAGCCGTGCGCCTACATTCATTCCCTACCTTATGGCAGGATGCAATCACGTTCGGCTGAGGACAAGATCCATTGCTTCGGCTCGAACGCGCGAAGTCCGTCAATAAAAAAGGCCCCTGTTACGGGGCCTTTTCTATTGATGAATCGGATCGGTGAACGACCCAACCCCGATCAGACCTTTTGGAACTTCAGCATATACTGATCGGTATGGCTCTTGATGGCCGGGTCCGAAGACATTTTGGTGTGATCGTCGGTCGTGCGGTGCAGAGCATTGCCTTCACCGACCAGCTTGAACCCGGCGGCGGTCACTTCCTTGATGACCTGTGATTTTTCGATCCGATGCAGCTTGGCGATCCCCGCATCGTCGGTGCCCGCATTGGCCTGGTGATCCAGCACGAAATAGATGCCGCCCGGCTTCAACGCGTCATGGACGCGCTTATTGAAGTCGGCGATGGCAAGATTGCCATATTCGGCCACATGCAGGTCGTGATAATTCTGGGTGGTCCAGAACACATCGACTTTCTGGGGAAGATTGAACGATCCGAACGCCGCCATCTGGATCGAGACATTGCCATGGCCCGCCTCGGCGGCCATCTTGGCGTCCTCGCCCTTGTCCCATTTGGGATTTTCGATGCCATAGACCTTGCCGTTCGAGCCGACCACATCGCTGATCATGCGCGTGTAATAGCCGCCGGCAGGAAACAGCTCCGCAACGGTCATGCCGGGCTTGACGCCTACAAAGGCGATGGTCTCGCCCGGCGCACGCAGCGCATCGCGCGATGAATCTTTTTCCGGCCGCGCCGGATCGGCGACCGCCTTGGCGACATAGTCCGGCACGCTCGCGGCAAGCGCAGCACTCGTCATTGCAAGGATGCACAGCGAAGCGCCAAGGAAAATTGCTTTCATGGGATGTCCTTTCGGGTTTGAGAAATTATCTCGCATTCGCCGGCGTTTCGCCAGACCGATTTCGTAAAGGGCGGTTTAGCGGCGCAGCATTCCGCCTAAAGTGCCGCGTATGATGGCGCGGCCTATGGTTCCGCCGGTCTGTCCGCCCAGCGATTTTCCCAGATCGGCGGCGAACTGGCCGGCCACACGGCTGGTCAGGGACCGCGTCACTTCGCGCGCAATCGCCTGTCCGGTGGAAAGGCGCTGGCCACGCGGATTGTTGGTGCCGAACACCGCGCCCAGCGCCGTACTCAGCCCGCCCAGCAGTCCCCCGCCGGCAGGCGGTGCTGCGGCGGCGGCCGTGGCTTGCTCGGCCCGCGCGCTCAAAACCTCGTAGGCGGATTCTGTTTCCAGGGTCTGTTCATATTTTCCCATCACCGGACTGGCCGCAATCACCGCTTTGCGTTCGTCCGGCGTGACGGTTCCCAGCCGCGCCGCCGGGGGACAGATCATGGTGCGGTCCACCATACGCGGCGTGCCATTGCCTTCAAGAAACGAGACCAGCGCCTCGCCCTTCCCCAATTCCATGATGACACGCGATGTATCCAGCTTGGGATTGGGCCGGAACGTATCGGCCGCCGTCTTCACCGCCTTCTGATCGCGCGGAGTGAAAGCGCGCAGCGCATGCTGAACCCGGTTGCTCAATTGCGCCAACACGGTTTCGGGCACATCCAGCGGGCTTTGGGTCACGAAATACACGCCTACGCCTTTGGAGCGGACCAATCGTATGACCTGTTCGATCTTGTCCATCAACGGCTTCGGCGCATCGGTGAATAGCAGATGCGCTTCGTCGAAGAAGAAAACCAGCTTGGGCTTTTCCGGATCGCCCACTTCGGGCATCTGCTCGAACAGTTCCGACAGCAGCCAGAGCAAGAACGTGGCGTAGAGCCGCGGCGTCTGCATCAGCTTGTCGGCGGCCAGGATGTTGATATAGCCGCGCCCGTCCCGGTCGGTGCGCAGGAAATCGTTGAAGACCAGCGCAGGTTCACCGAAGAATTTCGCCCCGCCTTGGTTTTCCAGCACCAAAAGCTGGCGCTGGATCGTGCCCACGGTCGCTTTAGAGACGTTGCCGTATTTCGTGGTGAGTTCATCGGCATGCTCGCTGATGAAACTCAGCATCGCGCGCAAATCCTTCATGTCCAGCAGCAACAAGCCCTGCTCGTCCGCGACGCGAAACGCGATGTTGAGCACGCCTTCCTGAACATCATTCAGATCCATCAGCCGCGACAGCAGCAGCGGGCCCATTTCCGAAACCGTAGCGCGGATCGGATGACCCTGTTCGCCGAACAAATCCCAGAACATCACGGGAAAGCGGTCGGGCTCATAGTCATAACCCAGGCTTTTGGCGCGGCTGACAAACGCATCCTTCGCTTCGCCCGGCGCGGAAAGGCCCGACAGATCGCCTTTGATATCGGCGGCAAACACCGGCACGCCGGCGCGGGAAAAGCCTTCCGCCAGCACCTGCAAGGTGACGGTCTTTCCGGTTCCTGTGGCGCCCGCCACCAGACCGTGGCGATTGGCCAAGCCCAGCAACAGATATTCCGGCGTCTCGCCCTTGCCTGCCAGAATTCCGTTCGCTTGGCCGTCCGACATAGGCTGCTCCATCACCAGGGTTTTAATGGCGCCAGTATGGAGCGCAAATCCCCCCCAGGGCAAAAGGTCCGTTGCAGGGAGCAGCCCGGGACGGCATGCTCCAGATTGTTGAAGCAAAGCCCCGTCCCTGAAAGATAAGAACTCCAAATGTCCAAACGGGCCTTGAAACGAAAAACTGCCGCCACATCCATTGCCAGACCCAACCGCCGCCAATTGCTGGGCGGGCTGGCAGGCGTCGGAATTGCCGCGACCGGCGGCCTGGGCGCGCAAGCACAAACACATCGTGGCCGCGGCTTCGACGCCAAGCTTCAGAATGCGATCCGCAATGTCGTGGTGATTTTTGCGGAGAACCGCAGCTTCAACAATCTGTTCTCCAATTTTCCGGGTCTTCAGCATCCTTTGTCCGCCGTTCCGCGCGAGCGGTTCCAGCAACGCGACCGCGATGGATCACTGCTGCCGGGCTTGCCGCCGATCTGGGGCGGATTGGTGCCGACCGAGCAGGTTTTGGAGTCTGGGCGCTACCAGATCGGTGAAACTGCGATCACCGGCCTTCCGAACAGTCACTTTCCGCTTCGCACGCCGGAAGGCGGCCCGCTGCCGCATGGATTGGTGACGCGCGACTTGGCGCATCTGTTTTATCACAACCAGATGCAGATCAATGGCGGCCGCAATGACCGCTTCGTCGCTTGGGGCGACAGCGGTGCATTGGTGATGGGACATTATGCCGATACCGTATCGGGTTTGCGGATTTCCAACCTCGCGCGCGAATACACGCTCTGCGACAATTTCTTCATGGGCGCTTTCGGCGGTTCATTCCTGAATCACCAATATCTGATCGCCGCACAGCCGCCTTACTTTCCCGACGCCGGCAAAAGCCTGGCGGCGAAATACATTGCCGAGCTTGACGGCAGCGATCCGACGGGGACGCGGCTCAAGCTCCACGAAGGTTCACCGGACAGCGCGATGACCGGGCCGCCGAAATTCGGGTCCAGCAATCTGACGCCGGATTTCTGGGCGGTGAACACGATGTTTCCGTCCTATCCACCGACCGCGCGCGACAATACAAGCCCGCTGCTCCTCCCGCCGCAAACTCACAAGACCATTGGCGATGCGCTGTCGGACAAGGGCGTCGAATGGGCCTGGTACGCCGGGGCCTGGCAAGCGGCACTGGATGGTCAGGCAGGGCAAGCCGGGAGTTTTCCGCCCAAGCCGAATTTCCAGATCCATCATCAGCCGTTGAATTACTTCGCCAGTTTTGCACCGGACACGCAGCAACGCACGCGCCTGCGTGATGGCGGGTTGGGCGGTACACCCGATACCAATCGCTTCATGGCGGATGCACTGGCGGGAAATCTGCCGGCGGTCAGCTTCTACAAGCCGGAAGGCGATCTGAATATGCATGCAGGCTATTCGGATGTCGAAGACGGCGACCGGCATATCGCTGCGGTGGTGGAAGCGCTGCAGAAGAGCCCGCAATGGAAGCATATGCTGATCGTCGTCACGTTCGACGAAAATGGCGGCTGGTGGGATCATGTCGCGCCGCCCAAAGCCGACCGCTGGGGGCCGGGAACACGCATTCCTGCAATCCTGATCTCGCCGCATGTGAAGACCGGACATGTCGAGCACACGGTCTATGACACCGGCTCGATCATGCGTTTCATCACCCGCCGCTTCTCGCTGAAAAAACTGCCGGGCCTTGAGATGCGCGAACGCGCGATGATGCGCCGCGAAGGTTTCGCGCCCGGCGATCTGACTGAAGCGCTGGCGATATAGACCGCAATCGCACGAACGAAAACAGGGCGACCTTGCGGCCGCCCTGTTTGTTCATTCGCGTCGTACCATGTTCAGGCCGTCAGCACCTTGTTGCAGGCAGCGATGAAACCTTCCATCTCCTGCCTAGAACCGATGGTGATACGCGACACGGTCGGCCAGATCGCCCAGCGCCCACCGGCGATTTCCACGCCCTGGGCATGGAAGGCAAGCTGCATGTCCTTTGCGGTCTTGGTCTTCCAATCGACCATCAGCATGTTGGCATGGCTGGGACCGATCACCCGAAGGCCCCGCTTGGTCAGAAATGCCTCCGTCATCTCGCGCGTTTCCACCAACTGCTTGCGGCGCAGATCGATGATTTTGGTCGCTGTCAGGCTGGCATTGGCGCAAGCCGCCGCAGGCACCGGAATCTGGAACGACATCTGGCCGCCGTCATGGGCCTTCAGCTTGGCCAGCAAATCCGGGCGACCCATCGCGAAGCCCATCCGCATGCCCGCCATGCCGAACACCTTCGAGAAGGTCCGCATGATCAAAACATCCTTGCCGGCCTTCACCAGATGATTGGCGGTGTTGTTGGGGAAATCCGACGTCCAGTGAATATAGGCTTCATCCACCACCACGATCGCGCCTGAAGGCTTGTTCGCCACCAGCCATTCGATGTCGGCCATCGGCGTCAAGGTGCCGGTGGGATTGTTGGGCGAGCAGACATAATAAAGCCCGGCATCCGGATTGGCCGCCAGCATCGCCTTGACGTCGTGGCGATAATCCTCGGTCAGCGGCACGCTCTTGATCGGCGCACTCAGAAACTTGGCGGCCGTGACAGCAGTCTCGTAAGAGGGGTCTGCGGTCACTAGGCCCTTTTGAGGCGAGCAGAACACCAGGACCGACCGTGCCAGCGCTTCGTTCGAGCCCGGCCAGGTGGAGATATGATCCTCCGGCATGTTTTCGATACCGGCGATGGTCTTGATCAACCGGGCATGAATATCGTCGGGCGTATAGCGATTGCATTTCGCGCTGATCTCGGCGGACGCTTTGAGGCCCGGCGCCATCGGCCCCGCCCAGCATTCATTCAGATTGATGCGGATCATGCCGCCATCGCCCGCCGCGCCAGCGGCCCTGGCGATTTCCGGATTGAATGCCAATGCGGTCGCGCCGCCGCTCACCAGCATTGCCGCCCGCATCATCTGCCGCCGCGAATAGCCGCGGCCCAAAAGATCGTCCCTGCCCTCATCCGTGATCTTGAACAAACCTGCTCTCCCTTCAAATTAAGGACGCGACGCTATACCGAAATCCGGAATGCGTCAGCCTGAATCCGGGAGATCTCCGCCTATAAAGGAGGCATTTTTATTGGGCTTTGACGAGTCAGATCGGCAGATTATCCAAGCCCCAGACCACGTCTTAAAGCGCTTTGCCATACCTCTTTGAATTGAACGGTCACGCGCGCGTCCGGTGCAATGATGTCGAAGCCGTGATAGGCACCAGGCACGATAAAGAGTTCGGTGCTGACGCCCGCCAGGACCAACCGCTTGGCATATTCAATGTCTTCTTCGCAAAAAAGATCGATCGAACCGACGCCGATGAAGGTTGGTGGAAGCCCTCTCAGATTTTCCACGCGGGCGGGAACCGCGCCAGGCAGCGGCGATGCCGAGCCCGCCGGAATGCCAAGCAGCGAAGACCATCCGAATCTGTTTGCTGCTTCGGTCCAAATGAAGTGACCGATATGGGGTGGCACCCGTTTGGTGCTGCCGGTCCTGTCGTCCAGCATCGGATAGATCAGGCACTGAAAGGCGATCTTGAATTCCGTCCGATCCCGCGCCGCGATTGCCAGCATGGCGGCATGGCCGCCGCCGGCGCTGTCGCCGCAGACGGCGATCCGGGCCCGGTCCACACCAAGTTGCTGGGCCGTTTCGTGCAGCCAGGCAAGGGCTGCATAATTCTGTTCGAGCGCGATAGGAAAAACCGCTTCCGGGGCCAGCGTATAGTCCACCGAAACCACCAGGCCTTCGGTGCTTTGCGCGATCTCCTGCGCCAGCCGGATATTGGTGTCGGCCCGCCCCACAACATAGCCGCCGCCGTGGATATAAAGGATCGCGGGCCGGTTTTTCCGCCCAGGCTCGGGATCGAAGATCAGGACGGGAACCTCATCCATTCCGACGGGGCCGGGAACGGTCGCTTTGCGCGGCTGAAGTTTCGGCGCGCGCTGGACGGTGCTGTTCGCATCGCCCGCGCGCCACGTCGCCAGATTGCCTGTGTTGGGCGCATCGGTGTTTTGCGGAGATTTGCGCAGCGGCGCTGCCATCTCCGGATCGACATAGGCATAGGGGTCCGGATTGTCCGCCGCCGCCGCGATCATCTGCGCGTCGCCAACCGCTGCGGCGCTCACCAGCAACGGTGTCATGCCGACGCCGCGGACGAATCCGCGCCTGGTTATGCCCTGTCTGCCCATGATCACCCCCGAATCTTCGCGGTGCAGGAACCCATCTACCGCAGGCCAGATCGGCTTGGAACTTCCAAGCCTCGGCGCATGCCCGCAACGATCCGACATTAGCAGTTTCGAGCCCACCATGCCGCTCAGGGCTCCGGCGTCGCGCCTGCATCGCGGCAGCGCGTATCATGAGGCTTCGGGAAAGCGCCGGTCCGGTGTTAACCACCAGCCGAATAAAGCGCCGTTTCGGCGCCTCTTCAGCCTGGAACACCTGCAAGCCTGGAACCGCTTTGCCGCCAAGGACTTATATCGGTGGGTTCCATGGCTTCGAGCCGTTGACCCGCTGGGGCAAAGCCGTCAATTTCCCCAAAGACTGGGTGCGCATTAACCAAGCAAACCGCTCGGGATACATAATGAGCGCGTTGTTTTGCATAATGCCGCTTTAATGGAGTTGGGGACATTTTCGGCATCCGTTTCTTGACCGCGAAGCGACCCGGAGATGAACCGCCCCAAGGTCATCTTGATCCGGCGACGCGAAGCTTGCGATGGAAGCGCACCGCCGTTCTGGTGCCGATGCTGGTCATCCTGTTTTTCACCGCGATTGTAGAGCGCGGCCATCCCGCCATCGGCAAGGGCAGCAGAACCGCCGCGCTCGTCGCGATGTTGATGGATCCTCTCAGCCTGATCGCGGATCGCTCGCCCGGCGAACGCGGCGCGGGTGCTTTGCTTTCGACCAAACCCGCCAAGGCAGGCCCGGAAGAACGCGTGCTGTCCGAAGTGCGCGATCGTGATCCGGCGGCGGGCAACCCCGCCGACGCGGGCATGCTGCCGCCAGGAAATGATCCCTTTGCAGCGGCACCAGGTCCAGATGTTCTTGGATCGAATGGCGGCCCTCCCGGCGGCGGGATTCCCGGTGGCGGCGGCATTCCAGGTGGCGGTGGACCTGCCGGGCTCGGCGCGCCGGGCTTTGCGCCCTTAGGGGCACCCTTTGCGGGACCGGAAGGCGAAACCATTCCGGGCGCGTTCGTTCCGCCGCCCGGCGACTCGATTGCTTCGGCCGTGCCCGAACCGGCGACTTGGGTCGTGATGATCCTGGGCTTCTTTGCCGTCGGGACCGCGATGCGCAGGCGCAAGCAAGCCAGCCTGTCACACATCCAATAGCGGCGGATATTAAATGCCGGGCAAATCCTTGGTGTTGATCATAGCGGGATGCCTGGCGGCGATCCTGCTTGCATCGACATTCCGGGACCAGACACCCGCCATGCCCGCACCGCAAATCGCCAAAACAGAAGCGCCCATCCCGGCAATCTCGTCCGGAGTCCGGATCCGGTATCCGGAAAACAAATATCCGATCTTCTCTCTGCCCGGTGGGCGGCAGGAGATTGTGCGCAGCGTCCTCAACGTCACCAAGCCGATGCAGTTCGGCGGCTTTGTCTGGAACGAAGATCGCATTCCTAAGGGACCCGTGTGGGTGCGCATCGATCTGGCCCATCAGTTGTTGTCCGTTTTCCGCGACGGTCATGAGATCGGCTCTGCCGTCATTCTCTACGGCACCGACGGTAAGCCCACGCCCACCGGAAGCTTCACGATCTTGCAAAAGGATGCCGACCATTACTCGAACAGCTATGACGCGCCGATGCCTTACATGCTTCGCCTGACGAATGACGGCGTCGCCATTCACGGCAGCAATGTGCGCGAAGGCTATGCCACGCATGGCTGCATCGGCATTCCGCCGGATTTTGCGAAACTTCTTTTCGGTGTCGCCAGCAAAGGCGATCTGGTCGTCATCCTTCCGGCACCGGCCGGAAAGGCTTGAAACCGCGATGCATAATATTTGAATGATGTTTGAGTGAAATTGAAATCAAGCACTAGGCCAAAGGTTAACCAGGTCTTTCCACGCCGTGGAAACCTTGGATTGGGACACTCCCTGCTGAAACGCAGGAGCTTGTCGTCCCATGTTGCTCGACCGTTGGAAGTCGCGGCTTATGGCATGCGCAATTGTCGCGACGACGCCTCTTTTCATGGGGGCGATCGATCCGCAGACGAGCGTCGATCAGCGTATTCTGATCGCGCATAATCGCGAGCGGTCCACACTGGGCCTTGAACCGCTCGACTGGAATCCCGCGCTTGCCCAGTCGGCTCAGCGCTGGGCCGATTATCTGGCGTCCACCGGACGGTTCGAGCACGCTCCGGAAAATCATCGCAATCCTGAAGGCGAAAATATCTGGGCCGGCACCAAAAGCTATTTCGGTCCCGAAGCCATGGTGGGCGCCTGGATCCGGGAAAAGCAATATTTCCGGACGGGTGTGTTTCCCAACAACAGCACCACCGGACGGGTGGAAGATGTCGGCCATTACACCCAGCTCGTCTGGCGCGCCACCCGCGAGGTTGGTTGCGCGGAAGCCAGCAGCACGCGCGAAGACATTCTGGTCTGCCGCTATGCCGAAGCCGGCAACTACAGGGGCGAACGGCCCTTCTAGAGAATAGACGCCGAGCCTCAGGCGACCAGCGCTTCGTCCCAGACCATTCTGTCGGGCGGCAAGGTGATGGTCACCAGGGTTCCCACGTTAAGTTCGCTTTCGATGGCGAGCGTTCCGCCATGCAGCGCCATCAACCGGACCGAGAGCGCCAGGCCCAGGCCCGTGCCTTCGTATCTGCGGGCGAGCCGGCGATCGATCTGGGAAAACCGCTCCATGGCTTTTGGAATGTCGTCCTTGGCGATGCCGATGCCCGTATCGCGAATGCAGATCGTGAAATTCTCCTGAACCAGCTTCGCGGAGATCGCGATCCGCCCACCGGCCGGGGTGAATTTGATGGCATTGGAAAGGATGTTGAGTACGACCTGCTTGATGCGCCGTTCGTCCACGACAAGGTCGGGAAGCCCGTCCGGTGCTGCCAGATCGAGATTCAGCCCTTCCTCATTGGCCCGAAGCGCAACCATCCGGATCGCATCCTCCAGCAGGCTGCGCGATCCGACCCGCCGTTCGGACAATTCCTCCTTGCCCGCATCCAGCCGCGACAGGTCGAGAATGTCGTTGATCAAGGCCAGAAGATGATTGCCGCTGTCCCGAATCTCCGTGACATAGGAGTCGCGCTTGGCTGTGGTCAGCGGGATATGCGACATCAGCATGAAATCGGCAAAGCCGATAATCGCGTTGAGCGGCGTGCGCAGTTCGTGACTCATGGCTGCCAGGAAGGCCGACTTGGCTTCGTTCGCGGCTTCGGCTGTCGTCAGCGCTGCCGTCAGGTGTGCCTGGGTGGCTTCCAGTTCCGAAATATAGCGCCGCAGCCGATCCGCTTCCTGCTTGCGGCGATGGGCCAGATGACTGTCGAGATGCGCGCCAGTCAGTCCCAGCCCGATGATCAGAATGCCGACCGATGCGACCGCGACGGCAAGCCAGAGCGGCTCCAGGATCGCGGCGCCGCTGAGCGCAATCGGCGCCATCGTCATGGTCGCCGCCGTCATGCCCGTGAAATGCATGCCGACGATTGCGAGCGTCAGCAATGTAGCGGCCACGGCGCGCCCCCCGATGCCGCGTATGGAAGTGCCAGCATAAGCGGCCGTCACGGCGAAGGCGACGCCCAGGAGAATGGAAGCATCCACATAATGCCAGTCGAATGACAGGATGAAGGGGCCGCGCAGCGCGGCCATGCCGGTATAATGCATGGCGGAAATTCCGAGCCCCACGATGGCGGCGCCCATAACGCGCCAGTGCGGCACGAAGATCAGGGCGAACCCTGCACCGGAGAACGCGATCGCGATAACGATCGAAAGCCCCGTCAGCATCACATCGTAGCTGACCGGCAAGACACTGCGATAGGCCAGCATGGCGACGAAATGGGTCGTCCAGATGCCGGCGCCAAAGACGACAGCTGCGATCATCACCCACAGCCGGCGGCTCGATCCTTTTGCGGCATTAGCGCGCGCGAGGATGGCCACCGTGGTCCAGGAGGCGAATGCACAAAGAAGACCGGCGACCGCGACAAATCGCAGGTCATGTTGTCCCGTAATGCAGCCAAATACACGCAGCATGCTGTTTTCCTAGCACCGCACGCGTGTTCCCTGAGTAAATAGGCTCGGTTAATGATTGGTGACCAGAGCCGGTTGCGCCTTGGCAATGCTGGCAATTTCGCGCGCAGCCTGCCTAACAGTTGGGCGCTGGTTCCCCGGGTTCCCCAAAAACACGCGCTCGGCATGTTGGGTCGCGAAAAGTTCCATCCCTGGAACTGACGCCCTCGCTGCGTGCTTGAGTTCCCGGGAAGTGCATCGTTTAGTCGTTATGGAATTCAAACAGGTTCGATCGCGTGGCCCCAACCCGTATCGAGATTAAGCCCGAAGAACTGCCGCCGGAATCGCACGCGACGCATGAAAATTATGAAGCGCGCGCCGACAAATTCCGGCAGGAAAGCGGACATCTACCGCCGCAGGACGATCAGTCCTGGCGCGAGATGGAAGCCCTGCGCATCGCCGCTTACGAAAAGACCGGACATTTGCCGCCGCAGGATGATCAGTCTTGGCGCGAACGCGAAGCGATGCGCTTTGTCCCGGCCCAAGAGAAGAGAGACGCGTATTCGACGCCGGACATCGAATACGAACAGGAAGAATATGTTCAAAGGCCCGTTTCCACCCGCAGGGGCAGGGGCGGCATCATCCTCGCCTTTTTCACGGTTGCAGCCTTGGCGGCACTTGTCGCTGTGGCGCTGGTGTTTCCCGACATGCTGAGGGCCGACTTCTGGCGCACGCCGGAACCCGCCGTCAAATCCAAGGTGGAAGCGGTGCGCACAGCGTTACCCGCCGCGCCCGCCCCGGCTCCCTCACCAGCTGCGGTGGCGCAGCCGGTTCCGCCGCCTGCACCGCCGGTTCTCATCATACATGCCGATTCCAATCCGCCCCCAGTAGAGCCAGCCAAGACTGCGGTGCCGGAAGCGAAACCAACGCCCCCCGCGATGCGCCCGACCAAGCGCGATCAAGCGGATGATCGCAGCGCGAGGGGGTTTTATGCGAAGGTCCCCGGGCCGGACGGAACGCTGAAAGACACCTATTTCCCATCCAAGCCGACGCCGGACTCGCGGCCGGCAAAAGTCAGCAAGGCCGGTAATCGCAGCGCCGGCGGATTTTACGCCAAGGTGCCCGGGCCGAACGGAACATTGGAAGATAAGTTTTTTCCGTCCACCCCGTCGCGCTGAAGCACCGCCGTCTCATTCCGATATCCTTCGCGCGGCTGTTTAAGCGCGCTGCGGATCAGGAAAGGCATCGAGCGCGGTCCATACCTCGTTCTCCGAAATGACTTCGATGGGAGAACCGGTGCCGACAATTGCAGGGCGCTGATAGAATGACGCGCCCAGAACGCCATCGCAGTTTCGTCCATCGGACGCGAGCGGCAACATGATGCGTTCGCCGGAGCCGATCCTGTCCCCGTATTTGAAGAGTGGACCGTGATTGAGATAGATCGAAGGCGTGAGCACCACCTTGGACATGGCGGCATGCGAAATCGCGAACCCGTTGGGCGGATGAATATCCTGGAGCCTGGCTCCGCGAAAATTCTTGCCGAAGCACTCGCTGATGCGCTCTCCGGCCAGGCGCCCGACAAACTGGAGACTGGCCCGATCAAATTTATACGCCCATATGATGGAAAGCTGTTGGGCGATCTGTGACGGACGAAGCCGTTGCCAGGCCGGCATTTGCGCCCCGTCGCGCGCGGCCTGCCAATGCGCGGTGATCACCTTCAGCGAAGGGCTTTCTATTGCGCTGTATAGGGCTTGGAATTCCACGGGCGAGCCTAAAGCGACAAGGCCGGAAAACTAATCCCAAAGCCTTAAGCGATGGTAAGCGGCTTGCTTTAATACAACTTAACGTTGTGTTAGTTCAAGCAAAAGGCAAGAAAACCAAGGCCCGCACTTCGATGCTTTCGCGGGGCAGAATCTTGGCGGGCGCGGTGGGATCGGTGAAGGCCGTGTGAGGCGTGAAGCGCGTCCGGGCGCGCGCATCGGAATCGAAGCCCTTGAAGAGCAACGCTTCGTTCCGCTGCATCTGCGGATAATAATACCAGCGATGGGTGGGGTTGTGCCCGATGCTATAGGTCTCCGTGATCTTGTCGGAATAGATCAGGTCGCAGACGATCAGGTCTTCGGGCGCCAGGGTGCTGGAATCGCAGACCGCCAATGGCGAATCCTCCAGCGGCCCCCGGATCGGCCGCCAGACATTGATCTCCAGAAACCGCTGCTTGAGACGCTGTTCGGCTTCCGCGGGACTGAGATGCTCGCGCACCCGATCGGGGCCCGACACTTCCGTATAATCATTGTGAATGTAGCGCGACGGCTCGCGTACGCCCTTGACGCCTTCGCGCATTTTCGGGATCGAGCGAATGGTGTGATCGAAGATCACAACCTTTTCGGCGCCGGTGGCACCGATCAGCAGGCGCTCGATCTCCGGGTAATAAACATCTGCGATTTCCTGCGGGTCGTAAAAATCCCGCATTTGCGTGTCGTGCTTGTGAAGCGCAAAGCCTTGTCCGTCGAGAGACGGCGGTTGCGGTAACAGGCGCGCGTTATGCACCCGGACATCCGGCACAGTGTGTATCTCGCCCCAGGCCTTGGGCACGCCTTCCGGCGGCTCGATCATATAGACAAAGGGCTTGCGCTCCGTGCGGTGCAGATAATGCAAGGTCGCGTTGACGGCTTCGTCGCCGGATAAAGACATGCGCAGCTCCTGCTAGGGCGGGGATACTGCTGCAAATCACGCCGCCGAACAATGCCGGCCCATTGCCATCAATGCCCGCCGGCCGAGTACGCCGGCAACCGCGAGATCAAGGGGCGCGGACGTCACACGTCTTAGCGTCGGTGGCCGCGACATTGTTGCTGAGATTTTCCCAGGCGCCGAGGGAAAAGGTGCAGACGGCAACGGTGCTGTCCTTCTGCAAGGTGACCACCACCATGGCCGCCTTGGCGGTGGTATCGGCGCCGGGAACGAGGAACGTGCCCGCCACTTTGAATCCGGCGCCGGTCAGCGACACGAAGGATTGCTGCACCGGCGGCGGCGTCTGCGCGGCGGACAGTGTGGGGAAAATCAGCGCGGCGAGAAATCCGGCCGTCGCAATATATCTGATCGACATGACATCAGCCCCCAAGATCGCCCAAACAGTATGCCATAAAAACGGGCCGCTCCGGATAGAGCGGCCCGCTCGTCTTAAATATGCGATGGTCTAGGCGACCAGCATCGCCACCTGATCCAGTTCGTCCGCCGTGTTGTAGACATGGGGCGAGATCCGCAGCAGCGGCTTGCCGCCGATGCGAGTCATCGAACCGGCCAGCTTCTTGCCGTAGAGATCCTTGGCGCGGTCGGGCAGGCCCTTGACGTCAGCGGCCAACACCGTGCCCCACAGCGCCGGATCGCCAGAGCCGATCACCTTGACGCCCTTGGCCGACAGCTTCTGGCGCATCACGGCCGCATTGGCACGGGCGATACGCTCGATGCCTTCATCGCCGCCCAGTGCGTCGCGTTCATCCATCGCGGCCAACAGGCCGGGCAGCATCGCATCGGGCCGTTGTCCCAGATATTCGAACGCCTGACCGTTCACCGCGTCCGCCGGGCCGGTGTGATAATAATCGACGCTCAACATCAAAGGATCGAGTTCGGCGATCCGTTCCGGCTTCACATACAGAAGGCCGCTGCCGATCGGGGCCATCATCCATTTGTGGCAGCTGGCCGCCAGCGAGTCGCAGCCGATGGCGGCAACATCGATCTTCATCCAGCCGAATGTCTGTGCGGCATCGACATGGAACCAGATATTCTTGGATTTACAGAAGCGGCCGATCTCATTCACCGGGGCGATGATGCCGCCCAGATTGGTCTGATGCGACAGCGCCAAGACCTTGGTGCGTGGCCCGGCCAGCGAGATGTAGCTGTCCAGCACGTCCTGCATGTTGCGCGGCTCGTCCGGCACCTGCGCCACCTTGACGACAATGCCTTCGGTCTTTTCGCGGCGATGCCACCAGTTGGTGTTGGAGGGATGGTTCTCCTTGCCGATGATGACTTCATCGCCGGCCTTCAGGCGCACGCCGCGAGTGATATTGCCGCTGGACTCGCTGCAATTACGGGTCAGCGCGATGGCGTCAGGCACCGTGTTGATCTGGCGCGCCAGGCGGGTGTGGATGGTTACCAGCATATCATTGTAGCGGCGGCGATACTCCTGGGACGGGTTGGCCTGAAGCGCGGTGGATTCCGCCCTCTCCGCCGCTATCGCGGTCTGGAAGGTGGGGCAGAGATTGGCGGCGTTGACGTAAAGCAGATTGGGATCGAGCGCGAAGCGCGCCCGGATGCTGCCGCCTTTTGCCATGGCGCCTTGTGCCATCGCCGGTGCCGCACCCGCGACCGCAGCAAGGCCCGCCGCCGTCTGGATCAGAAGGCGTCGTGAAATATCGGTCATATGCATGTCTCCCCTTGGTGGTTGCCGAAATTTTTCGTGCAGGCTTGATGTCAGAATAGGCATGGAATGCAGGCCGCGGCCAGACCGGTCAGGCGGTTTTGCGCCCGGCCAAAACCTCGCGGTCGAAGGGAAGCTTGCGCAGTGCGATGCCAGTGGCGGCATAGATCGCATTGCGGATGGCGGGCGGCGCGGTGGTCGCGCCGGTCTCGCCGATCCCGCCCGGCGCTTCGCCGCTGGGAATCAGATGCACATCGATCACGGGCATCTCGTTGATGCGCAGCATGCGATAATCGTGGAAATTGGACTGGCGCACCCGTCCCTTCGCCACCGTGATCTCGCCCCACAGAGCAGCCGTCGAGCCGAAGATCATGCCGCCCTGCAATTGCGCGACGATGGTATCCGGATTGACCGCGATGCCGGTATCGACGGCGGTGGTGAGCCTGTGCAGATGGACCCCGCCCTCTTCGTCCACTTCGACATGGGCAACCGTGGCGATGAAGCTGGCGAACGAGACCTGCACCGACACGCCGCGTCCCTGGCGCGGTGGCAAAGGCGTACCCCAGCCCGACTTTTCCACCGCCAGATTGAGCGCACCCAGCAGGCGCGGGACTTTGGTCAGCATACCACGGCGAAATTCGACCGGGTCCTTACCGGCTTTTTTTGCCAGCTCGTCAATGAAGCTTTCGATGGCAAAGACATTGTTGTTGGGACCGACGCCCCGCCAGAAGCCGGTGGGCACGGCGGGCGGCTCGTCGCGCACCACTTCGACGCGCAGATGGGGAATCGCATAGGGAACATCGATGGCGCTATCGACGGTGTCGAAGTCGATATCGTGATTGGCTTTGAATGCGGCAGGCAGCCAGCGCGCCACCACAGATGAACCGGTGATGCGATGATGCCAGCCATCGATCTTGCCGTCCTTCAAGGTGGCGGCAAGCCGATCATAATAGATCGGGCGGTAGGCGTCGTGCTGAACATCTTCTTCCCGGGTCCACACCACTTTGACCGGGCCGTCGACATGCTGGGCGACCCGCACCGCCTTGATCGCCATGTCGGGTTCCAGCCTGCGGCCGAAGCCGCCGCCCATCAGCTGGTTGTGCACGATCACTTTGTCGAGGGGGAGCCCGGCGGTTTCCGCGACAGTGGATTGCACGCGCGCCACGATCTGGGTACCCAGCCATAATTCGCATCCGCCCGGCGTCATATGCACGGTGCAGTTCATCGGCTCCATGGTGGCGTGCGCCAGGAAGGGAAGCTCGAACCGCGCCTCGATCTTTTCGCTTTCGCCCAGGGCCTTGTCGGCATCGCCGGTCTTCTTGGCGACCAAGCCGTCCTTGTCGCTGGCGGCCCTGATCTGTTTCCAGATCTGCGCGGAATCGACATTGCCGTGCGCGCCCGGATCCCAAGTGACGACCAGCGCGTCGAGGCCTTTTTTCGCGGCCCACATGTGATCGCCGATCACCGCCACCAGATCGTCCAGCACCACGACCTGCTGCACGCCGGGAATCTTCTTGGCCGCGCTGTCATCGACATGGCGGACCTTGCCGCCGAAGGTAGGACTGGCGGCGATGGTGGCGAATTTCAGGCCCGGCAGCATCACATCAATGCCATAGACTTCCCGGCCATCGACCTTGGTGGGCGTGTCGAGCCGCTTCTGCGGCTTGCCGATCAGCTTGAAGTCCTTTGGCGACTTCAACACCGGATTGGCCTGCGGCGTGCCGTTGGCGTTGTCCGCCAATGCGCCATAGGTCAGAGTGCGATTGCTGGGCTTGTGCATTACCACCCCATTCGCGGTGGTGCAGCTGGCGGGGTCGACATTCCATTGCTTCGCAGCGGCACCGATCAATAACAACCGCGCCCCGGCCGCGGCCTTGCGCAGCGGCAACCAAAAGGCGCGGATGGAATTGGAATTGCCGGTGGCCTGCACACCCAGCATGGGATTGGCGTAAAGCTTTTCGTTGGGCGGCGCCGCTTCCAGAGTGACGCTGTTCCAGTCGGCGTCCAGTTCTTCGGCGATGATCATCGCGATGGAGGTGTAGACGCCTTGCCCCATCTCGGTCTGCGGCATGACCAAAGTGGTTTTCCCAGCGCGGTCGATGCGGATGAAGGCATTGGGCGCGAACCCGGTCGGGCCCGACGGTGCGCCCTCGGGCGCATTTGCGGCGGCGGCTTGTGCCGATGGCAGATGGAAGGCGAGCAGGAAGCCGCCCGCCAACCCGCTGGCCAGCAGATCGCGCCGGGATGGAATTTTCTCTTGAAGAGATGCAAGCCGAGCCATGCGGGCCTCCGGCAAAATGATCGCACGAAAGCTAGCACGCTGCCGCCATGGCGTCGACAGCCGTCCTTCAGACACCCTCTTCGCGGACGGCCCGTTTCAGGAGCGCAAAAAGCACGGCCAGCGCGCATCCCGCCAGGATTCCGGTGGTGAGGTCTTCGACCAAAGTCAGCAGGAATGTGACCAGCAGAACCGACGCCTCCCGCCAATTTCCCAGCAGTCGCAGGAATTCCGCTTTCTCTGCCATGTTCCAGCACACAACCACCAGCACGCCCGCCAGCGCGGCCAGCGGCACATAACTGGCAAGATCCGCGGCAGCCAGAATGAAGAGCAGCAGGAACGCCGAATGCAGTATCCCCGACAGCGGCGTGGCCGCGCCGGCACGGATATTGGTGGCGGTACGTGCGATGGTTCCGGTGACGCAGATGCCGCCGAACAGGGCCGAAGCCATGTTGGCGATGCCTTGCGCCACCAGCTCCATATTGGAGCGATGCTTGCGGCCGGTCATGCTGTCGGCAACTTTGGCCGACAGCAAGCTTTCGACCCCGCCCAACAGAGTGAAGGAGAGAGCGGCAGGCAACACCTTCCATAACAACGCCATGTCGACATGCGGCAGATGTGGGAGAGGCAGTCCATGCGGCAATCCACCGAAGCGGCTGCCGATGGTTTGCGCCGGCAGATGCAACAGCGCAACCGCACAGGATGCGGCAACCACCGCGATCAGCATGCCGGGCCAGCCGGGTCGCCGCCAGCGCAATGCGAATATCAGCGCGGCCGAACCGAGGCCGATGGCGAAAGCGGCGGCGTTGAGTGTGGGTAAGGCGTGAAACAAAACGGCGAGTTTGGGGATCAGCGGGCCGGGCTCGGCGCCCTGAAGGCTGAGGCCGGCGAAATCCTTCAGCTGACTGGCCAAGATGGTGACCGCAATGCCGGAGGTAAAACCCACCGTCACCGCATGCGGGATATGGCGGATCAGCGATCCCAGACGGAGCGCGCCGACCAAGGTCAGCATCAGGCCCGACAACAGGACCGCGAGCAGCAAGCCATCGAGTCCCAGCCGGGCACTCGTGGCCGCGACCAGCACGATGAAGGCGCCAGCCGGGCCGCCGATCTGGAAGCGGCTTCCGCCCAAGGCCGACACCACAAAACCACCCACAATGGCGGTATAAAGTCCCCGCTCCGGGGAAACTCCGGACGCCACGGCGATCGCCATCGAGAGCGGCAACGCCACGATCGCCACCGTGAGCCCCGCCAGCAGGTCTTTGCGCAACAGCGCCGACGTATAGCCCTCGCGCACAATGGTGACCAGCTTCGGCTGGTAGAGATGCGTGGTCGCAGTGCCGTCGGGCATGTGGAATCAGACCGGGGAAGTCGAGTCGGAGCCTAAAGAACCGCCGCCCCACGCGGAAGTGCGCCATTCGCCGCCGGTTTGAGCATCAGCCCAAAACCGCCTAGCCTTCCTCCCGTTCAGCGGAGAGCGGCATGAAATCTGGAATCGCAGGGCTTTTTCTATGCCTGGGGCTGGTATTGGCCACCCCGGCCCTGGCCGATTGCGCGGTCAAGCCGCCGCCCGACCTAGTCACGCCGGGCATGCTCACGGTCGGCTCCAACATGGCGACACCCCCGCAGATGTATATCGACAAAGGCGAGCCTGCCGGATTCGAGATCGACCTGGCGCGCGCCATCGCCGGCACGATGTGTCTGAAGCCCAAACTCGTCAACATCACCTTTGGCGGCCTCTTCCCCGGCTTGGTCGCGAAGAAATTCGACTACATCACGTCGGGCCTGGGCGTCACGCCGCAGCGCGAACAGGTGTTCGATTTCGTTCCCTATCTGGCGGGCGGCATCCAGTTCGTCGTGCGCAAGGACAGCGGTCTGCGCTTCAAGGATGAGACAGGCCTATGCGGACACAGCGTCGCCACCATTTCTGGTACCACACAGGCGAAGGCCGTCGAGCGAGTCAATCAGACACTCTGCAAGCCCGAACAGAAAATCGACTTGAAATATTTTCCCAGCTTCAACGACACGGTGATGCAGCTGCGCAAGAAATCCGCCGATGTCGCTTTCGTGGACTGGTCCTTCGCGGCCTATGTCACCAATCTGATGCCGGAACTGGCGCTGGGCAGCCCCATCATTTCCGGCCGCCCGGAAGTACCGCGCAACAAGCTGGGCATGGCGATCAGAAAAGGCGACAAACCGATGCATGACGCGGTTACCGCCGCCATGCTGGTTCTGCAGAAGAACGGCGAGTACGACAAGATCCTGAACAAGTGGCATCTGGGGAATGGTGATATCCGCAAACCCATCCGCTAGCGGAGGGTTGCGGAAGGGGGCGGATTCATATGATTTTCGACAGCAGCGCATTCTTCGAGACGCTTTTCTCCAGTACCTTCATCGTGCCCGCGCTGATGACCCTGGGCATCACCTTTGTGGCGATGGCCGTTGCGATCCTGCTGGGCTTCGGCGGCGCTCTGGCGGCGCTGTCGCGCTACCGGGCGCTGCGCTGGCTGGCGCAGGGTTATCTGGGCTTCTTCCGCGGCGTGCCGGTGCTGGTGCAGATCGTGTTCTGGTACAATGCCCTGCCGGTCCTCACCAACAATGCGATTAATCTTCCCGCGCTCATCGCAGGCACCATCGCATTGGGCCTGAACGAAGGCGCCTATATGACCGAGATCATCCGCTCTGGTCTTATCTCTGTCGATCCGGGCCAGCGCGAAGCCGCCCGTGCCCTGGGCATGACCAAGGCCAAGGCGATGCGCCGCATCGTGTTGCCCCAGGCATTGAAAGTCATCATCCCGCCCACCGGCAACCAGTTCATCGCCATGCTGAAGACCACTTCATTGCTCTTTGCCATTGCGGTGCCGGAGATCTTCTCCACCGGCACCAACATTTACAGCCAGAATTTCAAATATTTTGAAGTGCTGTTCGTGGTCAGCATCTGGTATCTGGCGCTGACGGCGCTGTTGACCGGCCTTCAGAAAGTCATCGAGCGCCGCTTCATCACACGCCCGCGCCGGGTCTCAACCATTCTCGCGCAGGAGCATGGCTGATGGCATTGGTCGAGATCAAGAATGTCCATAAGCGTTTCGGCGATTTGAATGTGCTGAAGGGCGTCTCGCTGACGGTCGAGGCGGGCGAAGTGGTGGTGCTACTGGGCGCCAGCGGCAGCGGCAAGACCACGCTCCTGCGCTGCATCAACCATCTCGAGACCATCCATGACGGCGAGATCAAGGTCGCGGACGAGCTGGTCGGCTATGCCAAAGGCAAGGACGGCAAGCTGCGGGAAGAAAAGGACACCATCACTTCGTCCAAGCGCGCTCGCATTGGCATGGTGTTTCAACGCTTCAATCTCTTCGCCCATCTGACGGTGCTGGAGAATGTCACCGAAGCGCCGGTGCAGGTGTTGCGCGTGCCGCTGGCGGAGGCGCGCAAGCGAGCGCTGGATCTACTCGCCAGCGTGGGATTGAAGGACAAGGCCGATCACTATCCCCACGAACTCTCCGGCGGCCAGCAGCAGCGGGTGGCGATTGCCCGGGCATTGGCGATGGAACCGCGCCTGATGCTGTTCGACGAGCCGACGTCGGCGCTCGATCCCGAACTGGTGGGCGAAGTGCTGGAAACCATGCGCCGCCTTGCCGCCGACGGCATGACCATGATCGTGGTGACACATGAAATGTCGTTCGCCCGTGAAGTCGCCGACAGAGTCATCATGATGGCCGACGGCCAAGTGATCGAGGAAGGTCCGCCCGCGCAATTGTTCTCGGCCCCCAGCCATCCGCGTACCAAGGCTTTCCTGGCGCGCATTTTGTGAGCAGTACGATGTCCGACACATTATCCAAGCCCAGCGTCGCACCCGCCGATCCGTCCTGGTGGTTCGCTGATGCGATGGCGCAGGAAGGCGGACAGCCACCTTCGCCGTCACTCACAGGCGAAGTCACCGCCGATGTCGCCATTATCGGCGGCGGCTATACCGGTTTGTGGACCGCGCTCGCCTTGAAGGCGCGCAAGCCTTCGCTCTCCATCGCACTGATCGAAGCGGGCCTTTGCGGCTGCGGCGCCAGCGGCAAGAATGGCGGCAAGGCGCATGGCTATTGGTCGGCGCTGGCAGGCATGTGCAATTCCATCGGCGACGATGCCGCGCTAGCAGTCGCCCGCGCCGGAACCGTGGCGCAGGACGGCATCCGCGCTTTCGCGACAGCACCCGGCCGCGACGTCTGGTGGCGTGAGGCCGGCAATATCCGCGTCTCTGCCGCGCCGGCACAGGACGCCAAGATCGCCAGCTATGTCGATACCGCCCGCCGGTTGGGCGTGCCGCAAACCGCGCGCCAACTGACGCCCGTCGAAGTCGCCGCGTATTGCAGGTCGCCCGTGTTTCGCGGCGGTGTGTTTTTGCAGGAAGGCGCCAATGTCCATCCCGCCCGGCTGGCGCGGGCCTTGCGCAAGGCCGCCATTGAAGCGGGCGTGATGCTGTACGAGAACACACCGATGACCGGGCTGGACAAATGCGCGCCCAATCGCGTCCGCACCCCGCGCGGTCAGATCGTGGCGCGCGATGTCGTGCTGGCCACCAATGTCGAGCTGGCCGCTGAGCGCCTGGTCAAGCCGCATGTCACGGTCTTTTCCAGCTTCGCGCTGATGACCGAGCCCGCGCCGGAGAAACTGGCTGCGATGGGCTGGGTGGGCGAAGAAGGCATCTCGGACATGCGGATGTTCGTGCATTATTTCCGCAAGACCATCGACGGGCGCGTCTTGATGGGTTCGGGCTCGGGGCCGATCAGTTATAACGGCGGTGCTACGATGAAGCGTCTGCGCGAAGACGCCGCCAGCGCCTTGCGGGCCGAGCGTGGCTTGCGCCGGTTGCTGCCGGGATTGAACGACGTGCCGGTGGCGAAAAGCTGGGGCGGGCCAATCGACATTTCCGCGGACCGCCTGCCCTTCTTCAAGACCATGCCCGGCACGCGCGTCCATTATGGCTGCGGTTATTCCGGCCATGGCGTCAATCCGGCCTATATCGGCGGCCAATGCCTGGCGTCGCTGGTGTTGGACGAAAACGACATGTGGTCCAACCTGCCGCTCTGCACCCGCGCACTGCCCAGCCTGCCGCCGGAGCCGTTCCGCTATTATGGCGGCCGCGCCATCCGCCGTGCGGTGCTGGCCTGCGAAGATGCCGAGGAACGCGGACAATCTGCGCCCACCATCGCCAGCGCTATCGCCGCGATCCC
>JBEPVO010000023.1:0-26467 GCA_041690975.1 Alphaproteobacteria bacterium
GATACAGGGTTTGCACGTAGATGATTTTCTCAAAGTCATGGGCACCAGACGTGCATGCCTCGCTCAGCCGGTTCTGCACTGGCTGGGCTGGATCTGGCGTCCTCTACCCCCAAAGTGGCCTTGAGCCCTTGCGTAACGATAAGACCTCGAATTTAACCAAAAAGTAAGGAGATGTTTGCACACCGCTTCCTTTTAGCTTTATGGTTTCCTGTTATTAACCATGGCTGACTTGAGATGGGAATTCAAATTTCTACCTTGTGGCTTTCCTGCCTTAAAGCACTTGAGGGCAGCGTCCTCAGGCTAAAGCGCGCGTTTGTCAGTCGCGATGTAAGGGCAAAGCGAGCACTTTTGATCTCGCCGCTCTTAGTCACTGTCTTTGTTCTCTCGCTTGTACAGCACAGTCACCCCGCCAACAGAGAAGCCGGAACCGGAGAAACGGTTACCGGCTACGGCGACCCCCTCAGTTACATTGCCGACCGTTCGCCTGGCGAGCGAGAGGGTGGGGCTTTGCTGTCGACCAAACCAAATTTTGGACCGCAGGAGCGTGTGCTTCCTAGTGAACGTGACCGCGAACCTGCGGCAGGCATTCCGTCCGAAGCGACCAACCCCGTTTTTGGTGCTGCACCCCAGGACGTTCCGGGTTCAGCAGGTGCACTCCCGGCCGGTGTCCCTGACGATTCGGCAGTTGCTGGCCTCGGCCCCGAGTTCTTCCCTGGCGGGGGCTTTCCTAATGTGCCGAACGGAACGCAACTGTTGCCGTTTGTGTCAGGACCCGGGGGTTCGATTATCTCGGCCGTCCCGGAGCCGGCGTCGTGGGTGATGTTAATTCTCGGTTTTGGCGCTGTTGGGTGCGCGCTCCGCACCTCTCGTGGCCGAAAACGGGGCGAGGCATCGACGTAAGGAAATTCTTTCGGTTCCTGAACAGTCAAACTGTTGGAAAGAGATCGACGGCGCGCGCGCCCTTGTCAGTTTGTATAAAATGCCTGCCGGCGATGGAGCGAGGATTGATCAGTGATCACACCATTGCCCCCGCGTAAGAAAAAGCCCCAACTGAGGGCTCACGCTCATGAATACTCTGTCGTCTGGAATTCAGGCAAAGCCCGGTTTGACGTGCGCCGGGATAAAGTCCCCACGCCGTCGTTCTCTATCCACAAAGCTACCGCAATAGATCTCGCAATACGAGAAGCGGAGCGAGAAACTTTAGCAAGCTGTCAAAAGATTATCGTCACATCAATTAAAGACGGAAAGCGCATAGTGGTGTGGGATCGTTTGTCTTAACCCAAGGCCAACGGCGCAAGTAAACGCCAAAACGGGGTTGTGCCGAAAGAACCCCAAAAAGTTCATTCCAAAACATGAGGGACGAATTTTTTTCAACGGTCTTTATTTGGTGTTCAGTAATTGGCGGCGACGACAGTCGCCTACAACAAATCTTTCGTGGATATCGACGGCCGAGGGTCGCCGGCGGCGAATTGCTTTGCCGCCGCACGGTGGATGTCGTCCTTGATCTGGTTGTAAGCCGCCAAGAGCTGATCGGGGGAGGGGTTTACTAAATTGAGACGCGTCTGCAATGCGTCGGAGGAAACCAAACAGATCACGAACCGCTCCGCGCCTTTGGGATCGACATGGCGTCCCGCAAATTTAACGCCGGGCGACGCCGGATCGAAAACCGCTATCGAATCGAAGGTCAAAAGCACGCCGTCTCCCAATAAATCCCAACAGCCGATCTCATATCACAAATCGCTGGTGGGCTCTCGCCAACTTTTCTCAAGGTAAAAGTTGCCTCACCGCGTTCGGATAATTCGTAGCATCGGAGCGGAAGATTCAACCATCCTGAGAAATGTTCTATCTCTTCGGCAATAAATCGCCCTTTATCGCGGTCAGGTTCTACCGCGTGGCCTGGCGCAATTCTGGAACCCGCTTCATCGGGGTACAGTTGGTTATCTTTAGGGGCATCTGCGTGAAGAGCGCAATTGCAAAGCGGCGTTTCGGCGTTGCCTTCTCGGTGCCAGCTGAAACGATATAAAAAAGGCCGCCAGATGTCGGCCTTTTTGTTTGTCCGCTTTTCAGCTGCGCAATTCGGGAGGCGGGCTTTGGCGGCCAGCGATTTCTTTGCGCGATCTGTTTCGTGCTGAATGGCCTTATCCATGTTAGAGATAAGGCAACAAAAGCCGGGCCGCAGCGTCTCTTAGGCGAATGAGGACTGGTTGGGAGGCCAACTCGCGATAATTGATTTTCTGGGCCGCCGCGATTTTCTCATCAATCAAAGCGTCCAACCGCCCGGTTAGGCCGGGATCATAGCATTCCAGATCATATTCAAAATTGAGCCGGAAACTGCGCGCATCCCAGTTGGAGCTTCCGATCAGCGACCAATCCCCATCCATGGTCATCAGTTTGGAATGATCGAACGGGGGTGGGCTCAAATAGATGTTCGCCGCGATATCCTTGAAGAAGCGCAAATGCCCGTTCATTGCCCACTGCATGATTCGATGGTCGCTGTGCTGGGGCAGGACTATGTCGATTGCGACACCGCGCATACAGGCTTGGGCGAGGACAAATTGCAGTCGCTGGTCAGGCAGGAAGTAGGGTGTGACGATGCGGATGCGTTTTCTTGCTACGCTGAGGGCCGCTCCGGCGAGCATCTCAATTTTATAAATGTCGGCGTCTGGACCTGACCGGATGCCGCGCGCCTGCACGCCGTCTTGTTCGGCGATTTGTGGCCACCAATAATCTTCGTCAAGAGCCTCTTCGGTAGTGAATGTCCAGTCGCGAGCGAACGCATCCATCAGTGACCGCACTACCGGTCCCTTAATCTGGAAATGAACGTCCTCGATGTAATCGGCACCGGCGAGGCTTCGGGCGTGTCCCTTCGAGATGTTCATCCCGCCGGTGAAGGCTTCTGATCCATCCAATATCAGGAATTTGCGGTGATTGCGCATGTTGATAAACGGCATGCGCCACGGCAACCAGGTATGAAGGAAGCGCGCGACTGGAACTCCCGCGGTTTTGAGTTTTTCATAGGCTCGAGGGAAAAAGTAACCTGAACCCACGCTGTCCAGCAGCACCCGGACCTCGACGCCGCGCTTGTGAGCAGCGATCAAGGCCTTAGAGAATTCTCGCCCGGCGTCGTCGTCGCAATAGATGTAGGACGCCATGGCAATGCACGTACGCGCTTCGCCGATGGCCTTGAGCATGGCGGGATAGGCCGCGTCGCCGCCCTGGAGCACGTCGATGCGGTTGCCTGCGATCAACGTGCTTTCCGTGACGCGCCGTCCGACCTCGGCCAGGGTTACAAGATTGGGGCTCGCTTGCGGCGCAATGCCCTGCCATGGCCGTTTTGCCTGGGAATCGTCCCGCCGCCTCAGCCTTACGGCCCGCCGCGTCACTCGGTTGATACCGAACATATAGTAGAGCAGGGATCCGAAAAGCGGCGACAGCCAAGCCGCCGCGATCCATCCCAACGCACTACGAACATCGCTTTTTTTCAGAAGAACATCGATTGTGACCAGACATGCAAGAAGGACCTGGGCGGCGCCGATCGCCACTCCCAACGCTGTGGGCCAGGTTATCGTGCTGGGAAACATATGAACTCCACCCCGTTACCTTCCGAGCGCCGTTGGGCCCCAAACCTGAGTTTGCCTTGAAAAATTCAACTTAGTCATCAATTAAGATCGGGAATTCGTCCATGCAGCGGCGGTCATGACAGGGCAGAAATCCGATCCGGCATTGCGCGATCTTGCTGCAAGCTTTCGCGTGGCCAGCTGGAATCTGCTGCGGCGCGTGGGTGCAGAAGCGCAGGATGTCGCGAGGCTGATTCATGCATATCAGCCCGATCTGTTTCTGCTCCAGGAAGCGACGGAAGAAATCGGCACGTTGCCATCGCTGGTGGGTGGGCATTTCTTCCGTCATCCCATGCAAAAGCGGATTTATGGATTGGCGGCCTGGAGTCCGCATCCCTTTCCCCGCACCTCGGCGCTGCGCCTACCGGCATCGGTTTTGCCGGGTCGGGTGCCGCCCCGGATCGCACAGATCGTGAAATTCCAGGGCATCAGTTTCGCCAATGTGCATCTGTCGCATGGCCAGTTTCTCAATCGTTTCCAGCTGCATCACATCGCTTATGCGCTGGAAGGTCCGGCCGTGATAATGGGCGATTTCAACGCCGTCGGGCCGATCCGGGTGCCGGAGTTCCGCGATGTCGGGCCCCGCCAGCGCACCCACAAGGCCAGTAACATCGTCTCGCTGCGTCTTGACCGATGCCTCACGCGTGATGTGCGTTGGCTGGGCGGGAAAGTGCTGGAGCGCGGTCCTTCCGATCATCACCCCATTCTACTAGAACTGGCAGCGATGCCCGCGGTAACCGCGCTGCACACATCACGGCTTTAAATACTCACCGACGAGATAGCGGTTCTATAACAATAGCTTTTCGAGCTCTACGAAGCAAAGGCATCGTGAGCTGGTGGGTGGGCGACAATGCGGTCCTGTTACCGCTGCTCGCATTGGGCGGTGCGCTAATACTCACCCGGCGCGCCGTTACAAGATGTTGGCGGCCTAGCTGCCGGCGCTAATTATGCCATCCGAGCAAGGAGATCGACACCGCCCGCTACCGGATACGGGGGAAGTTGAATTATGATGTGCGCGTTATTCTGGAAAGTAGCCCGCTAAATACCTCGGTGGTAAATTTCAAGTCGGCTTAGATATTTTGCTTCCGTATATGCAACGGAAGTACCAGATATTTTAATTCCGAACGATGGTTCGTGGTTCTGCAGAGCCTTGGCGATTTTGTCATAAACTGTCGGTTGATAGTGAGATCCGTCATAAGTCAATTCTGGATCAGTTGTGAATTGCGAAGGAACTGAGAAATCGTACATTTCGTCGAAATGTTCAGCCGTGGCATGTAATGCCTTTAGGTAAAACGGCAACACACCCAACTGTTGATACTGTCTTATGCGCTCCGAAGCGATCGGTGTGGCAAAAGCAACAAGGTGTGCTTTGGGAAAGATTGCTCGAAACTTCGCAAATTCCGACACGTTGGTAAGGCTCATATGCAGCTTCTGGCCTGGGACCTCTTTGAAACGCAATATTGGCAGAGTTCCCGCATCTGCTCGAATTCGTCCTGCGAGATCCTTATCGTAATATCGGGCCTTGGGCGCTGAATCTAAAATAGTCTTCAGCGACCATTTCGCGACGTCGGCCGTGAAGTAATATTGCCAGAAGTATGGCGTTTCGTTATCGCGCACAGGTTCGGACAGATTGTGCGCATCGATGTGATCAATAAAATTCGCATCATCAACGCCGACCATGATGAGGCTGGGTTGCCGCTTCGCGCGTTCTTTCACGTATTGTGCGTAAGCAACAAGCTCGCTCGGCGTCGCATTTTCGAATGAAACCACAAAACAATTGCGGCCGGAAAAATCGCGGGGGTTGAGCATTCCGATGCGCGACGCACCGAAAATATAGCAATCAAAATCACGGTTGCTTGTTACGAAATGAGCAATGCGGGCAGTGCGCTCGTCAAAGGGGAAATTCCGGGGCTGCAGTTTGTTTCCGCCAAAAAACCACAGCGGATCGACAAGATAGTTCAGAAAACCCATGCCGCCGAGAATGGCTGCTACAATGAGCCCCACAATCGTCAGATACCGGCGCGTTCCATTTTTTGACACAACGTGCTCGCTAGAACCGAAAATGCAGAAATTCGCAGTGTTGCGAAAGACTGGTGATCGCAAGGGCTGTGACCGAACCCATGGAAATGGCCCAATTCAAGATCCGCCATCCGCAATAATCGTTACCTGTTTGTGGAGATTAAACGGTATCGGTTAACGCAATGGTTGCGTGGCTGATGGTGCGGTCCGATGCAAAATATGCTCGGGCCCTATCTCCATATATTTTTGGAAATAACAGGGGGTTTGTCGGCAACCGCACTTGCTGAATGGTCTAATCGGGAGCGGTGCCGGGCGGAAGTTTGGAGGCCGGCGGTCATTACCGTGATACCATGCGGCTCATCTTGCGCGGGGGGCAGGGGCGAACAAACCGGCCGCCATCGCGGGACGTCGAAAGCTGCTGGTTGCAGTTATTTCGCGCTCGCGAGCAGAATGGAGGTTTCTGTTGCGGCGATCCCTTCGATTAGCCGGATTTGGTCCAACGCCGCACTGAAATCCGCCAGGGTTGCGGTGTTGATCTCGGCGACCAGATCCCAGCGGCCGTTGGTGGTGTAGATTCTTTCTACCTGCGGGAACCCGTTTAGCGCCTGGATCACCTTGCCGGATTGCTCTCCCTCGATCGCGATGGACATCACCGCCCGGACACGGCCCGTCTCCAGTTCGGGCGCGGTACGAATCGTGAAGCCGCCGATGGCGCGGGTGGCGAGCATCCGCGCGATACGATTTTGAACTGTCCCGCGTGAAATCTTGAGCTTTTTCGCCAAGGCCGCCGCGGGTTCGCGAGCATTGCCGCGCAGCAAGGTGAGAAGCTTGCGGTCGATCTCATCTGTCATATCGCCATCTCTATCTGACAGAACGCCAATATTCTGACGAATTCTATCAGATTGGCTGCTTTCCGCTAGCTCCGGGCCGCGATTGGATTACAGGGCGATTCTGGGGACCTGCGATGACCGACCAACCTTTGTTTCTGATGACCGATGCCCGCCATTTCGGGGTGACTTATCAGATCAATCCCTGGATGCGGCCGGATGCGTGGCAGGCTGATCCCGCCACATTGGCCGCCGCCGCCATCAAAAGCGCGTCCGCCCTTCGCGCGGAATTGGAAAAGGCAGGCGCACGCGTCGAGATTGTTGCCGCCGTGGAAGATTTGCCCGACCTGGTCTTTCCGGCCAATGCCGCCATCGTGCTGGACGGCCGCGCGCTGGTGGCGCGTTTCCGCCATCCCGAACGTCAGGGCGAAGAAGCGGTGTTTCGCGATGCTTTCCTGGCGCTCAAGGCGCGGGGGCTGCTCAGCGAAGTGATCGAATTACCGAACAGGGTTCTGCAGGAAGGTGCGGGCGATTGCATCTGGGATGCGGACCGTGGGTTTTTCTGGGCGGGCTACGGACAACGCTCCACCGCCAATTCCCTTCCCGCGATCGAGACCGTATTCGAGCAGCGTGTGGTCGGACTCGAGCTGGCGACGGACCGCTTCTATCACCTGGACACCTGTTTCTGCCCCCTGGCTGGAGGCCGAGTTCTTTACTATCCCCCTGCTTTCACACCGCAGAGCCAGGCCATCATACGCACCCATGTGCGCAAGAAGGACAGGATCGAAGCGACGGACGAAGAAGCGGGCGCCTTCTGCGTCAACGCCGTCAATATCGGCCACCACATCGTGATGGCGAAGGCCCCTGAGTCTCTGCGCACCAAGCTGCGCGAACTGGACTACAGTCTTGCCGAAGTCGATCTGGCGCCGTTCATCCTCTCCGGTGGTGGTGCCTATTGCATGACCCTGCGGCTGGACCGGCACAGCGGGCAAAATGCCGCGATGCGCGCGGCGGAATGAGGACGTCATGAATCACTTCGCGCCGCGGACTTTGCAAAGCGCCAGCGATTTTATCGCGCGGGAAACCGAGTTCGGCGCGATGAATTACAAGCCTCTGGATGTGGTGCTGCGGCGCGGGGAAGGTGTTTATGTCTGGGACGTGGATGGGCGGCGTTATCTCGATTGCCTCTCCGCCTATTCCGCGGTCAATCAAGGTCATTGCCATCCGCGCATCCTGGCGGCACTTACCGAACAGGCATCGCGGCTGACGCTCACATCGCGGGCTTTCCGCAATGACCAGCTGGCGCTTTTTTATGAAGAACTCTGCGCGCTGACGCGGGCGCACAAGGTGCTGCCGATGAATTCCGGCGCCGAAGCGGTGGAAAGCGCCCTCAAGCTGGCCCGCAAATGGGGCTATGCCGTTAAGGGTGTACCGGCGGGGCAGGCCGAGATCATCGTCTGCGCCAACAATTTCCATGGCCGCACCATCACCATTGTGGGCTTTTCCAGCGATCCCGGTTCGCGCGAAGGGTTCGGCCCCTTTTCTGCCGGCTTCAAGATGGTGCCGTTCGGCGACAGCGCGGCATTGGAAGCGGCGATCGGGCCCAACACCGTGGCCTTTCTGGTTGAGCCCATTCAGGGCGAAGCCGGGGTCATCATTCCGCCGCCCGGTTATCTGAAGGCGGCGCGCGATCTCTGCACCCGCAACAATATGCTGTTCATCCTGGACGAGATTCAGACCGGGCTGGGCCGCACCGGCAAGCTGCTGGCTGAAGAACATGACGACGTGGAAGCCGACCTTACCATCATCGGCAAGGCGCTGGCTGGCGGCTTCTATCCGGTCTCGGCGGTGCTTTCCAATTCCGAAGCTATGAGCGTGCTGCATCCGGGCGAGCATGGCTCGACTTTTGGTGGCAATCCGCTTGCCTGCGCCGTGGCGCGGATGGCGCTTAAAGTGCTGGTCGAAGAAGGCATGATCGAGAATGCGGCGCGGGTGGGCGCGCGGCTGAAGCACAATCTGGAAGCTATCCGTTCCAATTTGGTGAAAGAGGTGCGCGGCGTGGGGCTGATGCTGGCAGTCGAGCTTGACCCCGAAGCGGGTGGGGCGCGGCCGATCTGCGAAGCCTTGCAGGCACGCGGCCTTTTGGCCAAGGAAACGCACGACCACACCATCCGGATCGCCCCGCCGTTGATTCTGACGGATGAGCAGGCCGACTGGATCGGCGATCAGTTCAAAGCCGTCCTGGCGTGAACCTGGCCGGTCCCATTGCGGCGCGTTCCGGTATAAATACGCCGATGTCCGTGTCTGCGACCTGGGATCTTCTGGACGCCGGAAAATACCGCGACGAGCGCGAAGCCATCGCCGCGTTGCTGGCCGCGCAGCCTTTGCCGCCACACATGCGGGCGGCGGTGCGGGAGACCGCCGCCGGCCTGGTTGGCCAGGCCCGTCAGATGGCCCGCCGCCAAGGCCTGGTCGAAAGCTTTCTGGCGGAATTTTCCCTGAGCACCCAGGAAGGGCTGGCGCTGATGGGCCTGGCGGAAGCGCTGTTGCGCACCCCCGACACAACGACCCGCGACCGACTGATCGCCGAGAAAATCGGCGCCGCCGATTGGGCCGCGCATCTGGGCCAATCCGACAATCTGTTCGTGAACGCTTCGACCTGGGGGTTGATGCTGACCGGACGCTGGGTGGAGATCGACGACACCAGGGACGGTCCCGGCGTCATCCGGCGGCTGATCGCGCGGGTGGGCGAGCCCATCGTGCGCACGGCGGTGGCCCAAGCGATCCGCATCATGGGCGAACAATTCGTGCTGGGGCGCACCATCGAGGCGGCGCTCGAGCGGGCGCGTGACGAAAAGCTGTTGTGTTCCTTCGACATGCTGGGCGAGGGCGCGCGGACCGAAGCCGACGCCGCTCGCTACGAGCAGGCTTACGCCGATGCCATCGCGGTCATCGGTGGAGCGAGGGTCGCAAATGCGGGGCCGGAAAATGGGCACGGTATTTCGGTGAAGCTGTCCGCTTTATCGCCCCGTTATGAAGCAGGCCAGGAACAACGGGTCTGGGACGAACTCTATCCACGCCTGCGGCGCCTCGCCGAACTGGCGGCACGGGCCGACATCAATTTCACGCTCGATGCCGAAGAAGCGGACCGGCTAGTGCTGTCGCTCAAGCTGCTGGACCGCCTGGCGCGGGAAGAGATTTTGGGAGCGTGGCGCGGTCTAGGCCTGGCGGTGCAGGCCTATCAGAAGCGCGCGCCGGAAGTGATCGAAAATTTGGCGGCGCTGGCCGAGGTGACCGGCCGTCGCCTGATGGTGCGTCTGGTCAAGGGCGCCTATTGGGACAGCGAAATCAAGCGGGCGCAGGTGGCGGGACGGCCAGGTTATCCCGTGTTCACGACCAAACCGGCGACGGATTTGTCGTATCTGGTTTGCGCCAAGGCGTTGATCGGCGCCAGCCCGCATCTTTATGCCCAGTTCGCGACCCATAATGCCCATACCCTGGCGGCGGTGCGTGCCATGGCGGCGGATACCGCGATCGAGTATCAGCGCCTGCATGGCATGGGGGACGTGCTTTATGCAGCAGCGGCGGAACGGTTCGGGCCCTTGTCTCTGCGGACTTATGCGCCGGTCGGCGCACACGAGGACCTGTTGCCCTATCTGGTGCGGCGACTGCTGGAGAATGGTGCCAACACCAGCTTCGTGCATCTACTGCTCGACGATGAGACGCCGCCGGAAAAGGTCGCCACCGATCCGATCACGTTGGTGGAGGCGCAGCCCGGACCCCATCCGCGCATTCCTTTGCCGCGCGACATGTATGGCGACCGCCGCAACAGCGCGGGCCCCGATCTCAGTATCGTTTCCGTCCGCAAGGATTTATCTTCCGGCCTGGTCCGCAAGCTGCATACTGATGGACGCCCGGTCATCAATGGTGTACCGGCGGCGGATGCACCGCTTGAGACGGTGAGAAATCCTTTTGACCTGTCCGAGATCGGTCATTGGGCCGAGGCCAGCAAAATTCAGATCGAGACGGCCTTTGCCGCCGCCATGCGCGCTCAGCCGGAATGGGATGCGCGCGGTGGCATCGCCCGCGCGCATATTCTGCGCGCCATGGCCGATGCGCTGGAAGAACATCGCAGTCGTCTGATGGTGCTGACGGTGCGCGAGGCGGGCAAAACCTGGCCCGATGCCATCGGCGAGGTGCGGGAGGCTGCCGATTTCTGCCGTTATTATGCGCTGCTGGCGGAGCGCGATTTTGGCGCCGCCGCGAGCCTGCAAGGCCCTGTCGGTGAGACCAACGTACTGGAATTGCATGGACGCGGCGTCTTCGCCTGCATCTCGCCATGGAATTTTCCGCTCGCGATCTTCACGGGCCAGATTGCGGCCGCACTGGCCGCCGGAAACACGGTGCTGGCAAAGCCGGCTGAACAGACGCCTTTGATCGCCGCCGAAGCGGTGCGGCTGTTCCATGCCGCCGGACTGCCGCCGGATGTGCTGCACCTGTTACCTGGGCGGGGCGAAACGGTGGGCACAGCGTTGGTCGCGCACCCCAGGCTGGCCGGAATCGCCTTTACCGGCGGCACGGACACCGCGCGCAGCATCAATGTTTCCATGGCAGCGCGCACAGGCGCGCTGCTTCCTTTCATCGCCGAGACCGGCGGCCTCAACGCCATGTTCGTCGATACCACGGCGCAGCGCGAGCAGGTGATCGACGATGTGATCCTGTCGGCTTTCGGGTCTGCGGGCCAGCGCTGCTCGGCACTGCGGCTGCTGTTCCTGCCGGAAGAAACCGCGGACGGGCTGATCGAAGGCCTGAAAGGCGCGATGGATGTTCTGACGGTTGGCGATCCGTCGGATTTCGCAACCGATGTCGGCCCGGTGATCGATATGGAGGCGCGCGCGGCGCTCGAAAAGCATCTCGTTCACCTGAAAACTACGGCGAAAATTCTGAAAGAGGTAAAGCCCGCAATGCCCGGACCGCTTCTGTTCGGACCGGCGATGGTGGAAATCGAATTGGCGCAGCTTCCCGACCGGGAAGTGTTCGGCCCCATCCTGCATATCGTGCGTTACCGGAATGGCGAGTTGGAACAAGCTGGGCGCGCCTTGGCTGCAAAAGGTTACGGTCTTACCCTCGGCATCCATTCGCGGCTGGCGGGTTTCGTCGCGCGGGTGCGGGCGCTGGTTCCTGCGGGCAACATATATGTCAATCGCTCGATCATTGGCGCGGTGGTAGGCGTGCAGCCTTTCGGCGGCGAAGGACTTTCCGGAACCGGTCCCAAGGCGGGCGGGCCGCATGCGCTCGGCCGCTATGCCGTCGAGCGCGCGATCAGCGTGAATATCGCGGCCCAGGGTGGCGATCCAGCGCTTTTGAATCTCTGATCCGGTCTCAGCGGGGGATTTCCACCGCCATCGCCGTGGCTTCGCCGCCGCCAATGCAGAGGCTGGCAACGCCGCGCCTCAATCCCTTTGCCTTGAGCGCTGAAATCAGAGTTGTGAGAATGCGCGCACCTGATGCACCAATGGGGTGACCCAGTGCGCAGGCCCCGCCATGGATATTGATGCGGTCGGCGGAAATATCCAGTTCGCGCATCGCGATCAGCGCCACCACCGCGAAGGCTTCGTTGATTTCGAACAAATCCACGTCGTTCACGCGCCAACCGATGCGATCGAGCAGCTTGCGGATGGCAAAGACCGGCGCAGTGGTGAACAGCGCGGGAGCCTGGGCATGGGTGGCATGACCGATGATACGGGCGGCGGGCGTCAAGCCCTGTGCTTTCGCAAAATTTTCGCGCGTCAGGACCAGCGCCGCCGCGCCGTCGGAGATCGAGGCGGAGCTGGCCGCGGTGATGGTGCCATCAGGCGCAAAGGCGGGTTTGAGGGTGGGAATTTTCTCCGGCCTGGCGCGGCCGGGCTGCTCGTCGATACGGACGGTTTCCTTGCCTGTCATCACCGACACGATTTCGGCGTCGAATGCACCTGCCTCTTGCGCCGCCTTGGCGCGCTCCAGCGAACGCAGAGCATATTCGTCCTGCACCGCACGGCTGATCTGATAGCTCTTCGCGGTATCCTCGGCGAAGGCACCCATGGATTTGCCCTTGTCGTAAGCATCTTCCAACCCATCCAGCAGCATGGAGTCCAGCGCCGTATCATGGCCGAAGCGCGCGCCCCGGCGGTGCCGCGCCAGAAGATAAGGCGCGTTGGTCATGCTCTCCATTCCGCCCGCGACCAGGCAATCGGCGCTTCCCGCCTTCAGCATGTCGTGCGCCAGGATCGCCGCCTGCATGCCCGAACCGCACATCTTGTTGATGGTGGTGGCGGGCACCTCATCGCCAAGGCCCGCACCTTTCGAGGCCTGGCGCGCCGGCGCCTGACCCTGACCCGCGCCCAACACGCAGCCCATGATCGTCTGATCGATCTTGGGCGTGCCCGCGCGACTGACAGCCTCGCGGATCGCGGCGGCGCCCAGCTCGGATGCCTTCACATCCGCGAACACGCCCTGCAGCCCGCCGATCGGTGTGCGGGCAAAGCCGGTGATGACAATGGGATCATTTGTCATGCGCCATCCTTTTCCAGCGCGCGGGCGATCACCAGCCGCTGGATGTCGGACGTGCCTTCATAGATCTGGCACACCCGCACATCGCGATAGATCTTGGCGAGGCCGAATTCTTCAAGATAGCCATAGCCGCCCAGGGTCTGGATTGCGCCGGAACACACCGCCTCCGCGGTTTCCGACGCCACCAGCTTGGCCATCGAGGCTTCGGTAAGGCAGGGCAGGTTGGCGTCTTTCCTCGCCGCCGCATGCAGGACCAACTGTTCTGCTGCCTTCAACCGCGCCGACAGATCGGCCAGGCGGAAACCCACCGCCTGATGTTCGATGATCACCTTGCCGAAACTTTTGCGCTCGCGGGCATAGCGGATGGCGATGTCGAGCGCCGCGCGCGCCATGCCCACGCTTTGCGCCGCGATGCCGATGCGGCCGGTCTCCAGATTGGACAGTGCGATGGCATAGCCCTGGCCTTCCTCGCCCAACCTCAGATCGCCTTCCAGCGCCAGATTGTCGAAGCGCAGGGCGCAGGTGTCGGACGCGGTCTGGCCCAGCTTATGTTCTACTTTGTCCACGTGATAACCAGGCCGGTCGGTGGGCACCAGAAAGGCGCTGATGCCGCGTTTGCCCTTGCCTGGATCGGTGACGGCGAAAGTGAGGGTGAGGCCGGCGATCTTGCCCGACGTGATGAATTGCTTGGTGCCGTTGAGCACATAGCCATTGCCTTCGCGCGCGGCGCGCGCGCGGATCGCGCCCGCATCCGAGCCCGCATCGGCTTCGGTCAGCGCGAAAGCGCCGATGACCTTGCCTGACACCAGTCCCGGCAGGAAGCGTTCTCGCTGCGCCGGGCTGCCGCTCCGCACCAGGCCGGATGCAACCAGACTGTTCTGCACACTCACGATGGTGGAGAGCGGGCCATCCGCCGCCGCCAGCTCGATCAGCGACACCGCATAAGAGACGGTGTCGGCGCCGGTACCACCCATCTCCTCCGGCACCACCATGCCCATCAGACCCAGCGCGGCCAGCTCCTCGAACAATTCGCGCGGATAGCCGCCGGCTTTTTCGAAGTCCCGGGCCCTGGGCCTCACCCGCTCCTCAGCGAAACTGCGCACGGAATCCTGGATCGCCTGCTGGGTTTCGTTCAAGAGCATGAACACCTCGCCAGTCCCAAGCTTAATCCCACTTGCGGCACCGCGGCCATGTCAGATCGGCAGGCGCGTCGTGTTCTTCACGCATTTCAGGGCGAAATGGGAATGGACTTCTGCCACGCCGGGAAAATGCAGCAATACTTTCTTCAGCAGCTGCTCATAGGCGTCGATGCTGCCCACCACCATGCGCACCGCATAATCGCTTTCGCCGCCCATGCTGAAACATTCCACGATCTCCGGCCGCTCCCGTGCCGCTTGCTCGAAGGCGTTCAACGTGTCTTCGTCGTGCGCTTTCAAGCGGATATTGGCCAGCACGGTGACCGCAAGTCCCATCACTTCGGGATCCAGGATCACGGCACGCTCGCGAATGGCGCCACGTTCCTCCAACTGCTTCACGCGCCGCCAGCAAGGTGTGTGAGAAAGACCCACATTCTGCGCCAGATCCACCATTGAGATCCCCGGTGTGTCTTGAAGGCTTCTCAGAATTTTCAGATCGATCTCATCCATGGAATATCATCCTAAGATATGTTGATCCCGTAGAATGATATTCTAAATAGACGCTCGAGACAGCAAAATTAGCAATTTTAATCCCAGGCAGTTGTGACAGGTTCTTTGCGGATGTTCATATAGACACCAAACGCGTGGATTCCTGCCATGTGTCCTTTCGATCTTCACATTCCTGCGCCTCCCGCCCGGCCTGGCGATAAGCCGGATTTCAGCCATCTTGTCATTCCGCCCGCTGGTGCGGTGCGGCGTCCCGCGCCGGATGTCCGCGCGTCATCGGACAGCCTTCGCGACACGGCTTATGGCCTGGTCCGGGTGCTGGACGATCAGGGCCGCGCTGTTGGTCCATGGGCGCCGCAGGTCGCGCCGGAAATGCTGCGCCATGGGCTGCGCGCCATGCTGCTGACCCGGATTTTCGAAGACCGGATGGTCCGCTCGCATCGTCAGGGCAAGACAAGTTTCTTCATGAAATCCACCGGCGAAGAGGCGATCGGCGCCGCCCAGTCCATGGTGCTGGGTCCGCGCGACATGTGCTTTCCCACTTATCGCGTCCTTTCCTGGCTGATGGCGCGGGGCTATCCCCTGATCGATCTGGTCAACCAGATTTTTTCCAATGAAAGGGATCCGCTCAAAGGCCGCCAGCTTCCCATTCTCTATTCGGCGCGCGATTACGGTTTCTATTCGCTTTCCGGCAATCTCGGCAGCCGCTTCGGCCATGCCGTGGGCTGGGCGATGGCCAGCGCCTATAAACAAGATGACAGTCTGGCCCTGGCTTACATCGGCGAAGGCTCCACCGCAGAGGGCGATTTCCACGAGGCGCTGACCTTCGCATCGGTCTATCACGCGCCAGTCATTCTCTGTGTCACCAACAATCAATGGGCGATCTCGTCCTATGCGGGGATCGCGGGCGCGGAAGAGACCACCTTCGCCGCCAAGGCTGCAGGGTATGGACTGCCCGGACTTCGGGTCGATGGCAACGATTTCCTTGCGGTATGGGCGGCGACGGAATGGGCGGTGGCCCGTGCTCGCGCCAATCTGGGCGCCACTCTGATCGAGTTTTTCACCTATCGGGTCGCCGGCCATTCGACCAGCGATGATCCCACCCGCTATCGCCCTGCGGACGAAGGCTCGCAATGGCCGCTGGGCGATCCTGTCGCCCGCCTGAAGCAGCATCTCATCGCTCTGGGCGAATGGGACGAAGCGCGCCATGTCCAGTGTGAGGCGGAGCTTGTCGATACCGTGCGAACCGTCGCAAAGGAGGGCGAGGCGGTGGGAACCCTGGGCCAGTCCAAGCCGCCGGTATCGGAGATGTTCGAAGGCGTGTTCGAGAAGCCTGACTGGCGTGCGCGCGAGCAGCGCAAGGAACTCGGGGTCTGACCATGGCCGTCATGTCGATGATTCAAGCGCTGAATTCCGCTCTCGACGTGATGCTGGCCAAGGACCCCGACGTTCTGACGTTTGGCGAGGATATCGGATATTTTGGCGGCGTCTTTCGCGTCACCGAAGGGCTTCAGAAAAAGCACGGCGCCAAGCGCTGCTTCGACACGCCGATCTCCGAAGGCGGCATCATCGCGACCGCCATCGGCATGGGCGCCTATGGTCTTCGACCAGTGGCGGAAATCCAGTTCGCGGATTACATCCTGCCGGCCTTCGATCAGCTCGTTTCCGAAGCGGCACGGCTGCGCTATCGCTCCAACGGCGAATTCTGGGCCCCGATCACAGTGCGTGCGCCCTATGGCGGCGGCATTTTCGGTGGTCAGACTCACAGTCAGAGCCCGGAAGCCCTGTTCGCGCATGTCACCGGCCTTTGCACCGTGATCCCGTCCAATCCCTATGATGCCAAGGGCCTGTTGATTGCCGCGATCGAGAGCAACGATCCGGTGATTTTCCTGGAGCCGAAGCGGATTTATAATGGGCCTTTCGACGGCCATCACGAGCGCCAGATGAAGACCTGGGTCGGTCATACCGCGTCCGATGTGCCCGAAGGCCATTACACCGTGCCCCTGGGCAAGGCCGCGACCGTGCGTGAGGGCAAGGACGTCACCGTTCTCGCTTATGGCACCATGGTGCATGTGGCTGCGGCGGCGATTGCCGAATCCGGCATCGATGCTGAACTGATTGATCTTCGCTCCATTGTGCCGCTGGATGTCGAGACCATCACCCAATCTGTGAACAAGACGGGCCGCTGCGTGATCGTGCATGAGGCGTCGCGCTTCGGCGGCTTCGGCGGCGAATTGTCGGCATTGATCCAGGAGCGCTGCTTCTTTCATCTCAAAAGCCCCATCCTGCGCGTGGCGGGCTGGGACACGCCTTATCCGCACGCATTCGAATGGGATTACTTCCCCGGACCGGGACGCGTGGTGAAGGCGCTGCGACAGGCGATGGAGAGCTGAAGATGGGCCAGTATCAGTTCCGCCTGCCCGACATCGGCGAAGGTGTCGCCGAAGCCGAGATCACGGCCTGGCATGTGAAGGTCGGCGACCACATCAAAGAAGATGATCCGCTGCTGGACGTGATGACCGACAAGGCGACGGTGGACATGACTTCGCCGGTCGGCGGTCTGGTGACCGCATTGCATGGTGAAGTTGGCAGCATGGCGCCAGTGGGATCGGTGTTGGTGGAAATGGACGTGGCGGGCGACGGCGCGGCGGTTCAGCACGCAAAGTCCGCCACAGTGTTCGAGGAAGACGTGACGCGGAATTCCCGCACGGGCGAAGAAGGCCAGGAACCTCTTGCTGCGGCGATCAATCCCGATCCCGCGGCGTCTCCGGCCACCCGCCGCCGTGCCCGGGAATGGGGCATCCGGCTGGAAGATGTGCGGGGCACCGGTCCCAGAGGACGCATCCTGGTGGAGGATTTGGAACGGCTTCGCGGACACCCCGGGACTGCGGCGCGCGACGGGGTGGAAGAGATCAAGCTGGTGGGAATGCGCCGCAAGATTGCCGACCGGATGGCGCAGTCCAAGCGGCAGATTCCGCATTTCTCTTATGTCGAGGAATTCGATCTCACCGAGCTGGAGGGTCTGCGCGCCGATCTCAACGCCAGTCGCGGGGAAGGCCGGCCCAAACTGACCCTTTTGCCATTCTTCATGCGGGCGATGATCCGGCTCCTGCCTGATTTTCCCAGCATCAATGCCCATTACGACGAAGCCACCGGTGTTCTAAAACGATATGACGCCATTCATATCGGTGTCGCCACCCAGACCCAGAATGGCTTGATGGTGCCGGTTGTCCGCCATGCCGAAACGCGCGATCTGTGGGATTGCGCCCGTGAGCTTGCCCGGGTGACACAGGCCGCGCGCGACGGCAATGTGGCGCGCGAAGAGCTTTCCGGGTCGACCATCACCCTGACCAGCCTGGGGGCGATGGGCGGCATCGCGGCCACTCCGATCATCAATCATCCCGAAGTTGCCATCATCGGTCCCAACAAGTTGACGGAGCGGCCGGTGGTAGACGGAGCCTTCCTGACCCGGCGCAAAATCATGAACGTGTCGTCTTCGTTCGACCATCGCATCGTGGACGGCTATGATGCGGCCAGCTTCATCCAGCGCCTGAAGCGGCTGATGGAGCGCCCTGCCTTGATCTTCATCGACGGTGCCGTATGACCAGGCCTCCCGACGGGCAACCCGCGATCCGTGTTACGGCCATGCCGGCCGACGCCAATTTCTATGGCGATATCTTTGGCGGTTGGCTGATGAGCATGATGGACTTGGCGGCGGGCAATGTCGCCTCCCGCCGAAGCGCCGGCCGCGCCGTGACAGTGGCGATCGATGCGGTCGCGTTCCATCATCCCGTGCATGTCGGCGACGAAGTTTCGGTCTATGCCACCGTGACGTCGGTGGGCCGTTCCTCGATGAAGATCGCGGTCGAGGCCTGGCAGCGCGACCGCGACAGCGAACGCGGCGCAAAAGTGACGGAGGCCTGCTTCACCTTTGTTGCCATCGACGAGGACCGCAAGCCGCGTCCGATACAGAAGGAAGCTTCATGAGCGGACAGTTGGATTTCGGGTTGGGCGAAACCGCCGACATGATGCGCGAAGCGGTGCGCCGCTTCGCCTCGGAGCAGATCGCGCCTTTCGCCGCCGATATCGACGCTTCCAACAAGTTTCCGCGCCATCTCTGGCCAAAAATGGGGGCGCTGGGTCTGCACGGCATCACAGTGGAGGAGGAGTTCGGCGGTCTTGGGCTTGGCTATCTCGAACATGCAGTGGTGATGGAGGAGATTTCGCGCGGCTCGGCCTCGGTGGGGTTGAGTTATGGCGCCCATTCCAATCTCTGCATCAACCAGATCCGCCGCTGGGGCTCGCCAGACCAGAAGCGCCGCTATCTGCCGAAATTGATTTCGGGCGAATATGTGGGCTCGCTCGCGATGTCGGAGGCGGGCTCCGGCTCTGATGTGGTCTCCATGCGGCTTAAGGCCGAGAAACGCGGCAATGACCGCTATATCCTGAACGGTACCAAATTCTGGATCACCAATGCGCCGGAAGCCGATGTGCTGGTGGTCTATGCCAAGACAGACATGAACACAGGGCCCAAGGGCATCACCGCCTTCCTGATCGAGAAGGGCACAAAGGGCTTCTCCACGTCTCAGAAGCTGGACAAGATGGGCATGCGCGGCAGCGACACCGGCGAGCTGGTGTTTCAGGACTGCGAAGTCCCGGCGGAACAGGTGATGGGCGGCGAGGGCAATGGCGTCAAAATCTTGATGTCGGGTCTCGACTATGAACGTGTGGTGCTGGCGGCGGGGCCGCTGGGCATCATGCAGGCCTGTCTCGATGTGGTGCTGCCTTATGTGCGCGAACGCAAACAGTTCGGCCAGCCCATCGGAAATTTCCAGCTAATGCAGGCCAAGATCGCGGATATGTATGTGGCGCTCAATTCCGCGCGCGCTTACGTTTATGCCGTGGCGCGGGCCTGCGATCGGGGGCACACCACGCGTTTCGACGCGGCGGGCGCGATCCTCCTGGCGTCCGAGAATGCCGTGAAGACGTCGCTGGAAGCCATCCAGGCGCTTGGTGGCGCGGGCTACACCAAGGATTGGCCGGTGGAGCGTTTCCTGCGTGATGCCAAGCTATATGACATCGGTGCGGGCACCAACGAGATCCGCCGCTTCCTGATCGGGCGGGAGCTGATCGGCACATGACTGCGCTGTCTTCGCTGATTGACCGCCAAAGCGAGACGTTCCTGGCGAATGCGGCGCATAACCGCGCCCTGGTGGAAGATTTGCGAGTGAGAACCGCCAAGGCCGCGTTGGGCGGCTCCGAAACCGCGCGCCAGCGGCATACGGCGCGTGGCAAATTTTTGCCGCGCGAACGGGTTCACCGACTGCTGGATGCTGGCTCGCCTTTTCTGGAAATCGGAGCTTTGGCGGCAAACGGACTCTATCACGATGAAGCCCCTGGGGCCGGCATCATCGCCGGCATCGGCCGGGTGCAGAGCCGCGCGGTGATGATCGTGGCCAATGACGCCACCGTAAAGGGCGGCGCCTATTTCCCGATGACGGTGAAGAAGCATCTGCGGGCGCAAGAGATCGCCCAGCAGAACCGGTTGCCGTGTCTTTATTTGGTGGATAGCGGCGGCGCCAACTTGCCGCACCAGGCGGAAGTATTCCCCGACCGCGATCATTTCGGCCGTATCTTCTTCAACCAGGCGCAGATGTCGGCCGACGGCATCGCGCAGATCGCCTGCGTGATGGGAAGCTGTACCGCTGGCGGCGCGTATGTCCCGGCCATGTCGGACGAAAGCATCATCGTGCGCGGGCAAGGTACGATCTTTCTTGCCGGTCCGCCGCTGGTGAAGGCGGCGACAGGGGAAGTGATTTCGGCGGAAGATCTTGGCGGCGCGGATGTGCATGGCCGTAAATCTGGCGTGGTGGATCATGTCGCCGAGAATGACGAACAGGCCTTGCTGCTGCTGCGGCAAATCGTTGGCACTTTGGGCGAATCGCGCAAGGCCGATATCGCGCTGGGCAGCGTGCGTCCGCCCAAATTCGATGCCGACGATCTCTATGGAATTGTGCCGCGCGATGTACGTGCGCCCTATGACGTGCGCGAAGTGATCGCCCGTATCGTCGATGGGTCCGAAATGCATGAATTCAAACCGCTTTACGGCACCACCCTGGTATGCGGCTTCGCCCATATCTGGGGGGTGCCGGTGGCGATCCTGGCCAATAACGGTGTGCTGTTTTCCGAAAGCGCGCTCAAGGGGGCGCATTTCATCGAACTGGCATGTCAGCGCCGGATTCCGCTGCTGTTTCTTCAAAATGTCTCCGGCTTCATGGTGGGCGGGAAATACGAGGCCGGCGGCATCGCAAAGGATGGCGCCAAGCTGGTGACGGCGGTGGCCACAGCGACGGTGCCCAAGATCACCGTGCTGATCGGCGGCAGCTTCGGTGCCGGTAATTACGGGATGTGCGGGCGCGCCTATTCGCCCCGCTTTCTTTTCACCTGGCCCAACAGCCGCATCAGCGTCATGGGCGGCGAGCAGGCGGCGTCGGTGCTGGCCACCGTGCATCGCGACGCGGACAGATGGACCAAGGAGGAGGCGGAAGCATTCAAGGCGCCGGTGCGGCAGAAATATGAGGAAGAGGGCAACCCCTATTACGCCACTGCGCGATTGTGGGACGATGGCATCATCGATCCGGCTCAAACGCGCGATGTTTTGGGCCTGGCGTTCGTCGCGGCGCTGAACGCGCCGATTCCCGCCCAACCCCGCTTCGGCCTGTTTCGCATGTGATCCGATGCTGGAAAGCCTTCTAATCGCAAACAGGGGCGAGATCGCCCGCCGCATCATCCGCACCGCCAAGCGGCTGGGCGTGCGCACTGTTGCGGTCTATTCCGATGCGGATGCACAGATGCCATTCGTGCGGGAGGCCGATATGGCGGAACGCATCGGCCCGGCGCCAGCGCGTGCGAGCTATCTTGATGGCGCCAAGATACTGGCGATAGCGGCCAAAACGGGCGCGCGGGCGATCCATCCGGGCTATGGCTTTCTGTCGGAGAATGCCGATTTCGCCGAAGCCGTGGAGCGCGCGGGACTGATCTGGGTGGGCGCGCCGCCGAGCGCGATCCGCGCCATGGGCCTGAAGGACGCCGCCAAGAAATTGATGCAAAGCGCCGGCGTGCCGGTGACACCCGGATATCTGGGCGAGGATCAATCACCGGAACGTCTGAAGACCGAGGCCGCACGCATCGGCTATCCGGTCCTTATCAAGGCCGTTGCCGGTGGTGGCGGCAAAGGTATGCGCCGCGTCGACGGGAAAGACGCATTCGTGGATGCGCTGGCATCTTGCAAGAGAGAGGCTGCTTCCGCCTTTGGCGATGACAGAGTTCTGATCGAGAAATACATTACCTCGCCGCGTCATATCGAAGTTCAGATTTTCGGCGACCGGCAAGGCAACATCGTACATCTGTTCGAACGCGACTGCTCCATGCAGCGCCGCCATCAGAAAGTGGTCGAAGAGGCGCCCGCGCCCGGCATGGACGACGCCACGCGCGCCGCGCTCACCAGCGCGGCGGTGAGCGCCGCAAGGGCGGTCGGGTATGTGGGCGCGGGCACGGTTGAATTCATCGCCGACGCATCGGAGGGGCTGCGCGCCGACCGCATCTGGTTTATGGAGATGAATACCCGCCTGCAGGTCGAGCATCCGGTCACCGAGGCGATCACCGGCCAGGACCTGGTGGAATGGCAGCTTCGGGTGGCGTCCGGCGAAGAGCTTCCCAAGACGCAGGATCAACTGTCCATCAACGGTTGGGCGATGGAGGCGCGGCTCTATGCCGAGAATCCATCCACCGGTTTTCTGCCATCAACAGGATGCATCACGCATCTGCAGCTGCCGCCGGACATCCGGGTCGATAGCGCGGTGGAGCAGGGTGATATGGTCACGCCTTACTATGATCCGATGATCGCCAAATTAATCGTTCATGCTGCGACGCGGGCTGAGGCGGTAGCAGGCCTAGCGGCGGCTTGCCGCGCGGTGGAAGTCTGGCCGGTCAAGACCAATGCCGGATTTCTTGCCCGTGCCAGCATGCAGGCCGATTTTGTTCATGGGGGCATCGATACCGGCTTTATCGAACGGCATGCCGCACAGATCGTCCCTTCGACGGAACCTGACGCGGCGGTCACCGGCGCCGCCGCTGCCGCATTGTTGCCAACGGGTAAAGGCGACCCTTGGGCGGCACTGATCGGCTTTCGCAATGGCGCGGTCCCTGACATCCGCGTGGCGGTCGAGATTTCTGGCAAGACCTATATCGCGCCGCCGGTGAAAGCCGGCACGGTGCGGGAAATCGGTGGCGACAGGGTATTGTTTCTCGCTGGTGACGCCTGGGCTTTCTCGGCACCGGTACCACGTTCTTCGGGCGAGGCAGATACCGGCGATGGCGCGGTGCAGGCACCCATGCCGGGAGCGGTCATCCAGGTCGAGGCCGCGAAAGGCAAGCATGTGCGGCGCGGCGAACGCCTGCTGGTGCTGGAAGCGATGAAGATGGAATATGTGCTGGTGGCACCTTTCGACGGTATAGTGGTGGAGCTGACCGTGTCGGCGGGATCCCAGGTCGAGGAAGGCGCTCTTCTAGCGCGTATCGAAAAGGCAAACTGATGGCCGGGCGCACTTTCGAGCAATGGAAGATCGGCGATCATATCGCGCACGATCTTAGGCGTACGGTGACGGAGGCCGACAATCTTCTTATCACCACTCTCACGCACAATTCCCAGCCACTGCATCTGGATGCCCAATACGCTGCCGGCACGGAATTCGGCCGCATCGTCGTCAACGGGCTTTTCACCTTTGCGTTGATGGTGGGTATTTCTGTCTCCGACACGACGCTGGGCATACTGATCGCCAATCTTGGCTACGACAAGGTCACGATGCCGAAGCCTGTCTTCATTGGCGATACACTCAGGATCGAGACCGATGTGATGGATCTGCGCGCATCCAAATCGCGGCCCAACGCGGGTATCGTCACGTTCCGTCATCGCGCTTTCAACCAGCATGGTGACATGGTGTGTGAAGCGTTCCGCGCCGCGCTGGTGTCGCGGGCATGAGAATGCGCTCGCTGCTATTTGTGCCCGGCGACCGGCCCGAGCGAATGAAGAAGGCCCGTGATCTTGGGGCCGATGTTCTGATTCTCGATCTCGAGGATTCCGTCGCGGCGGCCAGGAAGGATGACGCCCGCAAGGCCGTAGCAGAATTTCTGGCAGGGTTCCGTACAACGCCCATCTTCGTCCGGATCAATGCGCCGGAGGCGCTCATGGAGCGGGACCTTGCCACGGTCATGCCATGGCGCCCCGATGGCATCGTGCTGCCAAAGGCGGAAGGCGGCGCTACGATCGCAAATCTCGACCGCCGCCTCGATATTCTCGGCGACAAGAATGCGCGTATCCTGCCCATCGCCACCGAAACACCGGCCGCCATTTTCGCGCTGGGCTCGTATGGCAACGTTACTGACCGCCTTTGCGGCCTTACCTGGGGGGCGGAGGATTTGTCGGCCGCTATCGGTGCCGCCACGCCGCGAGAAGCGGACGGTCGCTTCACGGCTCCTTACGAGACGGTGCGTTCTCTGGTGCTATTCGCAGCGCATGCGGCCGGAGTCGCGGCTATCGAGACCGTGTATCCAGCCTTGAAGGACGATCAGGGCCTGATGGCTTACGCCATGCGCGCCCAGCGCGATGGCTTTTCCGGCATGTTGGCGATCCATCCCGCGCAGCTTGCGGCAATTCATGCGGCCTTTACGCCATCGCAAGAGCAGATCGCTTGGGCCCGGCGTGTCATCGAGGTCTTTACAGCGAACCCCGGCAAAGGCGCGTTGCAGAGCGATGGCAAAATGCTGGATGCACCGCATTTGAAGCAAGCATACCGAATTCTTGCCACCGTTCCTGGCGAAACCCGGTCGGGTAATCCCGACACTTCAACCTAGCGTGCGAACGACACGATGCCGGTTGGCAATTGACGAGTGCATCTGGCGGCGCGCTGGCCATATCGGGAACCAGACGCCTGCCCAAACGTTTTCATGTTGCGGCGTGGAGGTGCCCGGATATGCCGGTCTCTGAAAAAAACAAACCTGCGGTCCTGATTGCCAGCGATCGTGTTGAAGGTACGCCGGTTTTTCGACCCAACCATAAACGCATCGGCAGCATCAAACGGCTGATGCTGGACAAGAAGCGCGGCACGGTGGCCTATGCGGTCATGAGCTTCGGTGGTTTTCTCGGCATTGGAGATGACTATTATCCGCTGCCTTGGGCGCTTCTGACCTATGATGAAGGATTGAGTGGCTACAAGGTTGATGTCACAGACGAGCAATTGCGAGGCGCGCCAAAATTCGCACGGGATAATTGGGATTTCGGCGATCGGTCTCGGGAAGTGGAATTGCTGGGTTATTACGGATTTCCGCCCTTTTAAGCATTTGCCCTTCTTATGCCGTTGGTCCGAGTCCACCTGATGCCAAGTCAGCGAGGTCTGATGTCCAAACATGCGGCCATTGCGGAAGACAAATTTCTGTTCCGTGATCGCGCCGATGCCGGCAGGCAATTGGCGGAACGGATCATTGGCCATAGCTTGCAAAGGCCGCTGGCTTTGGCGATGCCGCGTGGCGGCGTCCCGGTCGCCATCGAGATCGCAACGGCATTGCAGGCGCCGCTTGATCTGCTGCTGGTGCGCAAAATCGGGTTGCCCTGGCAGCCGGAACTGGCGGTCGGCGCGGTTGTGGATGATGGCAGGCGGCACACCGTCATCAACGAGAAAATTGCGCGCACGGCTCATATGGATGAGGCCGACATAACCCGCATCGCCAATACTCAGCTCGAAGAAATCGACCGCCGCTGCCGCTTGTGGTTGTCGCGCCATGAACATTTATCGATCGCCGGGCGCACCGTGATTGTGGTCGATGATGGTGTTGCCACCGGCGCCAGTGCGCGGGTGGCGTTTGACGCCGTCAAAACTCAGAATCCCAGCTGGGTCATGCTGGCCGCTCCGGTGGTGCCTATCGATGTCGCCGAAGCCCTGCGCAAGGTTTACGACGACACAATGTTTCTCGCGACACTCGAAAACTTTGTATCCGTGGGCAGGTATTATAGGGACTTTCATCAGCTCTCTGACGATGAAGTCAAGAAACTGCTCGATCGGGCTTGGGATATACTGCCGGCGCAATAGGAATCTTCGCTCAATCGGCGTGAGAGTCTCTATGCGCTCGATGTGTGGTTTCTGTGAGGGCTGGTCATAACTTCCGCCATTGTCTGCACGGCATTGGCGATACGGCAGGGGCGTTCTGTTCTTGTGTGGCTGTTGCTGGGACTGCTGGGCAATGCGGGATCCATCGCCTGGCTTGGGATGCGCCGAGGGGATGCCGATGCGATACCGCAGCAGGATACATTGATCCGTTGAGCGTGACGACCTTCCGGTCAGTTCGTGTCAGGCCCGCTCGATGGCGCGGCGCAGGCCCGGATAGGACAGACTGCGGCGCGCGGCGCGCAGGCGCAGTTTCAAACGATGGCGTGTTTGCACCATGCGAAGGTGCGCATGTTGCTTGACGTTGTGGCGGTCGTGATAGAGGCCGTAGGCCACCACGCACATGCCCAGCATCATAAAGAGCATCGTGATGATGAGAGCCGGATCGACTTGTGTGGTGGCGGAGGCGTTGACCGAAGCCGCACCGGGCCGGGGGTCGCGCACCATCAGATTCACCGCCAAAAGCAGCGAGGAAATGGCGATAGCCGCCGTGTCCGCCAATCGAGTTTTCCGGCGCAGCTTCCGCATGCCAAACCCCCATCAAATCGACAACGACTCAACGCTATCTCCTTGAATCTGCGTTGTCATCGGAA
>JBEPVO010000024.1:0-26033 GCA_041690975.1 Alphaproteobacteria bacterium
GAGCGCCGCCATATCGCGGCGGTGTTCGTCAACCGGCTCAAGGCCGGGATGAAGCTGCAATCTGATCCCACCATCATCTACGGCATCACCAAGGGCTATCCCCTGGGACGCGGCATCCGCGAAAGCGAACTGCAGGCCGACACGCCGTACAACACCTATGCCATTACCGGTCTGCCGCCCACGCCGATCTGCAATCCGGGCAAGGATTCGATCGCCGCAGTGCTGAATCCAGCCGCCAGCCTCGATCTTTATTTTGTGGCCAACGGCAAGGGCGGGCATGTCTTTGCGTCCACGATGGCGCAGCATGAACGCAATGTGGTGGCCTGGCGCGCGGTGGAGCGGGCACGCCAAGGCCTTCCGCCCGTGGAAGTCGCCAAGCCTGCAAAGGTAAAAGCCGCCGCCAAGCCGGCCGTGAAATCCGTGCGCCGCCGCCGCCGCGCAGGGTGACAGGCGCGCGTGCGCCGTCTAAATTTCCACGAATCCGGAGTTTCAGCCATGAGTATCGTCAGCATGACCGGCTTTGCCGAAAGCGCGGGCAGCCATGAAGGAATGCGCTGGCGCTGGGAAGCCAAAAGCGTCAATGGCCGCGGTCTGGATCTGCGTCTGCGGACGCCGCCCGGTTTCGATTCCCTGGAACAGCCGGCCCGTATGCTGGCGACGGAGCGCTTCCGGCGTGGCAATTTCCAGATCGCGCTGATGGTGGAAGCCGAAGGTGGCGTGCGCGGGCTGCGGGTGGACCCGGTTGCGCTGGCCAGCGCCGTGAAGCTTGCGCGCGAGATTTCCGCCGAAACCGGCCTGGCGCCGGCGCGTGTGGACGGCCTTCTCGCCCTCAAAGGCGTGATTGTGCAGGACGAAACCGGCGCGCCAGACCCGGTGGCGCGGGGCCATCGCGATGCGGAAATCCTCAAAAGCCTGGCCGTGACATTCGACGCGCTGAACAGGGCGCGGGTTGGCGAGGGCAGCAAGCTGGCCCAGCTTCTGTCCGCCCAAATGGAAGAGGTCGCCCGGTTGGTGGACGAAGCCGAAAATCTGGCTACGGCGCAGCCCGAGGCGCTTCGTCAGAAGTTGGCGACGCAGTTGCAGGAATTGCTCAATGGCACGCCGCTCTCCGAAGAGCGGCTGGCCCAGGAAGTGGCATTGCTGGCGACCCGTGCCGATGTGCGCGAAGAGCTGGATCGGCTCAAAGCCCATGTCCAGGACGCGCGCGCGCTGCTCAAGAGCCGCGAAGCGGTGGGCCGCAAGCTGGATTTCCTGTCCCAGGAATTCAACCGCGAAGCCAATACGCTGTGTTCCAAATCCACTGACATCGCGCTCACCCGCGTCGGCCTGGCGCTGAAGGCGGTGATCGACCAGTTCCGCGAGCAGGCCCAAAATGTCGAGTGATGTGCAGCGCCGCGGCCTGATGCTGGTTCTGTCATCCCCGTCGGGAGCAGGCAAGACCACCTTGTCGCGCCAGTTGCTGGAACGCGATGCCGCCATCGCCATGAGCGTATCGGCGACCACGCGACGCCCGCGCCAAGGTGAAGTGGAAGGCCAGGATTATTTCTTTGTGTCTCCCAGCATGTTCACCGGGATGGTCGAGGGCGGGGCCTTCCTCGAACATGCGCTGGTGTTCGACAATCATTACGGCACGCCCAAGGAGCCGGTGATGCTGGCCCTGGCGAAAGGCCAGGATGTGTTGTTCGACATTGACTGGCAGGGCACCCAGCAACTGCGTCAGCAGGCGGGTGATGATCTGGTCAGCATTTTTGTACTGCCACCCAGCCATGATGAACTGGAGCGACGGTTGCGCGCCCGCGCCCAAGACGCCGAAGACGTGGTGGCGCAGCGCATGGCCCGGGCGAGTAATGAGATCAGCCATTGGGCGGAATATGATTATGTCGTGATCAATGACGATCTCGATGCGACCCTGGCGAAGATTCAGACCATCCTGGCTGCCGAACGCATGAAGCGGGGCCGTCAGACCGGCATTCCCGGTTTCGTCACCCGGTTGATGCGTTAGCCGTTCGATGCGTTGGCTGGCAAGGCATTTGCCAGAGCGGCGAACTGGGCAACGGTAAGTTGTTCGGGCCGTGTGGTGGGATCAATCCCGGCTTTTTCCAACAGCATCTCGCCGCCCAGCGGCTTCAGACTCTGGCGCAGCATCTTGCGACGCTGGCCGAACGCAGCGGCGGTCACCGCTTCAAGTTTCTTCAGATCGGCGGGTGCAACAGGCTCCGGCAACGGCTCCAGCCGCACGATGGAAGACGTCACCGAGGGCGGCGGCACGAAGGCATTGCGATTCACGTCGAACAGGATTTTCGCTTTTGTTCGCCAGGCGGCCAGCACCGATAACCGTCCATAATGTTCGCCGCCCGGCTTGGCGACGATGCGTTCGGCCACCTCGCGCTGGAACATCAGGGTAAGCCCGGACCAGAAGGGCGGCCAGCTGTCGCCGGTGAGCCATTTGATCAACAAGCCGGTCCCGACATTGTAGGGCAAGTTGGAGGCGATGCGCGCGCCGGGCGGCAGGATTTTGCGCTCATCCAGTTTTAGCGCATCGGCATTGATAATCTCGAGCTTGCCCGGATAAGCGGCGGCGATCTCGGCCAGCGCGGGCAGGCAGCGCTGATCGCGTTCCACCGCGATGACTTTTTCCGCGCCCTCGCTGAGCAGGGCACGGGTCAGCCCGCCGGGGCCCGGCCCCACCTCATAGAAGGTGCCGCCTTCAGCTGCGCCTGCGGCGCGGGCGATCTTGCGCGTGAGGTTGAGATCGAAAAGGAAATTCTGTCCCAGTGATTTCTTCGCTGCCAGATCATGGGCGGCGATCACTTCGCGCAGTGGTGGAAGATTATCGGACACTTTTATTTGGTCGCGCTTGCGGACGGAAAACCGGAAGCCACTTTTCCTGCAAGCGCTCTGGCATCCGCCATTGCAGCCGCCATCCGGATCGCGGCGATCATGCTGCGCACATCGGCCTTGCCGGTGCCCGCGATATCGAAGGCGGTGCCATGATCCGGAGATGTCCGTACGATCGGCAGGCCCAATGTCACATTCACCCCGTCCCAGAAGGACAGGGTCTTGATCGGAATCAACCCCTGATCGTGATACATGGTAAGCGCCGCGTCATAATTCTTGCGGGCTTCGTCATGAAACAGAGTGTCGGCGGACAGCGGTCCGGACACGGAAAAGCCCCGCGCCTTTAGTTCTGCAACGGCTGGCGCGATGATCTGGTGTTCCTCACTCCCCAGCATACCGTCCTCGCCCGCATGGGGGTTGAGACCGGCAATGGCGAGGCGCGGTGCGGCGATGCCGAAATCCCGTGTCAGGGATTTGAGGATAATCTCGGCGGTCTCGATGATGGCTTGCTGGGTGATCGCACCCGGCACCTTGTTAAGCGGCGTATGGATGGTGAGCGGCACCACCCGCAGCTTTTCGCTGGCCAGCATCATCACGGCGCGCGGCATGCCGGTGAGATGGCCCAGAAATTCGGTGTGACCGGGATAGGCAAACCCGGCCTCGCTGAGGATCGCCTTGTGGATCGGGGCGGTGACCAGGGCGGCGGCTTCGCCCGCAAGGCAGGCTTTGACCGCCCGCTCGATCGCTTCGATCACGGCGGCGGCATTGGCGGTATCGGGTTTGCCGGGAACGGCGCGGACCTTCGCCTGGGTTGGGATCAACGACCCGCGATGCTTGGCGAAAATATCGGCACCGCCGACCAGCATCAGGGGATGGGCGCCGATTTTTCCGTTCAGCTGGTCGAAGGCGGCAGATGCGATTTCCGGCCCGATGCCGGACGGTTCGCCCATGGTGATGAGAATGGGCGAAGCCTCAGCGGACTTCGACATCGACGCCACGCCTGAGGGTGCGTATATAGCGCCGCGCCATGGCGGAAATCTGCTGCTGGAAGAGCTGATTTTCCACATCCTGCCGCGTCGGAATGACGTAAGCGGTCTGGACCACGATCTTCTTGTCGCAGCGCCCGATCAGCTCGATGCCGGCGTCGGAAACGAAGGGCGCGGCCGCTTCGCCGGAATGTGTCGCGGCCAGGGCTTTCTGGATTTCCGGACTGAGATCGCCGACCTTCATGTTGCCCAGATTCATGTAAACCGAGCCGGAAAGCTGAGCTGGCAATTTTTCCAGCATCTCGCAGCCCGAATAGTTGGCGCGAAGATTGTTGGCGATCTTCATGGCCGAGGCGATCACATCCTGGGTTGGCGACTGGCCCAGCGGCAACAAAAGGCGCGACAGCGGCAAGGTGCTGTCGGGACTGGTGGCAGCTTCGGAGGGCGCGGCGATCTTGGTCCCTACTGGTTCTTGGCGAGCGCGCAGCGAGACGATGTAATAGCCGCCGATGGAACGGATCGGGGGCGACAGCGAATTTACCGCCATCTTGGTGAGCGCGGTGTTCAATTCCGGCGCAAGCTGGCCTTCATGCACCCAGCCGATATCGCCGCCCGATGCGGCCGAGGGCGACTGGCTGAACTGGCGTGCCACCTGCGCGAAAATACCGCCCGCCTTGAGCTGCTCCTCGACGGTGATCGCGGTCTTGTGCGCCTCGGCATCCTTGTCGGGATTGTCCACCGGGAAGAAGATTTCGCTGACCAGATAATGCGGCTTGTCGGCACCTTCGGCATAACGCGCCAGCTCGGCATCAACGTCGCCTGGGCTGATGTTGATGCGGTCCTGATATTCCTGCGAGACGGTTTTTTCCCAGGCGATCTGGGCAGTGATCTGAGTACGAAGTGCCTGTTCGCTGGATCCCGCATTGTTCAGGACGTCGCGCAGCTGGGCCATGGTGAGGTGGTTGTCGGTCACCATATGATTGACCTGATTGTCGACCTCGGCAGGCGAAACCGTGATGTGTTTCTTGATGGCTTCCTGCAGCTGCAGCTTTTCATTCTCGAGCTGTTCGAGAATCTGGCCCCGGATACGCTTTCTTTCTTCTTCGTTGGGCTGCAGGCCCGCCGTGGCCACGAACAGCGACATGCGCTGGCGCACCTCGAATTCGGAGACCGAGATGTCGTTGATGGTGGCGGCAATGCCGTCGCTGTCGGCATTGTCGGGATCGGCGGGGATCCTGCCGGGCCGGTAGATTTTCTTCTTGGGCTCCAGCGCGGCGCTTTTCTGCGGCGGTTTGGCGGCAGGCGCCGGCTCCTTGCCTGCAGCGGGGATGGGTGTTGCGGTGGTGGCCGCGGCGGCAGGTGCTGCGGCGGCAGGAATGGGTTTTGCCGGCACAGCACTCGGCTGCGTCGCCATGTCGGCGGTGGGCGCGGCATCGGCGCTCGGCGGGGCGGGATCGACGGCGGCCAGATTCTGCTGCTGTGACTGGACAGCGGTCGCAGCGCACAACAGCGCGGCAATGCCGAACAACGCGGTATGGACGATGCGCATGGTCAAGGTCTGGTCTTCGCCGCTGTTTCGATCACAGGGTCGGCCCCATGGCCACGCTCCCGCAATTGCCGGTTGCCCCTAACCCACGCACCAGAATAAAGAATTTCACCGCCCGATCAAGGTTGGACAAAAAAGCCTTACGGATGGCTGGTCGAGAAGACATTCCGGGGGAATAGGCTGAAAGGCTGGGCATGCTGGTCGCCGGTCTTGAGCGAAAAGCGCAGAATCACCGAGGTCGAGGGCGGCACGCCCTGGATGGCGTCAAAGGTGTATTTGCGCCGGTAGGCGACTGAGATCGCCAGACATTCGTCCTCATAGCCAAGGCCATATTCGGTATCGAGCATTTGGCCGGCCAGCAGGTCGCGCTCGATGGCCGCGAAGGCCTGCCAGTTTTGGTAGAAATTGATGTCGCCCTGGATATTCAGCTGTTCACGGGTGGGAAGGCCGAGATTGAGCGCTTCGGCGGGCAGCTGCACATAGGCGACCTGCATCGAAGAGCGGCCATAAGTTCCCGTCACATAGAATTCGTGCCGCCGCAGCGTGCCGTTGCCCCGGTCCAGGTCCAACCGGTCGGTGATGTCCAGATGCGGGAACTTGATCGACAGCCGCCCGATCACATCCGAGGCGGTTCCATTCTCGCCCGCGAAATTGGCGAAGATCGGATCGGGCTTCAGGCGATAGGTCTGCCCCACCAGGCCCTGGATCTCGCCGCCCTTGAAGATCGCATTGGCGATAAAGCCGATATTGGCGCGCGGACCGCTTTCCACCAAATCATAGCCCGGCAGCTTGTTGACGCTGAAGATGTTGTTGTCGTCGAACTCGAAGGCGTCGGCATCTTCGATGGGCAGGCCTTTGGGATTGCCGCCATAGGGCTGGCCGATCAACTGCACCAGCGGTTCCAGCACATAGGAATTGCCACTGCTGGTCTGGGAAACGAACGGCCAGCGCCAGTCCAGGGCGACATAGGGAATGGCGCGCGACACATAGCGGCTCTTGTCCGGCACGGTGGGGAAATTGATGGGGTCGTTGTTGTCGACATGGAAGACGTCGCCGCGCGCATCCGCGATCAAGGTCCACAGCTGGCCGCCGCCGAACACCATCGGCAGTCGCCAGTTGAGCTCGGTGGTGAGGCGTTGGCTGTCGGGGCCGTTGCTGCGCGCCAAAGAAACACTGTTGACGTCAAGCCGGAAGCGTCCGCCTGCCACCCGGTTGGTGGGGATGAAGCTGTAATCCAGTTGCGGCAGGACATACGGGATCATGCCCTGCACGTCGGTGGCGCGCAGGCCCTGGAAATAATAACCGGTAAGGGCAAAGCGGCTGCGCCCAGTCTGGTTTTCGATGAAGACGTCGTTCACCAGACGGTCGAGGTACGAGATGTCATAGAAGCGCATATAGGCGGTGTTGTTGGTCAGTTCGGCATCGAAGCCGGTGCGCCAATTGTCGTTGATCGAAAAACGGCCGGACCCGAACAGATGGTCATAGACTTGCGAGCCGGCATTGCCGCCCAGCCCGCCATTGGGATTGTAGGCAAGGGAGCTTTGTAGCCACATGCCACCATTGTTCCAGCGGGCGCGATACTCGGTTTCCACCAACTCGCCGCCATCGGTGGAAATTTGCGGCGCCACCGTCAGGTCGTTGGTGGGCGAGATCGCAAAATAATAAGGGATGCGGGCGAAATATCCGATCTTGGTGGAGTTGCCGAAATCCGGTGCCAGAAAACCGCTGGCATATTTCACCGTTGGATCGGGCTCGGACAGGAAGGGCGTGTAGAGGATCGGCACGCCGAACAAATCCAGGGTCGCATTGGTGAAATGAATGCGATGCTTGACCTGATCATAGACCACTTTCTCCGCCTTCACCCGCCAGACCGGCGTGCGCTGGCCCGGCTGGTTGCAGATCTTGCAGGGGCTGTAGACAGTCTGATGCGCGATCACCATGGTTCCGCCCACGCGCTCGGCACTGGCGGCGGCAAGCCGGCCATTCTTGCCGATCAGTGCGCCGAAGCCCGACAGCGCGCCATCGCGCATATGTTCGGTAAGAACCACGTGATCCGAAAAGACGACATTGCCCAAAGTATCGGTGACGCTGACATGGCCGTCGGCGGTGACTTTATCGGTCTTCTGATCATAGGTGACCTGATCGGCGTTGAGGATGCGGCCCTGGTCCACGATCTCGACATGTCCCACCGCCGAGACGGTCTGGGCATCGCCATCGTAAATGATCTGATCGGCTTGCAGCAAAACCTGCCCATCGCCCACGGCAGCGGGTTTGGCGGCTGCGGACTTGGCTGTACGGGCGGGCGCGGATGCGGCTTCCGCCGCCGCCTGCGCTAGCCAAGGCGTGAACGCGGCGCCCAGCAGCAACAGCTTGAGCAGCGCCGAACGGCGCGGGCTCATCCGTCCTCCTGATTGAACAGAAGGGTCATGCCGATCAGGATCGCGGCGATGGCCGGGGCGGTCGCCGCCAGCAACACCGGCACCGCGCCGGTTTGGCCCAGCACGCGGGTGAGATCGGAGAAGAAATAGACCGCGAAACCGCAAGCCGCGCTGAACAGGACCACTTTGCCCACACCGCCTTCGCGCGACAGGCGCAGCGAAAAGCTTGCCGCCATCAGCACCATCGCCGCGAACAGAGCCGGCAGGGCATAGAGAGTATAGAGATAAAGCTGATAGCGCGTGGCCGAGAAACCGGCGGCCTGGGCGGCGCGGATAAAGCTCGGCAGATCCCAGAAGGACAACGTGTCCGGGGAAGCAAAGCTTTCCTGGATCTGTTCCGGCGTCAGGGTCGTTTCCAGCGTGAAGGTGTCGTGATGGGCGGGTCGTCCGTCGGTATCCGAGACCCAGGCATCTTGCAGCAGCCAGGCGCGTTCCTGCAGCTGGCCGGTCTTGGCATCGATCCGTCCGGTGAAATGATCATTGGCGCCATACAGAAAGACGATGACGTCTTCCAGATGTTGCCCCTGGTTGGCGACGCGCAAGGCGTGGATCACCGATTGCTGTTTCTCGTCACCTTGGCGGAGCCATAATCCGTTCTGAGATACCGACAGTTGCGAGGCTTCACCTTTGACATAGCGCGCTTCCAGCCCGGCAAATTCCGCGAACATGCGCGCCGACACGGGCGTGAAAATGGTAACGGCGAAAATCCCGATTCCCACCGCAACGACCAGCGGCGGCAAGAGAAAATCCCAGGCCGATACGCCGGCGGCACGGGTCGCCACCAGTTCCTGGTTGCGCGACAGCCGCGCGAAGGTGATGACGCTGCCGCCCAGAATGGCGAAGGGCAACATCTTCTGGCCCAGGTCGGGCAATTGCAGCGCCGCCATGCCCACCACCACGGACGTCGAGACCGCATGGCCCGCGGTGCGGTTCAGCAGATTGACCACATCGATGGAGAAGGCGAGCACCAGAAAAGCGCCATAGACCACCGCCACGCCCAGAAAGAATTGCAGGGCGAGATAACGGTACAGCGTCCAGGACCAACTCATGCCGGAGCCTCGATCGCGCGGCGGCGGCGCGCCAAGATTGCGCTGGGGCTGTAGCCCATCAGCACCGCCAGCGCGAGGCCCGCGCCCAGAAGTGGAATAATATAGAAAAGGCTGATCAGGGCGGGGTGGCTGGAGGCGGGGCCTGCGACGCCATATCCGGCGATACGCACGGCCGCCGCCGCCAGGGCCGCCATGGTGAGACGCAAGGCGAGCGCGCCGCGTTGGCGCCGGACCTTGAGGATTGCCGCCAGCGCGATCATGGCGAATGCCAGACAGTAAAGCGGCTGCGACAGGCGGTTATGGGCTTCCGCCAGATAGGAATTGCGGATCTTGTCGGTCAACGACGCTTCGGTGGGATGCAGCAGCTCACCCAGGAAGCGTTCATTGACCTGGCGCTGGTTGGACCGCATGGGGCCGGCGAACTGATCCAGGTTGATCACGTCGCGCTGGAATTTCAGCACCGACAATTGACTGCCGCCCTGGGCGCTCTGTTCCACCGTGCCGTCCAGCATGATCAAACGCGCGCCCTGCGGCGTTTGCGCCAGCACCCCTTTTTCCGCCAGGTATGTGATGGGCCTTTTCACGTCGCGGCTGTCATGCACCAGGATGCCGCGGATCTGTCCGTCGTTGCTGAGCTGGCGAATGAAGACGGTCAGGCCCGGTGCGGGCGGATTGAATTCGCCCTCGTTGAGAAGCGCGGCGCCGATATCGGCGCGGATATCCAGAACCTTGGCATTGAGCGCCCGCTGCCCCGCCGGCATCAGCCACAAGGCGCAAACCCAAGTGATCACCATCACCATCGCGGCCGCGATGAAGACGGGCGCGGCGAGTTGGCGCTGGCTGTAACCGGCTGACGCCATTACCACCAACTCGCTGTCGCCATTCAGCCGCGACAGGGTAGAGAGGGTGCCGACGAAAAAAGCGATCGGCAGGATGATGACCAGCAGTCCCGGCAGGATCAGGACCGTGAGATAGACGAAGGTGGGTGCAGACTGGCCCCGGTTGATCACCAGGTCCAGAAGCCTGAGCGACTGAGTCAGAAGAATGACGCAGGTCAGCAGCAATGTGAGCATCGCCACGGGCCCGAGAATCTGGCCCAGCACATACCAGGACAGCCGCGGCAATTTTCCGGGCCCTTGGCGTGGCTGTTCGGGTTCCAGGCCAGTATGTTGATGTTCTGTCATGTCACTCCGGGAGCGGGCGGTCATGCACGGTCTTTCGCCCCTCTCACGATTCGACCTAAACTAGCATTGCTTTTCGGCCCTTCGCCAACCCGTAAATTCCGGAGATGATTATGCAAATTTCCTTCGCCGCGCCGGCTTCCACGGTTCAAGCGGGCAGCTGGGTGGTCGCGGCGTCCGAAGGCCGGGCACTCAGCCAAGCCGCAGTCAAGGCCGACAAGGCCAGTGGCGGTGCGCTGACCCGGGCGCTCAAATTTTCGCGCTTTACCGGCAAATCCGGTGAAATGCTGGAAGTGCTAGCGCCGGAGCGGGTGGGTGCCTCGCGAATCCTGCTGGTCGGATTGGGCAAGCCTGCCGCGTTGGACCTGAAGGGGCTGGAAGTGATCGGCGCCCAGATTCTGGCGCGGCTGGAAAGCGCGGGTGAAACATCGGCCACTTTGGAAATCGAGCCTCCCAAAGGCGCCAAGGTCAAGGCTGGCGAAGCGGCAGCGCATCTGGCCTTTGGCGCTCGCCTGCGCGGCTACAGTTTCGAGAAGTACCGCACCCGCAATCTCGACGAATACAAGCGGTATCTGGAGACGCTGAAACTGGCGACACCGGACGCTGTTTTGGCGCGGCGGGCATGGCAGGGTCTCGATGCCGTGGCCGATGGCATCCAGCTTGCCCGGGACCTGGTCAACGAGCCGCCGAATGTTCTGTATCCGGCCGAGTTCGCACGCCGCGCCAAGGCGCTGACCAAGCTGGGCATCAAGGTCGAAGTGCTGGGCGAAGCCGAAATGAAGAAGCAAGGCTTCGGCGCCTTGCTCGGCGTGGGCCAGGGCAGCGAGCGGGAAAGCCAGCTTGTTGTCATGCAATGGAATGGCGCGCGCAAGAAAGGCGAGCCCGTGGCTTTTGTCGGCAAGGGCGTGTGCTTTGATTCCGGCGGCCTGTCGCTCAAGCCCGGTTCCGGGATGATGGGCATGAAGGGCGACATGGGCGGGGCCGCGGCGGTGACCGGCGCGATGATGGCGCTGGCGACCCGCAAGGCGAAAGTCAACGCGGTGGGCGTGATCGGCTTGGTGGAGAACATGCCCGATGGCGGCGCCATCCGTCCTGACGATGTTCTCACATCCCTTTCGGGGCAGACCATTGAAGTGTTGAACACCGATGCAGAGGGCCGGCTGGTGCTGGCCGATGCGCTCACCTACACCCAGCGCCGCTTCAAGCCCAAAATTGTGATCGATCTGGCGACCTTGACCGGCGCGATCGTGCAGACCCTGGGCTTTGAACATGCCGGTGTTTTTTCCAACGACAATAAATTGGCGGGACAATTGGCGGACGCAGGCCGCAGCAGCGGCGAACGGATATGGCGCCTGCCGCTGGACGCGGCTTATGACAAAATGATCCGTTCCAAGATCGCGGACGTGAAGAACATCGGCGGCGCCAATTCCGGCGCCATCACCGCTGCACAATTTCTCAAGCGCTTCATCGAGGAAGGCACGGTATGGGCTCATCTCGATATCGCGGGTGTCGCCTGGCAAGACGGCGAACAGAAACCGATGATCCCCAGCTGGGGCACGGGTTGGGGCGTCAAACTGCTCGATCGGCTCGTGAAAGAGAATTACGAGGGATGAAGGCGCGTGGACTTGGCCTCATTGCGCTTCTGATGCTGGGCGGTATGGCGCAGGCCAGGGCGGCTTTGTTCGATCCGTCCTATCGCGTTATTTTCCCCGCAGGCCGTGCAAAAATTCTGCTCAGTCCTTCCTGCGCTCCGTTGCCTGCGGGATTGTTAAAAGCAGTATCTGAGACCTGGACGCCGAATGACCGGGATGTCGATGCGCTGGAAGAACGCTTGCCGGAGGCCTTGAAAGCCGCTGTCGGAAAAGCGCATGGGATCGGACCGGCGACGGCGGCGGTTCTGCGTCAGCCGGACTCCATCGCCAATCATGCAAGGCAGTACGCCGGCATCGCCGTCGGCGATCGCAACCGCATATTGGTCATCGCCGCGCCCATCCGTTATGTCGGCACCAATGGCCCCTATACCGATTTCCAGGTGCAGAATTCTTCGTGGCGCTCTATGAAGCCGTTGGGCACCTGCGATGGCGGACCCAACCAATTCAGCGCTCAGTATGATCCGATGACCGGGGATTTTCTGAATTTTACATTCAGCGGCACGCTTGCCGGAAACGGCGTGCGATGACTGAGACGCTGTTCTATCATCTGGAACGCCGTGCTCTGGAAGATGTGCTGCCAGGGCTGGTTGAGAAATCGCTGGAGCGCGGCTGGCGGGCGGTGGTCAAGACCGACAGTTCGGAACGCTCCGACACGCTGGACAGCCTGCTATGGACCTATGACGACCAATCTTTCCTGGCGCATGCACAATCGGGCGATGGCGAAGCCTCGCGCCAGCCGGTGCTGATCACCGTGGAAGACGAAAATCCCAACAGCGCGAAAATCCTGTTTTGTGTCGGCGGTACGGCGCCGGCAGACTGGCGATCACCGGAGCTTTCGGCGTTGGCGCGTGTGGTGATGCTGTTTGACGGCCGCGACGCCGCCATGCTGGATGGCGCGCGCGCTGCCTGGAAACATGCAAAAGATGCGGGCCACGACGTGACCTACTGGAAAGAATCCGGGTCCGGAAAATTCGAGAAGCAGGGCTGATGTTATACGGCATTGGTCTTCCGACCCTGATCATCGATCTGGCGCTCGCCTATCACGTCATCCGTACCGGCCGATCTTTTCTCTGGATCCTGGCGATCGGATTGTTGCCGCCCTTCAGCTGGGCGGCCTATGCCATCTTCGCGCTTTTGCCTGACATGTGGTCGAGCGCTCCGGCGCGGCGGTTTGCCGACAATGTGGTGAACGTGGCCGATCCCGGCCGCGCTTTTCGCGAGAAGCAGCGCCAGGTCGCTACGGTCGGATCGGCCGATGCCAAGCGTGCGCTGGCGGAAGAATGCATCAAGATGGGCCGCTTCGCCGATGCGGTGGAGTTGTATGAAAGCGCCATGGCGGGGCCTTTGGGCGCCAGCGATTCCACACTCCTCAAGGGGCTGGCGCGAGCAAAAATGCTCTCGGGCGACGGTACAGCGGCGGAAGCCCTATTCCTGCAACTGAAGCAGGTCGACCCCAATGCTTCGGATACCGATGCTGAGTTGGATTATGCCCGCGCCCTGGCGCTGCAGGGCAAGAACGACGAGGCCGTGCGGCAATATGAGAATGTGGTGCCGCGCTATCCCGGCGAAGAAGCGCGCTGCCGCTTTGCGTTGCTGTTGCGCCAGCTCGGCCAGGAGCAGCGGGCCCTGCAGCTGTTTCGCGAAACTCTGGATTCGGTGAAGGGTGCGCCGGGCTATTATCGCCGCCGGCAAAGCGAGTGGGTGCGCATTGCGCGCCAGAATCTAAAATAGCTATTCAGTCCTTGCCGCCAACCCGGGCGACAAGCTTTGCCAATGCAGCCGATTGCCTGTGCCATTGGCGCACCGGCACGGCGGGATAACCCGCCACGATTTCACCCGGTGCCACGTCGCGCATCACGCCGCTTTTACCTGCGATCTTTGCGCCGCTGCCGATGGTGAGGTGATCGGAGATCGACACCGCGCCGCCCACCATCACGTAATCACCCAGGGTGGTGGAACCGGCGACACCGGCTTGGCCTGCGATGATGCAACCTTTGCCCAGCCGTACATTGTGTCCGATCTGGACCAGATTATCGATTGCGCTCATGGCGCCGATCACGGTATCGCCCAGCGAGCCGCGATCGATGGCGCAATTGCCGCCGATCTCAACCTGGTCTTCGATGATGACCCGGCCGATCTGGAATACCCGCTCTGGGCCCTTGGGACCAGGAACGAAGCCGAAACCTTCGCCACCAATGGAGACATTTTCCGCGATGCTGACGCGATTGCCGATCAAGGCGTGACTGATGCTGGTATTTGCCCCCACGGATGTGTCGGTGCCGATGATGACGCCATCGCCGATCACGGCATTGGGGGCGATGCGGCAACGCGCGCCGATTTTGACATTTTCGCCCACCACGGCGCCGGCACCGATCTCGGTGCCTTCACCGATGCTCGCGCTGGCGGCGACAAAGGCGCGCGCGTGGATGAAGGCTTTGGGCTCCACGCGCGGGTAAAAGAGTTTTCCGATCCGCGCGAACGTAAGCCGCGGATCGTCGGCCAGGAGCAGGGCGCTGCCGTTATGCGGATAGGCGCTGAGCTTGCGGCTGGTGACCACGACGCTGGCATGGCAAGCGGCAAAGGCCGGGGCATGGCGCGCATCGCTGAAAACCGCCAGCTCGCCGGACGTGGCGTCTGCCAGTTCGGCGACATCGCGGATCATCTCGCCCGCACGCTCGGGTTGGGCCAGCTCGGCGCCCACCAGTCCTGCAATATGGCCCATTGAAAATGGGCCGTCCGCGCGAAAGAAGCGGCTATCCGACATGCGTGCCCCACACATTGTCTCTGTTCATGACGCTAACACAGATTTAATAGAGGCCAATATACGGGTTCGCAATTAACAAGCTTTCGCAATTTGGGGTCGAAACTCGCCACCGCGTCAGCTTTCGGCCATCGCCCCTTCATATTCTTCTTGCGCCGCTACCCATAAGCTTTCGGCCGCGGCCAGCTTGCGCGCAGCTTCCGCGCGTTTTTTGGAGACGGCGCTGCCCTTGGCGGGATCGCGGGTGAACAACAGCGGATCGGACAAAGCGCGATCAAGCTTGCCCATTTCCGCCTGCAAAGCAGTGACCTGGGATTCCGCCGAATCGATTCGGTCCTTGAGCGGCTTCAGTTCCTTGCGTCGGTCGGCGCCGCCGCGTCGCGTGGTTTCCTTGGTCGACTTTTCCTCGGGCTCGATCCGGCGGGTGGGTTTGTTGTCGCCCGATAACAGGAAACGGCGATAATCGTCGAGGTCGCCCTCGAACGGCGTGACCTTGCCATCGGCCACCAGCAGCAGGCGGTCGGCGGTTGCTTCGATCAGGCGGCGGTCATGGCTGACCAGAATAACCGCGCCGTCGAAATCATTGAGTGCGTTGAGCAGTTCGGTGCGCGCATCGATGTCGAGATGATTGGTGGGTTCGTCCAGGATCAGAAGATTGGGCTTGTCCAGGGTGGCCAGCGCCAGCATCAGCCGCGCCCGTTCGCCGCCCGACAATTGCCCCACCTTGGTGAGTGCCTTGTCCGAGGAAAATCCGAAGCCGCCGAGCTGCCCGCGCACCTGTTCGATCGTGAGCTTGGGCCGAAGCCGCGACAGGGTTTCGATTGGCGTGATGGTGGTGTCGAGTTCTTCCTGCTGATGCTGCGCAAAATAGCCCACCACCAGCTTGCGGGCGCGCACGAACTCGCCGCCCATCGCTTCCAGCTTGCCCGCCAGCAATTTCGCCAGGGTGGATTTACCGTTTCCGTTCTTGCCCAGAAGCGCGATGCGGTCTTCCGGATCGAAGCGGAAGGAAAGGCCGGTGAGGATCGGCTTGCCCGGCTCATACCCGACCGAAGCGCGGTCCATGGTGATCAAGGGCGGGCTGGCGCCGGTGGCGGTCGGAATGCGGATCGGCGCGACATGTTCGTCCACCGGCAATTCCATCACCGTCATCTTGGACAGCATCTTCATGCGGCTCTGCGCCTGGCGCGCCTTGGACGCCTTGGCCTTGAAGCGGTCGACGAAGGCCTGCATGTGGGCGCGGGCGGCTTCCTGCTTCTTGGCAAAAGCGACATCGAGGGCGCGCTTGGCGGCGCGGGTCTGCACAAAAGTGTCGTAATTGCCGGTGTAGAGCGTGACCTTGCCACGCTCGAGATGAAGGATGAACTCCGCAGCCGTGTTCAACAGATCGCGGTCATGGCTGACGATAACGATGGTGCCGCGATATTTCTGGAGAAAATTCTCCAGCCACAGCACGCCTTCCAGATCGAGATAGTTGGTGGGTTCGTCCAACAGCAGCAGGTCGGGGGCGGAGAACAGGATCGCGGCCAGCGCCACCCGCATGCGCCAACCACCGGAGAATTCGCGACAGGGACGCAGCTGGTCCTCAGCGGAAAAGCCCAAACCCGCCAGAATTTCCGCTGCACGCGCGGGCGCGGTGTAAGCGTCGATGGTGTCCAGCCGGGAATAAATGTCGCCAAGCTTGTGGCCATCGGTCTCATGTTCGGCGTCCGCCAGAAGGCGGGTGCGCTCGATATCGGCTTCCAGCACTGTGTCGATCAGGCTGACATCGGTGCCGGGGGCTTCCTGCGCTACCGCACCCACGCGCCAGGCATTGGGCCAACTCACTTGGCCGTCGTCCGGCTGAAGCTGACCCAGGATCACCTTGAACAAGGTGGATTTGCCCGCGCCATTGCGGCCGACCAGGCCGATGCGGCGGCCTGCGGGGAGGTTGGCGGTGGCGCCGGACAGGATTTCCCGCCCGGCGATCCGCACCACGATGTTGTCGATCGCCAGCATTTGAGGGGCCTTATAACTTCTCGTGGCCGCGCGGCAAGGCCGGATGCGCCCCTTGCTCGGCCTCCGGCCTTGGCCTTGCCCTTTCCCCAAGCCCATTGCATAAGGCGGCCGCTTTTTAACTTTCGGAGTTCCTATGGCCGTCGAGCGCACCCTTTCCATTATCAAGCCGGATGCCACGCGCCGGAACCTGACGGGCAAGATCGTCACAAAATTCGAGGAAGCCGGCCTGCGCGTGATCGCCAGCCGCCGCATCCGCCTTTCCAACGCCCAGGCGGAAGCCTTTTACGGCGTGCATCGCGAACGCCCCTTCTTCAAGAGCCTGGTTGATTTCATGACCTCGGGTCCGGTTGTGGTTCAGGTGCTGGAAGGCGAAAACGCCATCGCCCGGAACCGCGAAGTGATGGGCGCCACCAATCCCGCCAACGCTCTGCCGGGAACCATCCGCAAGGAATTCGCGGAAAGCATCGAAGCCAATTCGGTGCATGGTTCCGACGCTGCGGAAACCGCGGCCAACGAGATCCGCTTCTTCTTCAGCGATCTCGACATCCATAACTGAACGAACGCCACCGGATAGGATATAAGGCTCCCGTCCGATCCGGACGGGAGCCTTTTTGTTATGCACGGAAAAACAATCGTCATCACGGGCGCGACCTCCGGCATCGGTGAAGTTGCGGCCATCCATTTGGCCGAGCGGGGCGCCCGCATCGTCTTCACGGCACGCGACAAGGTCCGCGCCGACGCCACCATGGAAAAACTACGCCGGGCGAACAGCGCGGTGGAGCATGCCGCGCACCTGGCAGATCTTTCCCTGCTGGCCGAAATGAAACGGGTGGCGGGCGAGATTGCGCAAGAGCCACGGATCGATGCCCTGATCAATAATGCCGGGGCCGTGTTCAATGCGCGCCAGGAGACGGGTGACGGGCTGGAACGGACCTTCGCCCTCAATCACATGTCGTATTTCGTGATCACCAATCTGCTGCTGCCGGGACTGAAGGCCGGTGCACGCATCGTCTCCACCGCGTCGGGAGCACATCAGCGGGCAAAATTGAATTTCGACGATTTGCAGAATCGCCGCGGCTATTCGGGTTTCCCAGTTTATTCCCGTTCCAAGCTCTGCAACATCCTCTTCACTCGGGAACTGGCGGGGCGGATCGCGGGAACCGGGGTCACCGCAAACTGTCTGCATCCAGGTTTTGTCGCGACCCGTTTCGGCGACCAGTCCGGTGGATTGTTGTCGGCCGGTGTCCGCGCCGCCAAGCTGCTGGGCGCGATTTCGCAAGATGAGGGCGCCAAAACCATCATCTATCTGGCGTCCTCGCCCGATGTGGCGGCTATCAGCGGTGAATATTTTTATGAATGCAAGGTCGAGACACCATCACCGGCGGCGCGTAACGCGGCCGACGCGAAGAAATTGTGGGACGTGTCAGCGCAGATTTCGGGAGTGGGACAATGACTGCAGCACACAAAAAAGAGCTGGTCCGAGAATATAAGGAGCGCAAGACGCGTTCCGGCATCTTTGCCGTCCGCTGCGTGCCGGACGGCGCGTCATGGACCGGTACGTCGCGCGATTTGGACAGCCAGCAGAACGGCATCTGGTTCCAGCTGCGGATGGGCAATCATATGAACAAGGCCTTACAGCAGGCATGGAATACGCATGGCGCCGATGCTTTCCGGTTTGAAATTCTGGAAACCGTGGAAGACGACAATGCCGAAATGATCGGGCTTCTGCTGAAGGAACGAGAAGCGCTTTGGCGCGAACAAAGCGGCGCAGCGAAACTGTTTGGCTAGCCGAAAACCGCCAACCCTTTTTCGAGTTTTACTTTTTCTTCCGCAAGCATCTGCAGCGCGGCAGGATACAGCCTGTGCTCGACCTCCAGCACCCGTGCGGCCAGGGCGTCCGGGGAGTCGTCGGCATGCACCGGCACCCGGGCCTGTGCGATCACCGGTCCGGCATCCAGCTCCGGCACCACGAAATGCACCGAGGCGCCGGACTGAGACTCACGCGCTTCGATCACCCGTTCATGGATATGCGTGCCCTTGTAAGCAGGCAGCAAGGACGGATGAATATTGATCAGCCGCCCTTCCCAGGCGCGGGTGAAACCATCCGACAGGATACGCATGAAGCCCGCTAGGCAGACGATCTCCACATCCGCCGCATGCAGGGCAGCGTCCAGTTCGGCGTCGAAATCTTCGCGCGGCTTGTTTTTTCCAAGTGGGCCCTTGTGCGGGATGACCTGGGTGGCGATGCCGGCATCGGTCGCGCGCTCCAGGCCGCCCGCGCCTTCGATATTGGAAATCACCAGCACGATCTTGTAGGGCGCGTCCGTTTGATGCGCGATCAAGGCGCCGAGGTTGCTGCCACGGCCGGAAATCAGGACGCCGATCCTTTTCAAAGCTTCAGGGTCCCGCGATAGACGACCTTGGCTTCGCCGCTGCCCGGCACCAAATGGCCCAGGCGCATCGCCTTGTCGCCGTATTGCTGGAAGGCTTCGATGACGCGGCCGGAAGATTTTTCTGACACGACGGCCACCATGCCGATTCCGCAATTGAAGGTGCGCAACATTTCGGGCGCCGCGATCCCCGCGGATTTCGCCATCCAGCCGAACACCGGCGCGGGCGTCCAACTGTCCAGATCGACATCCGCATCCATGCCTTCGGGCAGGGCGCGGGGGAGATTTTCGGTAATGCCGCCGCCGGTGATATGCGCGAAGCCTTTAACGCCGCCCACATGCAACGCTTCCAGCGCGCTCTTCACATAGAGCCGGGTCGGCGTCAGCAATGCCTCGCCCAGTTTGGTGCCCGGTGCGAAGGGCGCCTCGGCGTCCCAGGACAGGCCGCTTTTTTCCACCACTTTGCGCACCAGCGAATAGCCGTTGGAATGCACACCCGACGACGCCACGCCGATCAGCACATCGCCCGGCACCATCTCGGCGGTGCGGGGCAGGACATGGCCGCGTTCCACGGCGCCGACCGAAAAACCGGCCAAGTCGAAATCGCCCTTGGCATAAAGCCCCGGCATCTCGGCGGTCTCGCCGCCGATCAGGGCGCAGCCGGATTCCTTGCAGGCCCGTGCGATCCCCTGGATCACGCGCGCCGCCGCATCCACATCCAATTTGGCGCTGGCGTAATAATCCAGAAAGAAGAGCGGCTCCGCACCCTGCACCACGATGTCGTTGACGCACATCGCCACCAAATCCTGGCCGATGCCGTCGAACAGACCGGTATCGATGGCAATCTTGAGCTTGGTGCCGACGCCGTCCGTGGCGGCCACCAGCACGGGATCCTTGAAACCAGCCGCTTTGAGATCGAACAGGCCGCCAAAGCCGCCCAGATCCGCGTCGGCGCCGGAACGCCGTGTGGCGCGCGCGGCGGGCGCGATGCGGGCGACCAACTCTTCACCGGCATCGATATCGACGCCGGCATCCTTATAAGTGAGGTTCTCGGGCATGGTCCGGAAAATCCGCGACGGAAGCTGAAGCTGCGCCCCGTTTAATCAGGGCAAAGCAACCGCGCAAGCGGCCAAGCTGAGGATTTCAACATGTCCCTGGAAGGCGCCCTGGCAGTTCACCGATTCGGGCTTGGCGCGCGCCCCGGTGAAATCGAGACGGCGAGCCGTGATCCCAAGGGCTGGCTGGTGGCCCAGATCGGGACCCCGGCGGAACAACCGGTTGCGCTCGATGGCAGTGCCTTTCCGGGTAGCGGTACGCTGGTACGCCAGGAACAGGACATGATCGCTGCCCGGCGTGCCTTCAAGGCGGGCGATACGGAGGCGCAGAAGAAGCCGGCGGGCGGGCGGCTCAAGATTTTCACTGACGAAATGGCAGGGCGCTTTCAACTGGGCTTCACCACCGCACGGCCTTTCGCCGAACATCTGGTCTGGTTCTGGACCAATCATTTCACGGTCTCGACCACGGCGGGGCGGACGCTCAATTTCGCGGGTGCTTTCGAGCGCGAAGCGATCCGGCCCTATATCGCCGATACGTTCGAGAACATGCTGTTGGCGGTGGCCAGCCATCCCGCCATGCTGGTCTATCTCAACAATGTCGCATCCATTGGACCGCACTCGCGGGCCGGCGAGCGGTCGGGAAAAGGCCGCAACGAAAATCTGGGCCGCGAATTGATGGAGCTGTATTCGCTGGGCGTGGATGGCGGTTACACCCAGGCGGATGTGATCGCGCTGGCCAACATTCTCACCGGCTGGGGCATCGACCCGCAAGCGCCGTCCGGGTTCGGATTCTTTCCCAATCGCCATGAGCCTGGATCGCAGACCTTGCGCGGAAAACGCTATGGCGAGGATCTGCGCAGTGGTGTCCAGGCGGTGCGCGATCTGGCGCATGATCCGCATACCGCGCGCCACATCGCGACCAAGTTCGCGACCTATTTCATTGCCGACGAACCTTCTCCGCAATCGGTGTCGCGGCTGGAAGCGGTGTTCAACCGGACCGGCGGCAACCTCAAGGCGCTGGCAATGGCGGCTGTGGAAGATCCGGCGGCCTGGAATTCGGCGCCCGCCAAAATGCGCTCGCCGGTCGAATATGTGACGGCCGGGTATCGCCTTCTGGATTTGCCGCGCGGCGATAATGCCGGCCAGCAGATCCGTGCCGCCATGGGCAGCGCCCGCAGCATGGGCGAATTTCCCATGACTGCGTCCTCGCCCAATGGCTGGCCATTGGTTTCCGACGCCTGGACAGGCCCCGACGCGGTTCTCAATCGTATCGAATGGGCCAAGCAGGTGGGCGCGCGCATGCCGCCGAACTTCAACGCCGCCGCGATGGCCGATGGCGGCATGGGGCCGTTGCTGGCATCGGCAACCCGCACCGCCATGACACGTGCCGAAACACAAGGCGATGCCCTGGCACTTTTGATTGCCAGCCCCGAATTCCAGCGCAGGTGACTTATGAGTTTTGATTACCGCGTGCATTTTGATCGCCGCATGTTTTTGAAATCTGCCGCTGCGGCGGGCACTGTCACCGCATTCAATGCCAAGGTGCGCTTTGCCTTCGCGGCAACGCCGGGAGATCGGCGCCTGGTCGTCGTGATCCTGCGCGGCGCACTGGATGGATTGGCCGCTGTGCCGCCGCATGGAGACAAGGATTATGCCGATGTGCGCGGATCTCTGGCGCTCCAGATCACAGGTGCGGGCGCTATCCATGATCTGGATGGTTTCTTCGGCCTCAATCCTGCCTTCACCAATTTGAAAGGGCTTTACGACGCCAAGCAGCTGATCGTTTTCCACAATATTTGCTCGCCCTATCGCGACCGCTCCCATTTCGACGGCCAGAATGTTTTGGAAGCGGGCGGGGCGAGCCCACATTTGTTGCAGGATGGCTGGCTTAATCGCGCCCTTGTGCCCATGGGTTTGACAAATGGCGATGGCGCATTGGCGATTGCCCAGACGCCGCCTCTGATGCTGTCGGGAAAAGTGCAGACAGCAAGCTGGATGCCGGCGGTGCTGCCAGCACCGGATGAGTTGTTCCTCGATCAGGTGCGCGCGCTTTACGCCAGTGATGCGGCTTTGAAAGCGTCGCTGTCCAGTGCGCTGGCGCTTCAGGCATCCGCGCAAAGCGCGATGGATGATCCGACGTCCAAAAGTATGCAACCGGGAAAAGGCGGTGCGTATGGCGATCTCACACCCCTTTTCCAGGGTGCGGGCAAATTGCTCGCCGCGCCCAATGGCCCGAGAGTTGCGACCTTGGAAGCGTCCGGCTGGGACACACATGTCGCCGAAGGCGTGGCTGACGGTCAGTTGGCGCGCCGGCTTGCGGCCCTCGATGCGGCGATCGACGCCATGCGGGTCGCGATGGGCCCCGATGTCTGGAACAAGACGGCCGTGGTGATGGCCACGGAATTTGGCCGCACCGTTCATCCCAACGGCTCCGGCGGTACCGATCATGGCACCGGTGGCGCCGCATTCCTGTTTGGCGGTGCGGTGGCGGGCGGTTCGGTCAAAGCGGAATGGGTCGGCCTGGGGTCAGGCGTTCTCAAGGATGGGCGTGACCAACCCGCGCGCACCGACCTCAGGGCACTGTTCAAAGGTGTCCTGGCGGAGCAGATGGGGGTGTCCAACACTGCGCTCGAAAGCAGGATATTTCCCGACAGCAGCTCAGCCTCGCCGATCAAGGGTTTGATTAGAGTGTGATTTTTGCCGCGATAAGCGCTTTCGCAACTGCAAGGTGGTGCCTATAATCGCGCCGCCCCCACCGAGCGCCCTGATGCTGTCGCCTTTCCTGAAATTCATCCCCGCCCTGGCGTTCGCGCTGCTGTTTTCCATGCCAGCGCAGGCGGACGATCTTTACACCGTCTCCGGCGTCCATGTGGATGCATCGGGTGCGTCTTCGAGCGAGGCGCTCAATGTCGCCATCGCCCAGGGCCGGCCCAAGGCTTGGCAGATTCTGTATCGCCGCCTGACCCGCCAGCAGGACTGGACACGTTTGCCGAGCTTGGACGCGCCCGCATTGGTTCGCCTGTCGCGCGGCTATACGCCCGCCAATGAGCGGCGTTCCACGACGCGCTACGTTGCCGACGTCACTTATATATTCAATCCGGAAGCTGTGGCGCGCACCTTGCGCGACGCCAATATCGCCTTCACGCAAACCGTGGTTCGCCGCATCCTGCTGGTGCCGATGTCACCTGGCTATAACACCGGTCCCTGGACCCAGGCTTTCGCGGCGACGCATGACTCGTTCGTGCCTTTCTCGCTGCCGGCGGCGGGCGATGAACTGGGGCAGTTGAATTTCGACAACGCCGGCTGGAGCGATGTTGCGCCGGCGGCGGGGCGGATCAAGGCGACGGAAGCCGCACTGGTCCAGGCGGTCTATGCCAACGGCAAGGTGACGGTGAATATCCGCCGTCTCGGTCAGGGCGCGACCCCGTCCAAGACGAGCGTCGATGTCCCCATGCTTCAGACCCTGGGCACCACTTATCCGGCGGCGGCGCAGGCTGCGATCGTGGCGATGGACGATTTGTGGAAATCGCGTTCGGCGCTCAATCCCAACGCACGCGGTACGCTCACCGCCGATGTGAAAGTGGCGTCGCTTAACCAATGGGGCGCGATCCAGTCGGCTTTGTCGGGAACGGACAATGTCACCAATGTGCAGGTGGTGGCGATGAATCTGGGATATGCCCGTCTTTCCATCGCCTATATGGGTTCGACCACGCAGCTGCGCGATGCTTTGAGCGAACAGGGTCTGGCGCTGTCCGGCCGCGGCGATCAATGGACGCTTGCCGCGGGTGCACGGCTGAATTCCGGCGGCGGGCAGTAATGCTGCGCCATCTGCCCAATCTGCTCTCCGGTTTCCGCCTGTTGGCGGCGCCGCTGGCGGCCTGGGCAATCTTGGCAGAGCATGACACAGCGGCCCTGGTGATATTTGCAAGCGCCGGTTTCAGCGATCTCGCCGATGGGTATGTGGCGCGGCGCTGGGGATTTACGTCTCAATCGGGCGCCTGGCTCGATCCTCTGGCCGACAAGCTTCTTATGCTGCTCTGTTTCCTGGCGCTGCTGATAGTGGGTGCCGCGCCTTTCTGGCTGGTCGTGCTGGTGATTGGGCGCGACGCGATAATCGGCGGCGGCGCGGTGCTCGCAAAGATTCTGGGTCTGCCACTGCGCATTGCGCCGCTGGCGATCGGCAAGGCCACGACCGCCGTCCTGGTGGGATATGTGGGAATTCTGCTGCTGCTGTTGGCGTTCGATCAAGATGCACCGCGTCTGGCCAAGGCTGCCGGTTATGCGACGGCGTTTTTTGTGGCCCTGTCTGCCGCGATGTATATCCAGATTTTCCTGCGCGCGCTGTTGTCCTGGCGGCGCACCGCGTGATTCCGGTCGATTGATGTCCTCGCAACTGGTCCTCCCGCTTGAACCGCGCAATGCCATGACACGCGCCGATTTCATCGAAGCGCCCGGCAATGCGCGCGCTTTCGCATTCCTGGCGCGTTGGCCGGACTGGCCCGAGCCCGCGGCAGCGCTCTGGGGGCCCAGCGCTTCGGGCAAAACCCATCTCGCGCATATCTGGGCCTTGCACAGCAATGCCGTGTTGGCGGATGCACGCAGCTTGCGTGAACCGATTGCGGGCCCGGCGGTGGTGGAAAATTGTGACAGCGTTACGAGTTCGGATCATGAACCCGCGCTTTTCGCCATGCTGGAGCGAAGGACGCCGCTGCTGCTGACCGGCCGCGCCGCACCGGCGCAATGGCAGGTATCGCTGCCCGATCTGGCATCCCGCTTCCGCGCCCAGGTGGCTTTTGAGCTGGGCCAGGCGGACGAGGGGCTGCTGATGGCGCTGGCGGTGAAGCTCTTTGCTGACCGCCAGGTCACAGTCCCTGAAACAGTGGTGACCCGGCTGGTGCAAGGGCTGGAGCGGTCGCCCGCCGCCATCCGGGATTTTATCGCCCGCGCCGACCGGGAAGCGCTCAGTCGCCAGAAACCCATAAATCTTCAATTGATACGGGAACTTATGGCGGAATAGGCGAAGATGTCATGACAGATTTACCTATTTCCCCTAAGTTCGCGCCATGTCCAATCCCTCCCAGATAATTGAGGCCGCCAACGACGCGCCTGTCGATGCGGCGTCGGAAAACCCTCTGGCCACTGACGATGTCGTGGCGCTGGCGCATCAGGGCAGCAATGTCGATTTCGATCCCGCGTCGCCCGCCCGTTTCGTCAACCGGGAACTGTCGTGGCTGGCCTTCAACCGCCGAGTGATCGAAGAGGCGCAGAACCGCCGTCATCCCCTGTTCGAGCGGCTGCGCTTTCTCTCCATCTCCGCGTCCAATCTCGACGAATTCTACATGGTTCGCGTGGCCGGCCTGATGGGCATGGTGCGCGCAGGTGTCACGACGCCGTCCGCCGATGGTCTGTCTCCTGCTGAGCAGCTTGCCAAGGTGGACGAGACGGCACGCCAACTGATCAGCGATCAGCAAGGCATCTGGGCGAACTTGGATGGCGAACTGCGCAAGGCAAATGTCAGCGTCGTCACCGGCAGCGAAATTCTGGACCGCGACCGGGTCTTTCTGGACGCCTATTTCAGCGAACAGGTATTTGCGGTTCTGACTCCGCTTGCCATCGATCCGGCGCATCCGTTTCCGTTCATTCCCAATCTGGGCTTCACGGTCGCGCTGTCGCTCACCAATCGCCGCGACAACAAGGATTTCTTTGCGCTGATTCCCGTGCCGCCGCAGCTGCGCCGTTTCGTGCGCCTGCCCGACACCGACCGCAAGACCGCGCGCTTCATCCCGCTGGAGCACATCATCGCGCTGTATTTCGACAAAGTGTTCCCGGGCCATGACATTTCGGGCTGGGGCCTGTTCCGCATTCTGCGCGACAGCGACGTGGAAATTGAAGAAGAAGCCGAAGATCTGGTCTTGTTGTTCGAGTCGCTGCTCAAGCGCCGCCGCCGCGGCAGCGTCATCCACATGAAGTGCAGCAAGTCGATGCCGTCGCATCTGCGCCAGTTCATCGCCACGCATCTGGATCTGGACGAATCCGAGATCGTGATCATCGAAAATCTGATGGGCCTGTCCGATTTGTCCAAGCTGATCATTCCCGAACGCGCCGATCTGCTGTTCAAGCCGTACAATGCGCGCTTCCC
>JBEPVO010000025.1:0-24889 GCA_041690975.1 Alphaproteobacteria bacterium
GATTACGCCGGAAACTCAGCATCTTACGGCCAGCATGCTTCTCCTGATCGATAATTATGACAGCTTCACCTACAACCTCTTTCATTATCTGGGCGAACTGGGCGCCGACGTCCGGGTGGAGCGCAACGACGCCCTGTCCGCCGATCAGGTCCTGGCGCTGAAGCCGCAAGGCATCGTGCTGTCCCCCGGACCCTGCACCCCCAACGAAGCCGGCATCTGTCTCGAGCTGATTGAAAAGGCGAACGGCAAGGTGCCGATCCTGGGTGTCTGCCTGGGCCATCAGGCCATCGGCCAGGCTTATGGCGGCAAGATCGTGCGCGCGCCCGAGCCGATGCACGGCAAGCTGTCCCGCATACATCACACCGGCAAGTCGGTGTTCCTCGGCCTGAACAATGACTTCAACGCCACGCGTTATCACTCCCTCACCATCGCGCCCGAAAGCCTGCCTGCAAGCCTGGAAGTCACCGCGACCAGCGAGGACGGCGTCATCCAAGGCGTGATGCACAAATCGCATCCCGTCCATGGCGTGCAATTTCATCCCGAGAGCATCGCGTCAGAGAACGGCCACGCCCTGCTCGCCAATTTCCTCGCCCTGACGCAATGAGCGATACGTTCGATCTCAAGCGCCTGGCGGAGCAGCCTCTCACCGCCGATGAAGCCGCGCACATTTTCGGCGAGCTGCTCAGCGGGCGTGCGGAAGACAAGGAGATCGAGGCGTTCCTGATCGCGCTTTCGGCGCGCAGGCCCGCGACATCGGAATTTGTCGGCGCAGTGACGGCGATGCGATCTCAGATGAAAGGCATCACGGCGCCACCCCTGGCGATCGATCTCTGCGGCACCGGCGGCGATGGCCTGGGTACGCTCAATATCTCCACCGCTGTGTCTTTTGTGGTCGCGGCCGCGGGCGTTCCGGTCGCCAAGCATGGCAACCGCTCCATGTCGTCCAAGAGCGGTGCCGCCGACATATTGGAAGCGCTGGGCGTGAAAATCGACCTGGACCCGGCCAACGCTGAGCGGGTGCTGCGCCAGACCGGCATCGTCTTCCTGTTCGCCCAGACGCATCACCCCGCCATGCGCCATGTTGCGGCGGCGCGCCGTGCTATCGGCAAGCGCACGATATTCAATCTTCTGGGTCCCCTCGCCAATCCGGCACAAGTCAAACGCCAGCTGGTCGGCGTCTTCGCGGAAGAGTGGTTGACGCCTTACGCCGAAGCGCTCCGGGCCCTGGGCTGCGAGCGGGCGATGGTGGTGCATGGCCGGGACGGCTTAGACGAGTTGACCACCACCGACATTACCTATGTTGCGACGCTGGCCGACGGGGTCATCACCCGCTCAAAAATTACACCGGAAGAGGCCGGACTGAAGCGCGCCACCCTGGCCGACCTGCGGGGCGGCGTGGCAACGGAAAATGCCAAGGCGCTCCTGGCGCTTTTTGCAGGCGAAAGCGGGGCTTACCGCGATATCGTGCTGCTCAATGCCGCCGGAGCCCTGATGGTGGCCGGACAGGCATCGGATATAATGTCCGGCATGGAACAGGCGCGTCATGCTCTGGACAAAGGCGCGGCACGGGCCAAACTTGAACAACTGATCGCGATATCGAACACACCATGAGCATCCTCGATAAGATTTTTGCCTACAAGAAAGAAGAAGTCGCCGCCGCCAAGGACCGGCTGAAGCTAGCCGAAGTGGAAGCGCGCGCCCGCGATGCCGATCCGGTGCGCGGCTTTCGCGCCGCATTGGAGGCCAAGAAAATCTCCGGCGAATTCGGCCTGATCGCCGAAGTGAAGAAAGCGAGCCCGTCCAAGGGCCTGATCCGTGCCGATTTCGATCCGCCCGCCATCGCCGAAGCGTATGAAGCCGGCGGCGCGGCCTGTCTCTCTGTCCTCACCGACACGCCGTCTTTTCAGGGCGCTCCGGAATTTCTCACCGCGGCCCGCGACGCCACCCGCATTCCCGTCCTGCGCAAGGATTTCATGCTGGAGACCTATCAGGTCGCCGAAGCGCGCAGCTGGGGCGCCGACGCCATCCTGATCATCCTGGCGATGGTGGATGATGGCACCGCCCGCGTCCTGATGGAGGAAGCGGCCCGCTTCGGGATGGATGCGCTGGTGGAAGTGCATGACGAAGCAGAGATGGAGCGCGCCGCGGACCTGGAAGCGCGCCTGATCGGCATCAACAACCGCAATCTCAAGACGTTCGTCACCGATCTCAATGTGACGCAGAAGCTGGCGCCCCGCGCGCCGAGGTCTGCCCATCTGGTGGCGGAAAGCGGTCTATCGGCGCCAGCCGATCTGAAACGGCTGGCGCAGGCGCATGTCACCTCGGTGCTGATCGGTGAAAGCCTGATGCGGCAAAAGGATGTGGAAGCGGCGACGCGGCGGCTTCTGGGTGACGGTTTTCGCCAATGAGCAGGCTTTCGCATCTGGACGCCAAGGGCGCCGCCCATATGGTCGACGTGTCGGGAAAACCTGTCACGGCGCGCGAAGCGAAAGCGGAAGCGACAGTCATTCTTTCCACCGAAGCCTTCAACGCGGTGATGGACGGCACGGCGCCCAAGGGTGACGTGCTGGCCGCCGCCCGCATCGCCGGGATCATGGCCGCGAAAAAAGTGCCCGAGCTGATCCCGCTGTGTCACCCGCTGGCCATCGCCAAGGCCGCATTGGAATTCGAGCCCGATCCTTCGCGTAACGCCATCCGCATCATCGCCACCGTGGCGACAACAGGGCAGACCGGGGTGGAAATGGAAGCGCTGACCGCCGCGTCGGTGGCCGCGTTGACGCTCTACGACATGATCAAGGCGGTCGATAAAGGCGCGGTGATCGAACAGATCCGCCTGCTCGCCAAATCCGGCGGCAAGAGCGGCGACTACAAGGCGCCATCGGCTAAGAACACGGCATCGCCTTCCGATCACGTCCGGTCGGCGGCATCGAAAACGCGCGTCAAACCCAGGACCTTGATAGGCGAAGTCGCAGCGCCTCGCGCAGTTTCACAAGGCGCCACCGCCGATCAACGGCGCGAAGCCTTCCGCACTTTCATGACCTCGCATCGCTTGCGGCCCACGGTCTGGGCAAAACAGGCGGGCGTTTCCAGCGGCGAAATTCTTGGCTTTCTCACCGGCCGCTCCCGGGGCTTTTCCCAGGAGGTCGCGGAAAAGCTGGCGCGCGCGGCGCGGGTGCAAGTCGGCGACATGTTCTTATGATCGCTGTCGAAGAAGCGGTGACGCGCATCGTGGCGGCGCTGAAGCCTCTCGAACCCGAGTGCGTCGCTCTCGGATCGGCCGCGGGACGGACCCTGGCTGCGGATGCGCACGCCAAAAGCGACCAGCCCCCTTTCCCCATCGCGATGATGGATGGCTATGCGGTGCGCAGCGCCGATACCGGTTCGCGCCATATCATCGGCAGTGCGCCCGCCGGCCATCCTTTTTCTGGCAATTTGGGCCCGGGCGAGGCCTTGCGAATTTTCACCGGCAGCGTCGTGCCTGATGGTGCCGATGCCGTGCTGGCACAGGAAGACGCCCAGCGCGACGGCGACGAAGTCCTATTTTCCCAAACACCGCGCCCCGGAAAATTCATTCGCCCGCGCGGCCTGGACTTCCAGGCGGGTACTCTTCTGGTGCCGCAAGGCCATCGTCTGACACCGCGCGATCTGGCGCTGCTGGCGGCCGGCGATCTGGCGGAAGTGACGGTGCGCCGGCGCCCCGTCATCGCCTTTGCCGCCACCGGGGATGAACTGTCCCTCCCCGGCCAGCCGCGCAAGCCCGGTGGGATTGTGGCATCATCCGTGTACGGACTTGATGCCATGATCACGCAATGGGGCGGCGAGGCGCGTGACCTGGGCATCCTGCCCGACAGGCCTGACGCCATCGCGGCGCTGGCAAAAGAACAATGCGATCTGCTGATCACGTTGGGCGGCGCATCGGTGGGCGATCACGATCTGGTCCAATCGGCGCTCGGGCCGCAAGGCTTTGCGCTGGATTTCTGGAAAATTGCGATGCGGCCCGGCAAGCCGCTGATCTTCGGAAGGCTGGGGGCTACGCCATTTTTGGGACTTCCCGGCAATCCCGTTTCCAGCATGGTCTGTGCGCAGCTTTTTCTGCGCCCCGCCATCGCCGCGATGCTGGGCCGCAAGACAGAGACGCCATTGAAGCATGCGCGCCTGCTCGGAACGCTGGCCGCCAATGACAGCCGACAGGATTATCTGCGCGCGGCCTGCGAATGGCGCGACGGCGATCTTTGGGCGCGCCCGTTTCCGGCCCAGGATTCCTCCATGCTCAAAATCTACAGTCAGTCGGATGCATTGATTGTCCGCAAGCCTCACGCCCTTCCGCTGGCGGACGGCGCGGCGGTAGAAATATTGCCGCTCGACTGAAACGAAAACGGCGGCCGGAGGCCGCCGTTTTCTTATTCGCGAACCCGGTTCTTAGAACGAGAGCTAGGTTCCGTTGCGCCAGTAACCCCGACCGTCATGCTCGCGCCAATGGTAGCGGCGGTCGCGGTTGCGCCAACGCCAATTGTCGTCATGCACTGTGACGCCGAAATGGGGCCTGTAAGTATAACGCTCGCTGGTATGCCAGCAGTCACCCGACCGGTTGCAAACAACATACGCAGAAAACGTGGTAGCTGTGCCGGCAAAGGCTGCGACCGCACCCTGCAACATCAGTTTCTTCATGATCTTGTCTCCGCTTCTGAGGGCATCTCTGCCGTCTACGCGAAGGAACCCCCTGCCCCCCCGGGTAATGTTCCGAGGTCATTTTGTTGCAAATGCGGGCGTTGACCCGATTCAGGAACTAAAGTAGAACGATTCTCTATGTTTCGGCTTTGTTCGCATCGATCTGCGCGCAAATCCTGGAAAATTCTTGCCGGCAGTGCCGGTTTCAAAGGGGATTGCCGATGCTGACCCGCAAGCAATATGAGCTTCTGCTCTTCATCCATGAGCGCATCCGCGAGTCGGGCATTCCGCCCTCTTTCGACGAAATGAAAGAAGCGCTGGACCTCAAATCCAAATCCGGCATTCATCGGCTGATCACGGCGCTGGAAGAACGCGGTTTTCTTCGCCGGATGGAAAAGCGCGCCCGCGCACTCGAAGTGGTGCGCCTCCCCGACAATATGGCGGAGACCGTGCGCCCCGCGACCACACGCAGCCAGGCGCAGCGCATCATGCCGACGATACGCCATGGCCGGACCGAAACGCGGGTGCCCGATCCCCGCAACAACGCGCCCCGGCGCGCGATGGGCGACAGCGAACATGCCGTCAATGTTCCGATGGTTGGCCGTATCGCGGCCGGTACACCGATCGAGGCCTTGCAGAACCGTATCGCCGATGTGCCGGTGCCCAGCGGCATGATCGGGCGCGGCGATCATTACGCCTTGGAAGTGACCGGTGATTCCATGATCAATGCCGGCATTCTCGATGGCGATACCGTGATCATCCAGGAAGCCGACAGCGCCAACACCGGCGAGATCGTGGTGGCACTGGTAGACGATAGCGAAGCGACCTTGAAGCGGCTGCGCCGCCGCGGCGATTCCATCGCCCTGGAGGCCGCCAACCCTGCCTACGAGACACGCCTTTATGGTGCTGACCGGGTCAAGGTGCAGGGCAAGCTGGTGGGACTGATCCGTCGCTACTGAGCGGATGACGCTGTCACCCAGGGCCGCATGCCGCGCCACTGGTTCACCTTGATCGCACGCAATGGCGTCAAAGTGATCGCATAACCGCCTCCGTCGGCGATTTCGCGCGCGCCCAAGGCCAGGCGCGGTTTTTCGCAGGACATCACGGGAGCTGCGCTCACGACGATATCGGCCTGCGTGCAATCGTCGGCGAGCGCTTCGGGACGCGATGATATCGCAACTACCAGCCCGCCTCGTCTTGCGATGCATCCCAACCCATCACACGACGCCGCAGAACCTGCCACCGCATCGCGCCAATCGCGGCTGTCGCCATCGCGCAAAAGCCAGCGCGCGGCCGCGAAATGATCTTTCGGCGGGCGTGGAAAAAACAGAAGCCCGTCCGGTCCTCGCAGCGCAACAGTTCGCGCATCCGATGCGATCATCAGATCCGGACGGGGCGCGGTCAGCGCCAGCGCAATACCGGCCAGCACCGGCAAAAGCCCCCACCAGCGCCAATTCAACCGCCAGAGCAGAATCCACAATCCACCCAGCGTGATCGAAATAAGGGCCGAAAGCGGAAAGGCCGGCGTCACCGTGACCGCACCCGGCAATCCCGAAACGAAGCGCCCCAGCCGCAGCATCATATCAATGCTCCAGCCCATCAGCTGCAATGGCGCATGCTCTAGTCCGAACGGCATGGCGGCGACGCTGAAGGCTGCGGCCGGCATCGTCACCAGACCCATCACCGGCATCGCCAGGAGATTGCCCAGAACCGCGTAATGGGTGGCGCGGCCAAAATAATACATTGCGAAGGGCAAGGTCGCGAAGCTGGCCACCAGGCTGGTCATGACGATGCCCCGCATATGGCGGTAGAGCCATCCGCGCGGAACCAACCGCGTGCGGCGCTGCTCCCATTCGGCCACCGCGACCAGACTGGCAACCGCAGCGAAAGACATCTGGAATCCTGGCTCGGTGATAGCCACTGGGCGGGCCAGCAACAGGATGGTCGCGGCCAATCCCAAAGATCGCATTGAAAGCGCTGGCCGATCCAGCAGGATCGCCACCAGCATCATCGCCAGCATGACAAAGGCGCGGGTTGCCGAGGAAGATGCGCCGCTGATCACGATGTAGAAACCGGCGCCGCCGATGGCGACCATCGCTGCCCACTTCTTGATGGGATAAGCGAGCGCCGCCGCCGGTATCGCCGCCAGGATCGCGCGCACCAGCCAGAACAACCCGGCCCCGACCAGCGCCATGTGAAGTCCCGCAATGGCCAAGACATGGGCAAGGCCCGCGTCCCGCAGCGCGGCTTCGTCTTCGGGATCGATACCGCCGCGTTCGCCGGTGATGATGGCGGTGGCGATGGCGCCTTCGCTCTTCGGCAATTGTGCCCGAATGCGCAATGTCATCCGAGCGCGCATGCCTTCCACGAATGTCGAGAGCCGATCCCAAGCACCGGGCGCATGGGCCAGCGGCGTGGCTTGTGCCGCACCAAATGAAAAGCCGGTGGCGCCGATCCGTGCAAAGAATGCAGCACGGCCAAAATCATTGTCACCCGGCGCAGCTGGTCCTGGCGGCGGCATCAATTGCGCTGTCAATCCAATGCCCTGTCCGACCCGCAACCCGTCCGCACCTTTCTGGATTAGTATTCGCACCCGCGCGGGCGGATCGGGAAGACGGCCGGAGCGAATCTGATCGAGAATGACGCGCAAGCCCTTGCTGCCCCAGTCCAGACCTGCCACCCGTCCCGTCAAATGGGTCACCAATGGGCGTTGCAGGACGGGCGCAGCCACCCGTGCTTCCTGCAGTTTGGCGACGGTGAACCCCAATGTCAGCGCCGCCGTGAGCGCCATGCCGGCGCGGAGCCAGAGGCCAGTGCTGGCAAAACCCGCCCATGCAAGGGCCGCGAACAGGCCGGCCGCTGCCCATGCCAGCCACAGTGGTGGCTCTGCGGGTGCAGCGAAATAGAGCGCGGTCCCACCGCCCAGTGCCACCGGCAGCCATAAAGGCCAGCGATGACGCTCTTCCAGCGCCCGCCGGCGTGTCCCAGCCAGAATGGCGGCCAAAATGGCTTTGGGGCCCGGCCAGGGCTGGCCAGGGGACATCCAACGCCGCAACTTCGCATGCGGGCCTGTTCTCATGGGGGACCGTTTGCTAAACGGTCGCCACCATGACGCAAAACTCCAAGCCTGTCCTGCGCTTCGCCCCCTCTCCCACCGGCATGCTCCATATCGGCGGCGCCCGCACGGCGCTGTTCAATTGGCTCTATGCCCGCCACACGGGTGGCACCTTCCTGCTGCGCATTGAGGACACCGACCGCGAGCGGTCCACGCCGCAAGCGGTGGCCGCGATCCTGAAGGGCATGGAATGGATGGGCCTGAACTGGGATGGTGAGGCAATCTATCAATTCGCCCGCGCTGCCCGTCATCGCGAAGTCGCCGAACAGCTGCTGGCACAGGGCCGAGCCTATCGCTGTTTCACCACCCAGGAAGAATTGACCCAGATGCGCGAGGCTCAGCGCGCTGCCGGCAAACAGATCCGCTATGACGGCCGCTGGCGCGACCGCGATCCCTCCGAAGCGCCGGCCGGCGCGCCCTCGGTGGTGCGGTTGAAGGCACGCAATGATGGCGAAACCATCGTGCATGATCTGGTGCTGGGCGCTGTGCGTTTTGCCAACGATCAACTCGACGACATGGTGCTGCTGCGTTCGGATGGCACGCCTACCTATATGCTGGCGGTGGTGGTGGACGATGCGGACATGGGCGTGACCCATGTCATTCGCGGTGCCGATCATCTCAACAATGCGGCCCGCCAGCTTCAGATCATCGAAGCGATGGGCTGGCCGGTCCCGGTCTACGGCCACCTGCCACTGATCAATGGGCCGGACGGGCAGAAACTGTCCAAGCGTCATGGTGCGCTGGCGGTCGAAGCCTATCGCGACATGGGCTATCTGCCGGAAACCATGCGCAACTATCTCCTCCGCCTGGGCTGGAGCCATGGCGACGAAGAGATCATCCCGACCGCCAAGGCAATCGAATGGTTCGATTTTTCCGCCGTGGGCAAAAGCCCGGCGCGGATGGATTACAAGAAGTTGGACAATCTCAACGGCCATTACATCCGCGAGACCGGTGATGACACGATGGTAGCGGAAGTCATCGCCTTCGCGGCCCGCGAGACACCACCGCGCATCCTGTCGCTACCGGCCCGCGAAAGGTTGCTGGCGGCAATGCCCCCGCTCAAGGAGCGGGCCAAGACTCTTATCCAACTCGATCAGGGTGCGGAATTTCTGTACACGGACGGTCCGCGTGACTTGGATGCCGGGGCGGCCAAGATCCTGACCCCTGAGGCCCGCGTGCTGATGGGCCGCGCCTTGCCCGCCCTGGAGGCGACCGACTGGAGCGGCCCGGCCCTGGAGGCCGCCGCTCGCGCGTTTGCCGAAACCGGAGGCTTGAAACTGGGGGATGTGGCCCAGCCCCTGCGAGCCGCATTGACGGGAAAAACCACCTCCCCACCCCTGTTCGAGATGTTGGCGCTGTTAGGCCGGGAAGAATCCCTTATCCGATTAAGGGCTTATGGGGGTTGAAGAAAATTCAACCTCTGGAGCAGTAAATTAAGTGACGCGGCAGGAAAAGCGCGTTTATATTGCAGCGCAAGATAAACGGGAAACTGGGGAGTTCGACGATGCGTGAGAGCAAGATCAAAACAGCCGGCAAAGCGAGCCTGAATTACGAAGGCAAGGATTACGAGCTGCCGGTCCTCGCGGGCACCCAGGGCCCCAATGCAATCGACATCCGCAAGCTCTACGACCAGGCGGACATCTTCACCTACGATCCGGGCTTCACGTCAACCGCCTCGACCGAGTCGAACATCACCTTCATTGATGGCGACAAAGGCGTGCTGCAGTATCGCGGCTATCCCATCGCCGATCTGGCGGAACATTCCAACTTTCTGGAGAGCTGCTACCTGCTGCTCAACGGCGACTTGCCGAATAAGAGCCAGATGGAAAAATTCGAATACACCATCAGCCATCACACCATGGTGCATGAGCAGCTTGCGACATTCTTCCGCGGCTTCCGCCGCGACGCCCATCCCATGGCGGTGATGTGCGGCGTGGTTGGCGCCCTGTCGGCTTTCTATCATGACAGCACCGACATCACCGATCCGCGCCAGCGCGAGATCGCCAGCTATCGCCTGATCGCCAAGATGCCGACCATCGCCGCGATGGCATACAAGTATCATGTCGGTCAGCCCTTCGTGTATCCGCGCAACGATCTGGGCTATGCCGAGAATTTCCTGCGCATGTGCTTCTCGGTTCCTGCCGAGGACTACAAGGTCAACAAGGTCTTGGCCAAGGCGCTGGACACCATCTTCATCCTGCACGCCGATCACGAGCAGAACGCTTCGACCTCGACGGTCCGCCTTGCGGGCTCGTCGGGCGCCAATCCTTTCGCTTGCATCGCGGCCGGCATCGCCTGCCTGTGGGGCCCCGCCCATGGCGGCGCCAACGAAGCGGCGCTGAAGATGTTGGAAGAGATCGGCACCGTCGATCGCATTCCGGAATATGTGAAGCGCGCCAAGGACAAGAATGACAGCTTCCGGCTGATGGGCTTTGGTCATCGCGTCTACAAGAATTACGACCCGCGCGCCAAGGCGATGCAAATCCAGGCTCATGCCGTTCTGGACGAGCTTGGCCTGCATGACGATCCGCTGCTGAAGGTTGCCATCGAGCTGGAGAAGATCGCTTTGCACGATGAATATTTCATCGAAAAGAAGCTCTATCCCAATATCGACTTTTATTCCGGCATAACCCTGAAGGCGCTGGGTTTCCCCAGTTCCATGTTCACCGTGCTGTTTGCATTGGCTCGCACCGTCGGCTGGATCGCGCAGTGGCGCGAAATGCTGGAAGATCCGCACCAGAAGATTGGCCGTCCGCGCCAGATCTATACCGGCCCGACCGAGCGCAAATACGAAGCGATATCGAACCGGAAATAGTTTTTGATGGTCGCGCGACCTGTCCCGAACGTGAATACGCTGTCGCTATTCACCACACTTCGGGGGGCCGCGCTTCAAAGCTTATAAAGTCGAGCAGAACACGGGCGGCGCGCTGCGAGGGGGCTTCTTCTTCCTCTCCCAGCCGCCGCCCGAATTCATTCATGGCGTCCAGCTGTGCTTTGCGCGCGCGCTCGTCCGTGAACAGCCGCTCGACTTCATCCGCCAGGATCTCCGGCGTCGCGTCATATTGCTTGAATTCCGGTATGGCGCGGCGCTCCAGCAGAATATTGACAAGCGTCATGTAGGGCGCAGTCATCAATCGATTCGCCAGCGCATAAGTAAGGCCGCCGACGCGATAAGCCACCACCATGGGCGTGCGGGCCAGCGCCAATTCGGCCGTCACGGTGCCCGATGCCGCCAGGGCCACATCGGCGGCGTCAAAGGCTGCGTATTTGTCGTTTTCGTTTTCCAGAATATGCAGCGGGGTGGGCCATCCCGCGGCGGCTTCGCGCACCCGCGCAGCGACATGCGGCACGGTCGGCAATACGGTAACCAGGCTCGGGATTTTTGCCGCCAGCAAGCGCACGGCTTCTCGAAAAATGGGGAAGATAAACCGTATCTCACTGCTGCGGCTTCCCGGCAGCAGCGCCAGAACCGGCGCCTCCATCCCGATACCCAATCGCGCCCGCAAAGCTTCGCCGCCGGTCATGCGGACACGGCGCTCGACCACCGGATGGCCCACAAAAACTGCCCGCAATCCGTACTTCTCGAAGAACGGCACTTCAAAGGGAAACAGTGCGAGGATCAGATCGAAATAGCGCGCCATCGCTTTGGCGCGGTACGCACGACTGGCCCAGACCTGCGGCGCGACGTAATTGACGGTCTTGATCGACGGGTCGCGCTTTTTCACGGCGCGGGCAATGCGATGCGTAAAATCCGGACTGTCGATCACCACCAAGGCATCGGGATGGACGCTGATCGCATAATCCGCTGCCTGGCGAACCCGCGCCAAAATCCTGGGAATGGCGGGCACCACTTCGCGCAGGCCCATGACGGCGGTGGCGTCGAGCGGAAACAGGCTTTCTAACCCTTCGCGCGCCATCGCCGGGCCACCCACCCCGACAATCGTCACCCGGTCACCTGCCAGATGCTTGATGCCGGCCATCAATTGCGCGCCCAGCAAATCGCCGGATGTTTCCCCGCATACCAGCATCAAGGTTTTCTGACGTTGCGCCGGCGCGCCGCTCACGGCGTGACACCCACCACAAACAGGCCCAACCGGTCAGCTTCCGCCGCCACCGCATCCTTGCCCACGATCAGCGATTTTCCGGATTCCAGCGCGATGCCCGCCAAGCCGACTTCGGCGGCGCGGCGAACGGTCTCGACGCCGACGACCGGCATATCTGTCTTGGTGTCCTGGGTCGGCTTCAACGCCTTGACCAGCACGCCCCGCTTCTTTTGCGGTGTGCCGCGCAGATTGTCCCTAAGCTGGCCGATCCGCGCGATCATCGCGTCCGTGCCCTCCGCGGCTTCCACCGCCAGGGCCAGCCCTTCGCAGACAGCCGCCGCCTGACCGACATCCAGGGCGCCCAGCGCGCGGATAATGGCAAAGGCGCGGGCAATGTCGGCCTTGTGATCGTCATTGGGCAGAACGCGACCCAACGGGCCTTCGCCTGCCACCAGGCCAGGCGCCGCTTCGGCCACGCTGATGGCCCGAAAGCCCGCATCTTCGAACAAGCCGACCAGCATGCGCAGCAATGCGTCGTCGCCCTGGCGGGCCGCGGCAATCACGCGCGGCAATACCATCACGCCCTTGGCATCCAACTTAAGCTCGGAAAATTTCGGCCGCTCGACTTTGCCTGCCAGCAGGACATCCTTGCTTCCCGCCAGCGCCTTCAGCGCCCGTCCCGGTTCTCCCAGCGATACCCATTCATGCGGAAATTCTTCGGCCCATTCGCCGCACATGCCGCGAAGCGCCACGATGAAAACCGATCGTCCGGAGGTGCGGGCACTCTGCGCCACCGCGCACGGCAAGTCACCGCCACCAGCGATAATGCCCAGGCTCATTCGATTTCGCCGCGGCGGCGCGCCGTGCAGAGCTGCTGCTTGGCCGGCGCCAGAATGAAATCCACGACCTCATTGATTTCGGCAATGTCGGGCCATTGCGCCTTCACATCCAGGGCACGGCTTTTGATGTCGCCGCCCTGCCCATAGAAAATTGTTTGAAAACCGGCCCGCAAAGCATTGATGGTCTCACGCACCAGGCCGCGCCGCTTCAGGCCAATCAGATTGAGGCCCGCCAGCTCGGCATGATCGCCGAAGGCCATCGCATAGGGAATGACATCGCGATTGATACCGGTCATGCCGCCAACCATCGCGCCCTTACCGACCCGGCAGAATTGTTGAACCGCCGACAGGCCGCCGAAGATCACGCCGTCACCGATATGAGAATGGCCGCCCAGCGCCACGGAATTGGCGAAGGTGACATCATCACCCACCACGCAGTCATGGCCGACATGACTGCCCGCCATGAAATAGCCCCGGGCGCCGACAATCGTCACGCCTTTGTCCTTGCGGCTGCCGCAATTCATCGTCACCAACTCGCGCAGAACGCAATCAGCGCCGATCTCCAGCCGTCCTTCCGGAAAATCGTTACCGCGGATCTGACCTTCCCCGCCCAGGACAGCACCAGGATGCACGACCGAGCTGGCGCCGATCCGGGTGACGCCCTTCACCACGACGTGGGACAGCAGACGGACGCCGTCATCCAGAGAAACGCGCGCGGCGACATGGCAGAACGGGCCGATCTCGACACCTGCGCCCAGACGAGCGCCGTCTTCAATCAATGCTGTTGGATGAATCATCGCTGGCTTCCGCGCCGTCGTGAATCATGGCGCTGAATTCGGCTTCGGCGCACAGGGTATCGCCGACATAGGCCTTTCCTTCGAAACGCCAGACCGGGCCGCGCTGGCGCAGCGCCTTGACCGGCATGCGCATCAGGTCTCCGGGATGAACCGGTTTGCGGAAGCGCGCTTTGTCGATCGACATGAAATAAACGATGCGCTTTTCGCGCTCGAACCCCAGGCTGTGGACCACCACGGCGCCGGCCGTCTGTGCCATCGCCTCGATAATCAGCACCCCCGGCATCACGGCATAATCGGGAAAATGGCCCTGGAAATAAGGCTCGTTGATGCCGATCGCCTTCCAACCGGTGGCACTTTCCATCTTCACGATATCTGTGAGCTTTTCTACCAGCAGCATGGGGGGGCGATGCGGTAGCAGCTTTTTGATCTGCACAACATCCAATATGGACTCAGCCATTGTCATCCTGCTTGCGGCGCCTCAGAAGCTGGCGAACCGCGTGAATCTCTCTCAGCCATTCTCTTACAGGCTTTGCCGGAACGCCGCCATAATCCTGACCGCCTTCGATTTTCTGCCCCGGCACCATGGCGCTGCGGGCCGCCAGCCGGGCGCCCGGACCGATGCGGACATGGTCGGCGATGCCTACGTGCCCGCCCAGCACCGCGTAATCCGCAATAATGGAACAGCCTGCGATTCCGGTCTGGGAGACCACCACCACGTGACGCCCGATTTGCACATTGTGGCCGATCTGAACCAGATTATCGATCCTGCTCCCTTCGCCGATTACGGTATCGCCCAACGCGCCCCGGTCGATGGTGGTGGCGGCGCCAATCTCCACGCCATCCTGGACAATGACCCGGCCGAGCTGTGGAATTTTCACATGCCCGGCTGGCGAAGAGGCAAAGCCGAAGCCGGGCTGGCCTATCGCCGCGCCTGGCAGGACCGTCACCTTGTCACCGATATAGGCATGGCTGATGGAGCAGTTGCTACCGATCTCGCAGCCATGGCCGATGGCCACCCCCGGGCCGATCACCGCATTGGCGCCTATGCGCACCCGGTCCCCAATCTCCGCGCCCGGACCGACCACCACACCGGGGCCCAGAATCACATCGCGCCCAAATCTTGCCTCGGGCGAGACGGATTGCGGCTGGGGCCAGACCTGCTCCGACGCTTCAGGATAAAACAGTGTCACCACCAACGCGAAGGCATGCGGCACCGAAGCAACTGGTAAGAGGATCATGTCGGGATGCGCACCGGGATACGCGTCTTTTTGGGGCACCAGACAAAAGCCCGCCTGGCTCCGCTCGAACGCCTCGGCCATTTCACGGCCGCCGGAATAAAATGTCAGATGGGCAGCTCCGGCGCCGTCCAGCCCGGAGAGATCTTCGATTCTCTTCGCGCCATCGACACCGGCCGGAACCGTAATTCCCGCCCGCGCACAGATTTCAGCCAGACGAAACGGGCCGCGATTGCTGTAGAATCGAGGATCTGCCATGGGCGTTGGCGCGCGGCGCGCTCCGTTACTACTTGGCCGGTGCCTGGGCGGCCGGCGGTGAGGCCTGGGAAACTTTAAGGCTCGGCAACTTCTGGTTCAGCTGTTCGATCGCGGGCTGGGTGATGTCGAACGCTTGAACGGCCTGGGGCGATGCATACACCAGAGCATTCTTGTCCAGGATCATGTTGGCACCGCGTTGCTGCATCAGATTTTGCAAAATGGGCTCCAGCGCCTTGGCGATGGTCTGTTGTGCCACCATGAACCCGCCCTGGATCGCCTGCTCTTTGCGCTGGGCAGCGGCCTGCATGCCAGCTTGCTTGGCCTCAAACGCCTTGACCTTCTGGGCTTTGGCATCAGCCGCCAGGATGGCAATCTGTTGCTGCAGCTGCTGGGCTTCCGCCTGCAATGATCTCTGCTGTCCGGCGATTTCGCCTTTGGCTTGATTGCCCATGGTTTCGATCTGGCGCGCGACATCCTGGCCCACTTTGGAGAAGCGCAGGATCGCCTGACGGTCGATCAGGAGAATTTTCTGCGCCATCGGCGGCGGCGGCGGATTGGCGGCCAGCGCCGGCGCGGAAGCCGCAATCACAAGAAGAACCGTAAGAAGGGTCTTTTTCATTGTCTTAGAATCCTGTTCCAGCAGAGAAGTGAAGGATCTGCGGTCTGTCGTAACTGGTCTTGGCGATCGGCAGGCCTAGATCGATTTGAAGCGGTCCGAATGGCGACTTCCAGCCGAAGCTGAGGCCGGCCGACGCGCGAAACGCGAAATTATCCTTCACGCAGGATACCTGCGTGCAAGACCGAATAACATTGTCTACCCGGCCCAGGGTACCGAAATCCGAGAAGGCGGCGATTGAGACGCCATAGCTTTCCGGTAAAAGCGACGGCAACCGGGCAGACAAAGTACCGATGGCATAGGCATTGCCGCCGATCGCGCCGGTATTGAGCGGGGCTGTCAGGTCGCGTGGTCCCACGCCTGCCAAGGCAAAGCCACGGAAGCTGTCGCCGCCTTTGAAGTAACGTTGGTTGATCGGCACGGCCGTGCCGTCATAGCCCTGGATGATGCCGCCGCGCAGCGCCAGGGAGTTGATGATGGCGCCGTCAAAAGCCGATTTGTAGGCTTGATAGTCCACATCGGTCTTGATGTAGCGCAGATTGCCGCCGAAGCCGGCAAAATCCTGGCTGAGCGAGAAAGACATGCCGGCAGTGGGCCGCCGCACATCGTCCAGATTGTTATAGCCGTAGGTAAATCCGAAGATCGAACCATACGTGTCGCCGGCAGCAAGCTGAATTTCTAGCGGCGCGTTGGCGAACGGCGTGACGCGCGTAATCTGATAGGTGTAACGCAGCCCCACCGAGGAATATTCCGAGATCGGGAAGCCCAGCCGCAACTGTATGCCGGTTGTATCGCTGGAATAGGTCGCCTGCCGATAGTCTGTCTGAGATTTGTAGATATCGAAACCCGCTATCAGCGGCCGGTCGAGGAAGGCAGGCTCGGTGAAGCTGAATTGATAAAGCTTGGAGATCTGCGACACCGATATCGACGTCTTCAGATATTGCGCGCGGCCGAACAGATTTTGCTCGGTATAGCTGAATTCGCCCGTCAACTGGCTGGCGGAGGAATAACCCAGTCCCAGCTGCAACTGCCCGGTGGATTGTTCGGTAACGGCCACGGTGATGTCGGTGCGATCTGGCGCATTGCCGGGCGTGTTCTTAACATCGACTTCCTTGAAAAAGCCGAGCGAACGGATACGGGTGCGGGATCGGTCGACAAGCACGCGGTTAAAGGCATCGCCTTCCACCAGCCGAAATTCGCGGCGGATCACCTTGTCGAGAGTTCGCACATTGCCGCTGATGTTGATCTTGCCGATATAGACGCGGGGGCCCTGCGCGATATCGAAGATCAAATCGATGGTCTTGGTGTCGCGATTGCGCGCGATGCGCGGATGCACTTCGGCAAACGCGTACCCCCTGGTGCCGGCCGCATTGGTCAGGGCGTCGATGGCTTTCTGCACCAATTCGGCGTTGTAGATATCGCCGCCGGTGATCGGCACAATCGGACGCAGGGAGCGTGGCGCCAGTTCCTTGATCTGGGAATTGATCGTGACCTTGCCGAATTTGTAGCGGGGCCCTTCATTGACGGTGAAGGTCACATAGAAATTCTTGCGGTCCTGAGCGAGCTGCGCCACCGCGCTGACCACGGTGAAGTCGGCATAGCCGTGATTGACGTAATAGCGGCGAAGCTGCTCGCGGTCGAAGGACAGCCGATCAGGATCGTAATTGTCGTTGCTGGCGAGGATTTTGTACCAGGCGCTTTCCTCGGTGGCGATCTGCCCCTTCAGGATATTGTCGTCATAAACCTTGTTGCCGATGAAATTTATGCGGGCGATGCCGGTGGTCGGACCTTCCGTGATCGAAAAGATCAGGTCGATACGGTTCTGCGGCCGCTGGATGATTTGCGGATCGACCCGCGCGGCGAATTTTCCGTTGCGGCGATAAAGTTCGATGATGCGTTGGACATCGGCCTGAACCCGGGCACGGGTGAAGGTGCCGCGGGGCTTGATCTGGACTTCCTTGGTGAGGTCCTTGGTCGAGACCTTGTCGTTGCCTTCGAACACCACTTGATTGACGATGGGATTTTCGACCACCCGGATCGTCAGAGTGCCGTTGGCGAAATTGATCTTCACGTCGGAGAACAGGCCGGTACCGAACAGGGATTTCAGCGCTTGGTCGGCCAGGGCCGGATCATAGCTTTCGCCTTCGCGGATGTTCACATAGGTCAGCACTGTACCCGGCTCGACGCGCTGGGTTCCGGCAACCGCGATGTGCTGGATGATGCGGGCGGGCTGTGCAGGAGCCGCTGGCTGGGCGTCGGGGGCGGGGCGCTCGGCGTTCAGCGCCGCAGCGCGGTCTTCCGCGCCCGGGCGCAATTGCGCAGCCGCAGGCGCCGAGAACAGTGCCAGGCACAGTGTCGCGGACGTTGCGCGCAGGACCGCTTTATGAGTGGCGATAGTCCGCATTCCGCCGTCCGGCACCCGTCTTGAAGGCGCGCATCACCAGTAATGGCAGCGGCCGAAGTTTCAGAAAAGATTCAAGCGAGCGAGATCGTTCCAAGTGGTCAGGAGCACAAGCCCCAGGACCAGAACCAGCCCAAGCCGAAATCCAACATCCTGGGCCCGCTCACCTAGCGGCCGTCCCAAAACTGCTTCGCATGCATAGTACAGAAGATGTCCGCCGTCGAGCAGTGGAATGGGAAAAAGGTTGGCCAGCCCAATGCTTACGGAAAGTACAGCCACAAGCTGAAGAAGCGCCATAAAGCCAAATGCCGCCACTTGGCGGGTCATCTTGGCGATCCCCAAAGGTCCCCGGAACTGATCGGCACTGGCATAACCGCGCACCATCTGGGCGATGCCCTGTATCGTGGTGCGCATGATATTCCAGGTCTGGACATTGGCTGCGCCGAAAGCCGCTGGAAGGCTGTAATATTCGGTCGTGACCGCCGCCTTGGACGATGGATGGACGCCGATCACCATATTGGTTCCCATGTCGCCCAGAACATCACGCATCTTGGTGGCGCGCGGCGTGACATGGATGGTGAGGGGCTGGCCTTCGCGGACCAGATCGATGGCGAGATTGCGTCCGCCGCTGACGGCGATGATCTGGGGCATTTGCTGGAAATCGGTGATGCGAGTTCCATCGATTGCCGTGACGCGATCACCGGCCTTGATCCCCGCCTCTTCCGCCGCGCTGCCTTTCACCACACCGCCGATGACGGGCGCCAGTACGGTATGGCCGTTGTAGAAGATCAAGCCCGTGAAAATCACGATTGCAAGAATGAAATTCGCAACGGGCCCTGCTGCGGCGACCGAGGCGCGCTGCCAGAGCGGCTTGAAAGTGAGGGTCTGATCGCGCTCGGCCTGGCTCATTTGCGCTGCCGCCGCGTGATCGGGCGTGCTGGCCGCATTCGCATCGCCAGCGAATTTCACGTAACCGCCAATGGGAAGCCAGCTGATCTTCCAGCGTGTGCCACGCTTGTCATTCCAGCCGAAGATCTCCTTGCCAAAGCCGATGGAAAAGACATCGACCTTCACGCCGCAAGCGCGCGCCACCAGGAAATGGCCCAGCTCATGGAAGAACACCACCACCGTGATGACAAACAGAAAAGCCGGCAGCCCCAAGGGCGTCCAGGCGACAAGACTTCTCACAGCGTCAAACATGGCGTCCTCTCAGGTCCCCACCCGTTGACAAATTTCTTCCGCCAGCACGCGGGCGCGCGCGTCTGTTCCCAACACAGTCCCCAGATCGCCCGCCAGGCCATTGGAGCCGCGCCCGGCATCGGCGTTCAACGTTTCGCCCACCACCTTGGAAATATCCAGGAAACCGATGCGGCGATCCAGAAAAGCCTGCACCGCGATTTCGTTGGCGGCGTTGAGCACGGTGGGCGCCAATCCGCCGGACCGCATGGACTCGATCGCCAGATTCAAAGCCGGGAACCGGTCATGGGCCGGCGCCTGGAAAACCAGTTGCCCCAGCTTGGCGAGATCGAGCCGGCGCGAAGGTGACGCGATACGGCGCGGCCAGGCCAGCGCATGGGCGATCGGTGTGCGCATGTCGGGCGCGGACAGATGCGCCATGGTGGTGCCGTCGTCATAGCTGACCAGGCAGTGGACGATGGATTGAGGGTGCACCAAAACATTCAATTTCTCGGGCGGGAGCGCAAACAGGAAATGCGCCTCGATTAGTTCCAGTCCCTTGTTCATCAAAGTGGCGCTGTCCAGCGAGATCTTGCGACCCATCGCCCAATTGGGATGGGCGACCGCCTGTTCCACCGTGGCGGACGCCATCTTTTCCAGCGGCCATTCCCGGAACGGCCCACCCGAAGCGGTGATGGTCACCATTTCCACTTCGCTGGCATCGCCCGAACCCAGGACCTGGAAGATCGCATTGTGTTCTGAGTCGACCGGGATCACGGATGCACCGGACCGTTCCAAGGCTTCGCGGAACACGGCCCCTGCGGCCACTACGCATTCCTTGTTCGCCAGCGCCACGATGACGCCGCGCTCTATGGCGGCGAGCGCCGGCTCGATGGCAGCGGCCCCCATGATCGCGACCATCACGAAATCGGATGCCATGGCCGCAGCCGAGATCACCGCATCGCGGCCGGCCGTGGCTTCGATACCCGTTCCGGTAAGCCCGGCCTTCAATTCCGCATGCAGCAAAACATCACCAATCACGGCCCGCAGCGGCTTCAGGGCCCGAGCCTGTTCGATCAGAAGCTTGACGTTGCCCTGCGCAGTCAACGCGGCCAACGGGAAAGCATCCGCGCCATACACTTTGCGGGCATGGGCGATCACATCGAGCGTGTTGACGCCGATGGAACCGGTTGAGCCCAGCACCGTGACCTTGCGATGGATCACATCCTGAAGCGAGGGAGCCGTATCGAAAATTCCGCTGGCGGCGATGGGATTCATGACGTGATACCGAAGAGAAGATTGAAATGCGCTAGGAAGACCAGAAGCGCCAAGGCGACGCTGGCGAAGATGGTTGAATCCATGCGGTCCAGCACACCGCCATGACCCGGGATCAGGCTACCCGAATTCTTGATGCCAAATTGCCTCTTGACGAAACTTTCAAACAGATCGCCGGCATGGGCAATCGCGCTGAAGACCAAAGCGAACAAAGCGGCAATCCAAAGCGTTCCGCCCAGCAGCCAGATATAACAACCGAACACCAGCGCGGCAGTCACGCTGCCCCCGATGGTACCGGCCCAGGTCTTGGACGGCGACAGCACCGGCGCCATGCGCGGGCCCCCGATCAGGTTGCCGAAAATCAGCGCACCCGTATCCGTCGCCCACACGATCAGGAACAATCCCACGATCACCAAAGCGCCGCGGTTCGGGAACGCCTGCAGGCTGACCAGCGCCAGCGCCGGCAAACCCAGATAAACCACGCCCACAGCCTGCCATACAGGATTTTGTCCCCGGATGCGGGCCACGAAGATGGCCGCAACAGCGCCGATCGCCACGACCAGCAAAGCTGGCCACGCCTGGCGCAGTACCAGAAGCGCTACGACGGCGGCGGCAGCGGTGATCGATGTCAGCGCCGTTTCGACGCGAAAGGCATGCCCTATGGCCACCATCCGGTGCCACTCATACGCCGCCAGGACTGTGATCAACACCACCAGACTGGCGAAAAATTCCGGTCGCGAAAACAGCACCAGGATCGCCACGCCGGCCAGCACGATGCCGAACAGAGGGCGCGTGATCCAATCCATATTCCAACGGATGGCGCGATATCCCGGCGCATTCTCGCCGGCAGGTGAGGATTGGTGGCGCGGGCCGGTCATGCCACGGCCTCCGAATTGACGGCGCCAAAGCGGCGATCGCGGCCGGCAAAGCTCTGGAGGGCCTTGAGCAGCTCGGCCCGGCCGAAATCGGGCCACAGCGTGTCCACGAACAGAAGTTCGGCATAGGCCGATTGCCAAAGCATGAAATTGGACAGGCGCCGCTCGCCGCTGGTGCGGATCACCAGATCCGGTTCCGGCAGGGCACTGGTGAAAAGCCGGGACGCAAACAATTCCGTGGTGATGGTCTCCGGATCGAGCCGGCCTTCAGCAGCGGCGCGCGCCAGCTCCCGGGCGGTGGCCGCGATCTCTTCCTGGCCGCCATAGTCAAAGGCGAAGGTGAGGTTGAGGCCGGTGTTCTGGACGGTCCGGCTTTCGGAATCCAGGATCATCTGCTGGATGTCGCTGGCCACCCGGCCACGATGGCCAATGATCCGCATACGGACATTGCGTTCCACCAGCTCGTCCATGTCGCTGCGGAAATAGGTGCGAAACAGACCCATCAAGGCGCCCACTTCTGCTTTGGGCCGCTTCCAGTTTTCGCTTGAGAAGGCAAACAGTGTGAGATTGCCAAGCTTCATGTCGCAGGCCGCACGCACGGTCTCGCGCACGGCGTTCATGCCCGCGAAATGCCCGGCCTCGCGCGGTAGATGCCGCTTCCGCGCCCAGCGTCCATTGCCATCCATGATGACGGCGACATGGCGGGGCAGAATTTGCGGAAGATCAGCCAGGGGTATCTCCATGCGGTGGTTCAAACCTGCATGATTTCCTGCTCCTTGGTATGGAGCGCGGTGTCGATATCCTTGATCTGGCTGTCGGTGAGCTTCTGCAGCTCATCGCCTTTGGTATGATGCTCGTCCTGGCCGATCTTGTGATCCTTCTCCAGTTTCTTGAGCAATTCCATACCATCGCGGCGAACATTGCGGACCGCGACCCTGGCGGCCTCGGCATATTTGGCGGCGAGCTTGGACAATTCCTTGCGCCGTTCCTGATTGAGCTCAGGCAGCGGAATACGCAGCAGCTGGCCATCCATTTGCGGATTGAGACCCAGACCCGCATCGCGGATCGCCTTGTCCACTGCCTTGGCCAGCCCCTTGTCCCACACCTGCACCGTGATCATCCGCGCTTCGGGCGTGGAAATGGTACCGACTTGGCTGATCGGCACGGTGTTGCCATAAGCTTCGACCGACACCGGATCGAGCAGCGCCGGGCTGGCCCGGCCGGTCCGAAGACCACCGAATTCGCTCCTCAAGGTCGTGACCGCGCCCGTCATGCGCCGGTTCATCTCGTCTTTGTTATATGTGTCCGCCATTGTCATTCGCCTCGCCCCTGACACCAGAATCCTAACTCAAACCCCGGCCGGAACTTCACTTTTCTTCGATGATGGTGGCACGGCCTTCGCCCCGAAGGACCTTGGCAAGCGCCCCTTTATCCTGCAGCGAGAACACCAGGATCGGAATGCCATTCTCCCGCGACAGGGAAATTGCCGATGCATCCATTACTGCAAGATCCCGCGCTAACACCTCATGATAACTCAAAGATTCGTATCTCGTTGCGTCAGGATACTTTTTGGGGTCAGCACTGTAAACACCGTCAACCTGGGTGGCTTTCAGCATGGCGTTGCAGGACATTTCAGCCGCCCTGAGGGCCGCTGCCGTATCGGTGGTGAAGAACGGGTTCCCGGTTCCAGCAGCGAAAATCACCACCCGGCCCTTCTCCATGTGCCGAATCGCGCGCCGGCGGATATAGGGCTCGCACACCGTACTCATGGGGATTGCCGACTGAACCCGGCTGGGCAGGCCATTGCGCTCCAGGGTCGCCTGCATGGCCAGTGCATTCATCACCGTCGCCAGCATGCCCATATAGTCTGCCGTGGCCCGGTCGATGCCCTTGGCCGCACCGGCAAGCCCGCGGAAGATATTGCCGCCGCCGATCACCATGCAGACCTGGGTGCCGGCTTCGACCGCTTCCTTCACGTCCGCCGCGATCCGTTCGACCGTGGCGGTGTCGATGCCGAAACTGCCTTCACCCATCAACGCCTCGCCCGAGACCTTGAGCAGCACACGGGCGTATTTGGGCGCGGATGGCATGAGCAATGTCCTGTTAGCGGGTGCCTGCCATCTGCGCGACTTCGTCTGCGAAGTCGCTTTCGACTTTCTCGATGCCTTCGCCCACCTGGAAACGGACAAAGCCCTCGATCGCGACCGGCGCACCAAAATCCTTGGACGCTTTCTCGATCACCTTGCTGACTTGGGTTTCACCATCGATCACGAAGGTCTGGGACAGAAGCACAGTCTCTTCGTAGAATTTGCGCATCCGGCCTTCCATCATCTTCTCGATGACGGCATCGGGCTTGCCGGACTGGCGCGCCAACTCCCACTGCACATTGCGCTCGCGTTCGACCACATCCTTGGACAGATGTTCGGGCGTCAGCGCCAGCGGGCTGGCGGCGGCGATATGCATGGCGATCTGCTTGGCCAGGGCCGAAAGCTTGCCTTCGTCGGCCGTGGACTTCAGTGCCACCAGCACGCCAATTTTGCCCAGTTCGGGTGACGTCGCGTTGTGAACATAGGCCGCGACCACGCCGGGATTGACGGCGAGCGCCACGGTGCGGCGCACGCTCATATTCTCGCCGATCTTGGCGACCAGCTCGGTCAGGGTCTGCTGGACATTGCTGCTGCCATGCTTGGCCGCCAGCAGCTTCTCCAGGTCGCCGCCTTCGGCGAGCGCCAGATCGGCAGCGGATTTCACAAAGCTCTTGAATTCGTCATTGCGGGCAACGAAATCGGTTTCCGCATTCACTTCCACCAACGCGCCCGCGCCTTTGCCGACGGCAACGCCGACAAGGCCTTCGGCGGCAGCGCGGCCGGCCTTCTTGGCAGCCTTGGAGATACCCTTTTTGCGCAACCAGTCGATGGCCGCTTCCATGTCGCCATTGGTTTCATTGAGCGCGGTCTTGCAGTCCATCATGCCTGCGCCAGTCTTGTCGCGCAGATCCTTCACCATGCTGGCGGTGATGTTTGCCATTGCGGCCTCCGTAGCGGCGTTGCCTGGCGGGGAACGTCCGCCGGCAACGCGACAATCAAACGTGAATGGTTAGGCCGTCGCTTCCGAGGGAGCGGCGACATGGCTGGACGTGTCTTCGACCTCTTCCGCCGCGCCGATATCGACACCGGCTTCGACCTGGCTTTGGCCCAGGCCGTCGATGATGGCGCGCGCGGCCAGATCGCAATACAGCGCGATGGCGCGAGCGGCGTCGTCATTGCCGGGGATCGGGAAGGCAATGCCATCCGGATCGGAATTGGAATCCAGGATCGCAGTCACCGGAATGCCCAGCTTGCGGGCTTCGGCGATGGCGATGGCTTCCTTGTTGGTGTCGATCACGAACAGCATGTTCGGAAGGCCGCCCATTTCCTTGATGCCGCCCAGCGAACGCTCGAGCTTGTCCTGCTCGCGCAGCAGGCCCAGCAGTTCCTTCTTGGTCAGGCCCGACTGTTCCGCCGTGGTCAGCGTCTCTTCGATGGAGCGCAGGCGGCGGATGGAGTGGCTGATGGTCTGCCAGTTGGTGAGCGTGCCGCCCAGCCAGCGATG